>CAJYXO010000297.1 GCA_913778765.1 uncultured Massilia sp. | reverse complement strand
GCTCGGCAATTGCCGGCGTGCTTACCGCTACACCTTCAAGGCCCTGTCTCTGCTCGGCATTGGCCCGGCCGTGGTGCTGCTGCTGTTCTCGCCGCAGCTGTTCGCCTTTGCCTTCGGCGAGAACTGGCGCCCGGCCGGCGAGCTGGCGCAGATCCTGGCGCCGCTGTGCTTCCTGAACTTCATCGCCAGCCCGCTCAGCTACGTGTTCTTCGTGACCGGCCGCCAGAAGGTCGATCTGCTGTGGCAGGTCGCCCTGTTCCTGATGACCCTGTGCGCTTTCCTGGCCCCGGGCTCGCTGCGCGAGAACGTGCTGTGGTACACGATCGGCTATTCGATGCTCTACCTGGTGTACCTGCGCATGTCCTACCAGTGCTCGCAGAACCGGCTGGCGGCGGCATGAGGGGACGAGCATGAACGCCACGACCTACCGGTACGGCACCACCGCACGCGAACAGCTTCTGCTGAACTCGGCGTTCTTCCTGCTGTTCCCCGGTTTCTTCTATTACCACACCCTGCTGGGCACCGGCACCACCGGCGCCTTCCTGGGCGGCTATTTCTCGCCGATCTCGATCGCCTACATGCTGCCGCTGTGCCTCGTCTACTACCGGCGCACCCGGCGCGATCCGCGCCACCTGTCCGGCATCGACCTGCATTACGGCCTGTTCAACGCCTACTTCCTGGCCGTCATCGCGGTCAATGCGGCGGCCGGCGCCAACCGCGCCATCGTCGTCAACCACCTGGTCTGCATCCTGTTCATGGTGAACACCTTCATCATGTTCACCTTCGTCGACTTCGAACACCGCCAGTTCCGCCTGATGGCCTTCGCCAGCCTGGCCGGGATGTCGGCCATCGCCTTCAGCTTTTCCGTCAACGGCGTGTTCTACCTGGGCGCGCTGGGCATTGCCAGGGACGCCGAAAGCCTGGCCACCTACCAGGGCTTCGCCCGCTCCTACCTGATGACCTTCCTGCCGGTGGTCGCTTACACCCGCTCGCTGCCGCTGCGCCTGGTGCTGTACGGCGTCGGCGCCGCCACCCTGTTCGTGAACACGGCGCGCAGCGAGTTCGCCGCCCTGCTGTTCGCGATCCCCATCATCGAATTCTATTTTTCGCGGCACAAGATGCTCTTCCTCGGCCTGGCCGTCGTGATCGGCATGGCCATCTACGTCCACCTCGACGACATCATCGCCTCCCTGCCGGAGAGCCGCATCCTCGAGCTGGTCGACCTGTCGCATTCGACTTCCGCCAACAAGCGCCATCACCTCACCGTATACGCGCGCCAGACCATCGCCGCCCACCCGATCCTGGGCGACTACGCCAGCTATGCGCCCGGTTACTACTCGCACAACGTGCTGTCGGCCTGGGTCGACCTGGGTCTGCTCGGCTTCGTCTACGTGCTCGCGATCACGATCGTCCCCGCGATTCCGATGTTCTTCAAGGAGTATCTGGCCGGGCGGCGGCGCCCGGAATTCATCCTCGGCTTTTCCCTGGCCTGCGTCACGGTCCTGCTCCTGATTTCGTCCCACTTCTTCACTGACATGCTGATCGGCGCCTCCCTCGGCGCCTACGCGCAATACCGGTTCGAGAGGAAATATGGCAAATATCGTCCACTTAACGTCAGCCCATCCCCGCTACGATACGAGGATCTTCGTCAAGCAGTGCCGCAGCCTGGCGGCACGGGGGCATGAGGTGACGCTGGTCGTGGCGGACGGCCGCGGCGACGAGCTGCTCGAGGGCGTGCGGATCGTCGACGTCGGGCGCCCGGCGGGCCGCCTGCAACGCGCGCTGCGGACCACCGGCCGCGTGTGGCGCGCCGCGCTGGCGCTCGATGCCGACGTCTACCAGCTGCACGACCCCGAGCTGATTCCGGCCGGCCTGCGCCTGAAGCGGCGCGGCCGCCGGGTCGTGTTCGATTCGCACGAGGACGTCCCCGCCCAGCTGCTGGCCAAGCCCTATCTCGGCAGGCTGTCGCGCCGTCTGCTGTCGTCCGCCTTCGCCGCCTACGAACGCCGCGCCTGCCGCCGCTTCGACGGCCTGATCGCGGCCACGCCCTTCATCCGCGCGCGGCTGGCGACGATCCATCCGAACACCGTCGACGTCAACAACTACCCGGTACTGCAGGAATTCGACACGGCGCCGGACTGGCGCCGCAAGGCGATGGAAGTCTGCTACGTCGGCAGCATTTCGGCGATCCGCGGCATCCGCGAACTGGTGCAGGCTTGCGAGCTGCTGCAGTCGCCGGCGCGCCTGTCCCTGGCCGGCAGCTTCGCCGAGCCGGCGCTGGAACGGGAAGTGAAGGTGTACGCCGGATGGGAGCGGGTCGACGCCCACGGCCACCTCGACCGCGCCGGCGTGCAGCGCACGATGGCGCGCGCGATGGCCGGCCTCGTCACCCTGCACCCGGTCGTGAATTACCTGGACGCGCTGCCGGTCAAGATGTTCGAGTACATGGCGGCAGGCCTGCCGGTGATCGCCTCGCGCTTTCCGCTGTGGCAGGAGATCGTCGAAGGCAACGATTGCGGGGTCTGCGTCGACCCCGGCGACCCGGCCGCGATCGCGGCGGCGATCGACCACTTCTGCCGCCATCCGCTGGAAGCCCGGCGCATGGGCGAAAACGGCCGCCGCGCCGTCCACAGCCGCTATCACTGGCGCGGCGAAGCCGACAAGCTGGCGGCCTTCTACGACCGGCTCGCAGCGCTGACCACTTCCACCACTTCACTCTGCCTCGACCGCCCATGAACGCCATCCTGCGCCACGTCGACACCCTGCGCCAGCTGCTGCGGCTTCCCGTGGCACACCTGGACTTCGATGCCGGCATCGACCCCGACGACATCCCCAAGACCTACCGCTATTACACGCGTCCGCATCCGCGCTACAGGATCATCGGCAACAAGACCATGGGCGCGGCCCTGATCGACCTCGGGCGCTTCGACGGTCCGTCCGCCTACCTGGACGACATCCGGGGCAAGAACCGCGGCGCCTGGCACGCCAAACGGGCGCGCTCGCGCGGCTACGTCTGCACCGAGATCGACCGCAACGAGCACGTCGACGCCATCCACGCCATCAACACCTCGCTGGACGAACGCCAGGGCCGGCCGATGGACCGGAAGTACCGCGAGAAGACCGCCCGCTTCGAACGCCAGGACCACTTCGATTACTACGGCGTGTTCAATGCCGAGGGCCGGCTGGTGGCCTACGCCAACATCGGCCGCTACGGCAACTTCAGCGCCTTCTCCCAGCTGATCGGCATCCGCAACAACGACGGCATCATGCACCTGCTCATGGTCGACATCGTCTCCCGCCTGCTCGAACGCAAGCAGGTCCGCTACGTCATGTACGACACTTTTTTCGGGGCCCAGCCCGGGCTCCAGCAGTTCAAGCGCATCCTCGGTTACCAGCCCTTTCGCGTGAAGTACAGCCTGCAATGAAGACCCTGCTCCACCGCTTGTATGCGGACTACCTGATGCCGTCCCGGATGGCGGAATACGAAGCCCTGCTGGTCAAGGCCGCGCAGAGCGGCTACCGGCAGCTGTCGGTGCGCGCCTTCTACCGCGACGTCCATGCCGACCTCGATGTCGGCAAGGTGCTGGTGCACCGCCACGACATCGACAGCGACCTGCGCACGGCGCGCAAGATGTTCGCGCTGGAGGTCAAGCACGGCGTGCAGGCCAGCTATTACTTCCGTCTCAGCACGCTCGACTACGGCTTCATGCGCGACATCGAAGCGGCCGGCGGCGAAGCCAGCTACCACTACGAGGAAGTCGCGACCTACGCCAAGCGTCACCGGCTGCGCTGCGGCGACGAGGTGCGCCGGCATTTCCCGGTAATCCGCGAGCTGTTCGCGCGCAATTTCAGCCGCATCCGCGACCAGCTCGGCATGCCGATGACGACGGTGGCCAGCCACGGCGACTTCGCCAACCGCAGGCTGAAGGTCATCAACCACGAACTGCTGCGCGACGAGCAGCTGCGGCGCCGCTGCGGCATCGAATGCGAATCCTACGACAGCGAGCTGCTGCGCCATTTCGACCTGTACATCAGCGACCGCCCCTACCCGGTCTATTACTACCCGATGTCGCCGTTCGCCGCGCTGGGCCAGCACCAGCGCGTCTGCTTCCTGACCCATCCCGTGCAATGGGAAACCAACTGGCTGGAAAGCACCCGCTGCAACATGGTGCGCCTGGCCGAAGAACTGGTGTGGCGCACATGGACATCCTCCTGATCAACCACTACGCCGGCTCGGTACGGCACGGCATGGAATACCGGCCCTATTACCTGGCGCGCGAATGGGTGCGGCTCGGGCACCGGGTGACGATCGTCGCCTCGTCCGAATCGCACGTGCGGACCCAGGCGCCCGCGCTGGACGGCGCGGCGCAGCTCCAGGAAACCATCGACGGCATCGATTACCTGTGGCTGGCCACGCCGGCCTATCGCGGCAACGGTCTGGCGCGGGTCCGCAACATGGCGGCTTTCGTCGCCCGCCTGCTCAGGGAGGGGCCGGCGCTGGCAGCGCGCCTGAAGCCCGACGTCGTGATCGCCTCGAGCACCTATCCGCTGGATATCTGGCCGGCCCACCGGATCGCCCGCCTGGCCGGCGCGCGCCTGCTGTTCGAAGTGCACGACCTGTGGCCGCTGTCACCGATGGAACTGGGCGGCTACTCGCGCTGGCATCCCTTCATCATGCTGCTGCAGGCCGCCGAGAACTTCGCCTGCCGCCGCGCCGACGCCATCGTCTCGATCCTGCCGCGCGTGCGCGAACACCTGGAAGCGCACGGCATGGCGCCCTCCAAGTTGCACCTGGTGCCGAACGGCGTCGACCCAAGCGAGTGGGAAACGCAGGCCACCGTGCTGCCGGCCTCGCTCGACGCCACCCTGCGCGAACTGCGCCGCCAGGGCAAGCTGGTGGTCGGCTATGCCGGTACCCACGGCATCTCGAACGCCCTCGAAACCCTGCTCGACGCCGCCGACCGCCTGCGCGAACACCCGGTGGCCTTCGTCCTGGTCGGCGCCGGTCCCGACAAGCCCGGGCTGCTGCGCCAGGCCGTGCGAATGGCCCTGCCCAACGTCCACTTCTTCGACCCGGTGCCGAAGGCCCTCGTGCCGGCCCTGCTGCAGGCGATCGACCTGGCCTACATCGGCTGGCGGCGCCAGCCCCTGTACCGCTTCGGCATATCGCCCAACAAATTGATCGACTACATGATGGCGGCCCGCCCCATCCTGCACGCCGTCGATGCCGGCAACGACCCGGTCGCCGAGGCCGGCTGTGGGCTGACGGTCGCGCCCGAAGATCCGCAGGCGGTGGCGGACGGCATCCTGAACCTGCTTGCCCTCGGGCCCGACTGCCGGGCCGTGCTCGGCCAGCGCGGCCGGCGCTACGCCCTCGACCACCACACCTGGCCCGTCCTCGGACGGCGCTTCCTGAACGCCTTTGCCGGAGAACCTAGCCATGGCTGAACATGAGACCTCCACCGCCGCCCGCACCGATGCCGCCGCACCTGCCGTTGCGGATGTCGCCGCAAGCGAAGCCGCGCCGCCGCCCTTCCTGCCCTTCGCCTTGCCCGACATCGACGAAGCCGAGATCGAGGCCGTGGTGGCCTGCCTGCGCTCGGGCTGGGTGACGACCGGACCCGCCACCCGCCAGTTCGAGCAGGACTTCCGCGACTACCTGGGCGGCGACGTGGAAGCGATCGCCGTCAATTCGGCCACCGCAGGCCTGCACCTGGCGCTGGAAGCCCTGGGCATCGGCCCCGGCGACGAGATCATCGTGCCGACCTTCACCTTCACCGCCACCGCGGAAGTGGTGCGCTACCTCGGGGCGCAGCCGGTGATCGTCGACGTCGATCCGGTGACCATGAACATCGACGTCGGCGCCGTCGAAGCCGCGCTCACGCCGCGCACCCGCGCCATCATTCCGGTCCACTACGCCGGCCTGGCCTGCGACATGGACGCCCTGCTGGCCCTGGCGCGGCGCCACGGCCTGCGCGTGGTCGAGGATGCCGCCCACGCCTTCCCGACCCGCTACAAGGGCCGCCTGGTCGGCACCCTGGACAGCGACGTCACCGTGTTCAGCTTTTATGCCAACAAGACCATGACCACCGGCGAAGGCGGGATGGTGGTCACGCGCGACCCCGAGCTGGCGCGCCGGGTGCGCCTGATGCGGCTGCACGGCATCAGCCAGGATGCCTTCAACCGCTACGTCTCGCGCACCCCGGCCTGGTATTACGAGGTGGTGGCGGCCGGCTTCAAGTACAACCTCACCGACATCGCCTCCAGCATCGGCATCCAGCAATTGCGCAAGATCGACCGCTTCTGGCAGCGCCGCGAGCAGATGGCGCTGCGCTACCATGAAGCCCTGGACGGCCTGCCGCTCGAACTCCCGGCCGGCGCCGACACCGCTGCCGGCAACACCCACGCCTGGCATCTGTACCCGGTGCGCCTGGCCCCGCAGGCGGAGATGGCGCGCGACGAACTGATCCTGCAACTGTCGCAGCGCGGCATCGGCACCAGCGTGCACTTCATTCCGCTGCACCGGCAGCCGGTGTGGCGCGATGCCTGCGACCTGTCGCCGTCACGCTTCCCGGTCGCCGAACGCTGCTACGAGCGGATCCTGAGCCTGCCGCTGTACACGAAGATGCGCGACGCCGACCAGGACCGGGTCGTTGCCGCCGTGCGCGAGCTGCTGGGATGACCAGGATGGCCATCAAGCGCCTGTTCGACCTGCTGGCGGCCGGCGCCGGACTGCTCCTGCTGGCGCCGCTGCTGCTGGCGATCGCGCTGTGGATCAAGGTCGATTCTCCTGGGCCGGTGCTGTTCCGCCAGGTGCGGGTCGGGCGCCATGGCCTACCCTTCGAGATCTACAAATTCCGTACCATGGCCGAGCGTCCGGATAGCGGCCGGCAGATCACGGTGGGACGCGATCCGCGCGTGACGCGGGCCGGCCACTTCCTGCGCCATTACAAGCTCGACGAGCTGCCCCAGCTGTTGAACGTGCTCGAAGGGACGATGAGCCTGGTGGGGCCGCGTCCGGAAGTGCCGCGCTACGTCGAATGCTATCCGCCGGCGGTCCGCAACACCGTGCTGTCGGTCGCGCCCGGCGTCACCGACCTGGCCGCCATCCTGTACAGGGACGAGAGCGCGATCCTCGGCCAGGCTGCCGACCCCGAACGCGCCTATATCGAGAACATCCTGCCGGTCAAGCTCGAGTACTACCAGCGCTACGTGCGCGAGCGTTCGTTCTGGCTCGACCTGCGCATCATCTTCCGGACCCTTGCGGCCATCCTGCGGTGAGGCGCCCATGTCCTGGTCCGACATCCTCCACCTGGGCGACCTGGGCCTGACCGTGCCGGCGGCAGGCGCCGTCGCGGCCTGGCTGCTGGCGGCCCGAGCCTGGCGCGCCGCCGTCGGCTGGTGCCTGGTGTTCGGCCTGGCCCTGGCGCTGGTGGCGGCCACCAAGATCGCCTTCCTCGGCTGGGCGACCCGCCTGCCGGCGCTCGACTACAAGGCCGTCAGCGGCCACGCGGCCAGTTTCACGGCCGTCTTTCCGACGCTGGTGTTCCTGCTGCTGCGGCCCTGCGGTTCCAGGTTGCGCCTGGCCGGCACGGCCGCCACCGTGGCGCTCGGGAGCCTGGTGGCCGCGGCCCTGGTCCACGCCGGCGAGCACACCGTCGCCGAAGCGCTGGGCGGCTGGCTGATCGGCGCCGGCGCTGCGGTGTGCGGGATCCACCTTGCCGGGGATGTCGCCGTGCCCCCGCCGGGCAAGGCCGTCCTGTTCTGCGCAGTCACCTGCATCGGCGTCGTCCTCTTGATGCGGCGGGTGTCGGTGGGCTGGTGGATGGTCAAGGTGGCACTGGCCCTGTCCGGCAATCCGCGGCCCACGCCCTGGGACCACTGCGGCTAGCCCGCTTTTCCCTATTCTTTCATTGCTTCTAGCGGGAGATATCATGAGCAGCAACGCCCTTCCCACCATCCACTGGCAGCGACAGAGCCAGCTGGACAGCCAGTCTGTCCACTCCCTGCTGATCTCGCTGATGCGCGGCCTGGCCGCGCTCCAGGTCGCAGCCGCCCACCTGCGTTCCGAGATGTTCCCCGGGCTGAAAGGAATGGTCGATCCCCCCCTGTACTACCAGCTGCTGGCCTTCGCCACCGGTTTCGGCCACCAGGCCGTGGTCGTGTTCTTCCTGATCAGCGGCTGGCTGGTCGGCGGCAGCCTGCTCAACCGCATCGGTCAGCCGGGCGCCCTGCTGTCCTATGCGATCGATCGCGCCACCCGCCTGTGGACGGTGCTGCTGCCTGCCATGTGCCTGATGCTGGCGGTCGGCATTGTCATCGCCGAAGCCGATCCGGGACGCGCCGACTTCGCCGCCGTGAACGAATACTCCGCCGCCAGCTTTTTCGGCAACCTGCTGGGCCTGCAGACCGTGCTGGTGAAGAACTTCGGCGGTAACTATGCCTTATGGAGCCTGGCCAACGAATCCTGGTACTACATCCAGTTCCCGCTGCTGCTGGCCGTGTTCATGGCGCGCAGCCGCCTGCGCCAGGCCGCTGCCGCCATCGCCCTGGTGCTGATCGCCGGCGCGTTACCGGGCGAGATCACCCTGTACTTCGCGCTGTGGCTGCTGGGCGCCCTGTTCTCGCGGGTGCGCATCGAGTGCGGCAACGGCCTGCGCGTCGCGCTGGTCCTGGCGGGCGCCTCCTGCTCGGTGTACTTCCGCATCCACGGCAGCAACGACGACCTGACCTTCGCCTCCTTCCTGCAGGACCTCGTCTACAGCCTGCCCCTGCTGTTCATCCTGGCATCGCTGCAGCGCCCGCTACTGCTGCGTTCGGCGTTCTCCCGCGGCGTGGCGAAGGTCGCGCAGCAGCTGTCCGAGTTTTCCTTCACCTTGTACGTGATCCATATCCCCACGATCAAGCTGCTGCGTTACCTGGGCGAACAGGAATTCGGGCGCAGCCGCCTCGCCGTCGACGCGCCCCTGGACTACGCCGTGTACTTCGGGATGCTGAGCGCGCTGCTGGCGGCCGCCTACCTGTCCTACCGCCTGTTCGAAGCCCACACCTTCCGGATCCGCCGCGCTATCAAGAACGCCGTGCAGCAACCTGCCAGCCCCGCCATTGCCTCCGGTTCGGCGGAGTGATTCAGACGGCGTGTCCCGCGGCCAGCGGAGCATGCCGTTTCGTTTTGCCAGCCCGTCACCTCTGTTCCTTTCCGCCCCTCCTCCGTACCGCCTGCTGTCCTCTCTCGTTGCAGCGCACGCGCACTGCCTCAGGTACATTGAACCTGCCAACGCGTGACGTATCGATTCATGCAGCGCGAAGTACTTGGCCCCAAAGACAACCGGCCCGCGACGGGGCCGGCCAATAGGTCCAATGGGAGGTTCAGCTGGCGGAGAAGCCGATCTGGCCGGCGGTACCGAGCCGGTTGTAGGCGCCGTAGGTGCCGAGGCGGGGCGCCAGGTCGTTGAACAGCACGCCCTGCGGCGAGATGCCGGCATGGTTCAGGCGCTTGATCGACTCGTTGATTTCCGACTCGTTCGTCCGCCCCGAGCGCGCGACGATGAAGACGGCGCCCGCGTGGGTGCCGATGATCAGGGCGTCGGCCACCGCGAGCAGCGGCGGCGGGTCGATCAGCACCAGGTCGTAATGCGCACTGACCTGCTCGAGCAGGCTGCCGAAGTTCAGGTGGAGCAGGAATTCCGAGCGGTTCGCCGGCAGTTCGCCGGTGGCCACGAAGTCGAGGTTTTCCACCACGTCGTGGCGAATCACCTCGTCGACATGCAGCTTGCCGAGGATGGCGTCCGACAGGCCGCGCTCGCGCTTGACGCCGAAGTAGCGGTGCAGCTGGCCGTTGCGCATGTCGGCGTCGATCAGCAGCACCCGTTTGCCGCTCGCCGCCATCACGGCGGCGAAATTGGCGGAGACGAAGGACTTGCCCAGGCCATGGGTCGGGCCGGCGAACATCACGATGTTGTTCCTGAAGTGAGGCATGGCGAACTGCAGGGCGGCGCGGAAGCTGCGCAGGCTTTCGACCGCCGCGTCTTCGGGAATCACCCGCGCCAGCAGCGGCAGGGCGCCGCCGTCGCCCTTGGCCTTGCGCATCAGCTTGTCCTGGTTGCTGCTGTGGGGAATGGTCGCGTAGACGACGCGTGCACGCAGCAGGCGCTCGATCTTCTGGGGGTCGTCGATGCCGCCCATCATGGCCTTGCGCGTGAAGGCAATCAGGGTGCCGAGGAACAGGCCGGTGACGACCGCCAGCGCGACGATCAGCGGACGGTTGGGCTTGAGCGGCTTTTCCGGCGGCACCGGCGCGTCGACCATGCGCACGTTGCTGACGCGGCCGACGGAGATCAGGCGCAGCTGCTGGGCCGTGTTCGACAGCGCCGTGTAGAGATCGGTGTTGACCTTGATGTCGCGGGTCAGGCGCGCTTCGTCCTGCTCCAGCACCGGCAGGGCCTTGATGCGGGAGTTGACTTCCTCGATCTCGGCGTCGACTTCCTTGCGCTGGCGGTTGATGGCGACGACGATCGGGTGATCCTCCGTGAAGCGGGCCAGCAGCTCGGTCTTCTTCTGGATCAGGTCGATGCGGCGGGCGCGCGCGGCTGCGGCCTGCGCCAGGCTCATGCGCGCCTCTTCCTGCAGGTCGACGGTCCCGTGTTCGTTGCGAAACTGGTTGTAACGGTCTTCGGCCTGCTCCAACTGGCGCTTCAGGATCGGCAGCTGCTGGTTCAGGAAGGCCAGCGATTTCTCCGCCTCCTCGGTCTTGCGGGCCAGGTTCTGGCGCATGTATTCGCGGCCGATCTCGCTGAGCAGCGTGTGGGTACGGCGCGCGTTCTCGCCTTGCAGCTTGACCTCGATCACGCCGGACTGCTTGCCCTGCTCGGTAATGACGAGGGCGGTCTGGATTGCCTGGATCATGGCCACGCGCGAGATGCGGCGCAGGCGGAAGCGCGCACCCGGATTCGCCATCATCTTGTCGACTTTCAGCTCCATGACGCCATCCGGGGTGGGCACGCGATAGCGCAGGCCCACGTTGCCGTCGAAGACGATGCGCTGGCCGCCGCCGGAAAAGCGGTAGCGCTCGTTGCCGAGCGACGTCAGCGCGAACTCGCGCCCGAGCCAGGATTCGGGTACTTCGAACACGGAGACCTCGGCCTTCTCCGCGCCCCAGACGTAGCCGCCATAACCGAACAGCCCCGGCTGCGACAACGCGTTGCCGTTCTGGTTGGCGAACCAGAAGCCGGCGATCGGGAAGTACTTCGGCTGCACGTCGATGTAAAGCTGCAGGTTGTCGACCGCGCGCGAGACCACCATGCGCGAGCGCAGCAGCTCCATCTCGGCGATGGCCGCCTTCTTGGTCTCGAACAGCGAGGATGCCTCGCTGAGGATGTTCTTCGAGGCGTTCGGGCTTTCTTCCTCGACGTGAATCATCAGGTTGGCCTCGAACACCGGCATGGCGACCAGGGCGTACAGCACCGCCACCAGGGTGATGAAGGCGGTGATGCCGCCGATCAGCCAGCGGTTGTCGTAGAGCGTGTGGAGATAGCCTTTCAGGTCGAACGCAGGTTCTTCGGTCGGGCCGCCGACCGCGCGCGGGTCGAAAGGCACGCTGACGATGGGCGGGGTACGGACGACGGGACTGAGGGGATGCGGCTCACCAGGGGTACTCATGGTCGGGCTCCTGCTTGAAGTCGGGCTGTCGAATAGGGACGGGGGTCAGGGGCGGTTGGCCGCACTCACCGCCGACGGCAGGGCGCCGGGGATCAGCAGGCTCAGGTTGCGATTCCAGTTGGCCAGCGGCGTGGCGGCCACGTAGACGATGTCCTTCGGCTGCAGTTCGAACGCCTCGGCCATCGCCAGCGAGCCGGCCACGCGGGCGTCGAGCTGGAACACGCGGGTGCGGTCGGGGGTCTTGCGCACCACGTAGACCTGGCGCGCATCCCCGCTCAGCGGGCTGATGCCGCCGCTTTCGCCGAGCGCTTCGTTGAGGGTGAGGCGGCCGTCGTGCATGGTCAGGGCTTTCGGCGTGATGACCTCGCCGGACACGAAGACCTTGCTCTCGTCGCGCGAATGCACGCGCACGACGTCGCCCGGCGCCAGCATGACCATGCCGGGATTGATGCCCTTCTGCACCAGATCGCGCAGGTTGACGCGGTAGCGCTGCTGGCCGCGCTCCAGCACGATGCGGCTCTGGTCGGCGCTGGGCAGCAGGCCGCCGGCGCGGTTGATCGCCTCCACCAGGGTCATCGGGATGTCGTTGATGGCCTGCAGCCCGGGCGACTTGACCTCGCCGTCGATGTACACGCGCTTGCTGCGGTAGGACTGCACCCGCAGCGTGACGTTCGGATTGGCCAGGTATTTCGCCAGCTTCGTGCTCAGCAGCGCGCGCGCCTGTTCTTCGGTCTGCCCTTCGACGCCGACCATGCCGATCAGCGGAAACTGGATGCGGCCCTGGTGGTCGACGACGAAGCCCGGCGGCGCCGAATTCGCGCCGCTGGGGTCGGGCACGAGCGAACCGGTGTTCATCGCATTGCCGGCCAGTTCGGGGTGGTCCCAGACCACGATCGTCAGCACGTCGCCGCTGCCGATGGCGTAGGGCGGCGGATTCGGGACCAGCAGTTTGTCGAGGTCCTGGTTGGCCTGTTCCCGGTGCGCCTGGCGCTCGGCGGCGATCAGCTTTTCGGTGATCATCTCCGTCGGCGGCGCAGGGTCGTCCGCAGCGCTGTCCGTGGAACGGAAGTGGATGGATGGCGCGCAGCCCGTCAGAACAAGGGCGAAAGCAGACGCAAGCACGGCGGCGCAAGCGCGTGCCAGAAATTGCCTATTGGAAGCGTTCATGTCTTGCCTGTCGAAATGTGCTGCCAGCCTCTGGCGATCAGAGTCAGGGTAAGCCCCCTACCCGGAATGGCTTTGGCGCACGTCAAACGGCAGGCTTAGGTCAGCAGTACTCCCTTTCGGCAGGGATTCAGCGCATTTCCTCGATTAAACGAAGGGCGCCGGCAAAGGTCCAGATCCGGCGCAATTCGACCACGTCGTAGTTGGCGGCGACGTTCGCCGGAAAGGCGGCGTAGCGCGCGTTCAGACGGATCACGCGGCGCACGATGTCGTCGATGTCCGGACGGCCGCTGGAACGCAGGATGGTCACCTCCTCGATGCTGCCGTCGCTGCGGATGGCGATGCTGACCACCGGATCGGTGTGCACCGCCTGGCTCGACAGCTGGACCTGGCTGACGGTGGCGTTGCGCTCGATCTTCTGGCGCACGCTGTCGATGTACATGCGGAGCGGCACGTCGCGGCGGGCGGCATCGGCCAGCGCGCGCCGCACTGCCTGCTGGGCCTGCTCGGCGGCACGGATCGCCGGCGGCACCGCCTTGGCGACATCGATGCCGCGCAGCAGCTCGCGCGCGCGCGAACCGAAATCCCTCCCGGGCAAGCCGCGCGCACCGCCCGCACCGCCGAAACCGCTTCCCTGGTCCGGTCCGGCGCCTGCACCGCGGTCGGCGCGTGCGACGCTGCCGCCGGGTTCCGCCGCCGCCTGGCCGGCTGCATCCCCCTGGCGCGCCAGGCGCCGCGCCGCTTCCGCCTCCGCCGCCTCCTGACGCGCCAGCTCCTCCGCGCGCTGGCGCGCAGCTTCCTGCTGGGCGCGCTCTTCGGCCTGGCGCTGCGCGGCCAGCTGGCGGGCGCGTTGCTGTTCGGCGAACTGTTGACGTGCCAGCTCTTCGGCGCGGCGCTGTTCCGCCAGCTGCTGGGCGCGTTGCTGTTCGGCCAGCAGCTGGCGCGCCAGCTCCTCGGCACGGCGTTGCTCGGCCAATTGTTGGGCCCGCTGTTGTTCGGCGAATTGTTGGCGCGCCGTTTCTTCGGCACGGCGCTGTTCGGCCAGCTGTTGGGCCCGTTGTTGTTCCGCCAATTGCTGACGCGCCAGTTCCTCGGCACGAAGTTGCTCAGCCAGCTGTTGCGTCCGTCGCTGCTCGTCCAGTTGCCGACGCGCCAGCGCTTCGGCGCGCTGCTGTTCGGCCAGCACCTGACGTGCAAGCTGTTCGGCACCTTGCCGCTCGGCTAGCTGCTGAGCCTGCTGGTCCGCCACTTGTTGACGGGCTATTTCTTCAACGCGGCGTTGCTCGGCCACTTGCTGGGCCTGTTGCTGCTCGGCCTGCTGTTGACGCACCAGCGCCTCCGCGCGGCGCTGTTCCGCCAGCTTCTGCTGCGCCATTTCCTCCGCGCGTAGTCGCTCGGCCAATTGTTGTTCGGCCAATTGCTTCTCGGCCAGCTTCTTCGCCTCGTCCGCCTCGCGCTGCTGCGCAAGCTCGCGCTCCGCCTCCGCACGCAACCTGGCGGCGGCTTCCTCGTCCTCCTGTTGTACGAGCCGCGGCGCCGGCGCGGCGCTTTCCTCGGGCTGCGCAGGCGCCACCTCCACGTCCGCGAGCTGCGGCAAGGCCGGCTGCGGGAAGACGAAACTCGGGTCCTCGCTGGCCTCGCGCGCGATGACCTCGGTGCGCAGCGTTTCCGCGGGGGGCTGGACGCGCGGGCGCGACCGGCGGCGCGGAACGCGGCCCGCAGGCGGCGCGGGCTTGGGCGCGGGCGGTGCAGGCAAGGCCGGCAGCGGATCGCGCAGCGTGAAGCCATGGCGCGGCACGGGGCTGGGCGCCGCCGGGCTCGGCGGTGTGGCGGCCGGCGCCGGTGCCGGGCGCGTAACCGCGGCGCCAGGCACGGCCGGGGCAGGCATATCGGCAACCGGCACAGGCGGCGCCGGAGGCAATGGCGTGATTGCCGGCACCGCGGGCGCCACCGGCGCCGACGCCACATCGGGCGCCGGCGGCGCAGTCAGGGCAGACGGCGCCAGCACGATGCTGAGCGGCCCCCCTGCTCCGGACCGCATTCCGGGAATGCCGAACTGCAGCGACAGCAGCACCGCATGCAGCAGCAGCGAGACCAGCAGGCCCCATGCAAGCCGGCGGTTCGACGGCGCCAGGTTCGTTGGCGCGCGCAGGCCGGCGGCCGGAATCGCAATGAGCGTGGACATGCTGGTTTTGGCGAAATATTGTTTTAGTGTCACATAGCTTATCACTCGGCAGTAAAGACGGCGCGCACGGTTCGGAACGGCAAATCGGAACCCGGCTACAATGAAAACGACGCGTTCATGATGGAAAGGGGGGGCGATGTCTCCAGGATTTATCTTCGCCACGGGTATCGAGAACAGCAATCCCACCATCGAGAACGGGCGTGTCCGCATGGACGAACTGGAAAAATGCGGCCATTACAAGCACTGGAAAACCGATTTCGACCTGGTCCAGGAACTGGGCCTGAAGGTGCTGCGCTATGGTCCGCCGCTGCACCGGACCTGGCTCGGACCGAAGCGCTACGACTGGGAGTTTGCCGACCTGGTGTTCAACGACCTGCGGCAGCGCAACGTCGCGTCGATCGTCGATCTCTGCCACTTCGGCGTGCCTGACTGGATCGGCAATTTCCAGAATCCCGATTTTCCGGAGCTGTTCGCAGAATATGCCGGCGCCTTTGCGCGCCGCTACCCCTGGCTGCAGCTTTATACGCCGATCAACGAGATGTCGATCTGCGCCCTGTTCTCCGCCCTGTACGGCTGGTGGAACGAGCAGATGACGACCGACAAGAGCTTCGTCACCGCGATGAAGCACATCGTCAAGGCGAATATCCTGGCCATGCATGCGATCCTGCAGGTGCGCCCGGACGCCCTCTTCATCCAGAGCGAATCGACCGAATACTTCCACGCCGAGAGCCCGGCCGCCATCGGACCGGCCGAGCTCTACAATGCCCGGCGCTTCCTCTCGCTCGACCTGAACTACGGCCGGCGCGTGGATTCGGAAATGTACGAGTACATGCTGGACAACGGCATGACCCGCGACGAGTACCACTTCTTCCTGAATAATAATCTGAAGCACCACTGCATCATGGGCAACGATTATTACCAGACCAACGAACACTATGTCTCGGCCGACGGCCTGACGCGGTCGGCCGGCGAGATCTTCGGCTATGCCGTCATCACCCACCAGTATTACAACCGCTACCGCCTGCCGGTCATGCACACCGAAACCAACCTGAGCCAGGGACCGCGCGGCGACGAAGCCGTGCAGTGGCTGCGCAAGGAATGGGCCAACGTGCTGCGCGTGCGCAACAACGGCGTGCCGCTGGTGGGCTTTACCTGGTATTCGCTCACCGACCAGGTCGACTGGGACACCGCCCTGCGCGAGAACAACGGCAACGTCAACGCGCTCGGTCTGTTCGATCTTGACCGCAAGATCCGCCCGGTCGGCATCGCCTACAAGGAACTGGTGCGCGACTGGATGGAAGTGCTGCCGACCCAGAGCGTGTGCCTGCAGGTGCCGATCGTGATGCCGCACGAATTCCAGCGCGTGGTGCCGCCCCACACCGGCTGGCCCTTCGACGACGACGCCACCCTGGCGCCGCGCACCGAAGAGCGCGAATGATCAACGTTTGCGAGGCGTGAAACGATAGGTCTCGCCGTGCGCGAGATAGCTGACCTGCTGCTCGAGCCCGGCCGCCTTCACCTCGCGCGCGAAGTCGGCCAGCGGCGACTTGAACACGTCGTAATCGTTGTAGTGGATCGGGATCGCGTGCCGCGGGCGGACGATCTGCAGCAGCTGCACGCCATCCTTGCCGTCCATCGTCACCTTGAACACGCCCATGATGCGGGTGCCGCCGAGGTGCAGCAGGGCCAGGTCGATGCCGGGAAAGCGCTGCGGGATGTTCTTCAGGTCGTCGTAGACCAGGGTGTCGCCGCTGATGTAGATGCGGTAGGTCGGCGCGGCCTTGTTCGGACCGAAGTCCAGTACCGAACCCATCACGCTGGGCAGCAGGGCCTGCATGCCGGCCTTGCCGTGGCGCCCCGGCGCGGCGGTGATGGTCAGGCGCGACTCGCCTTTTTCGACGTCGAGCTGGTCCCACTTGCCGAGACCGATGCTGCGGCCGAAGCCCAGCTTGTCGAGCGCCGCCGCGGCTTCCTTGGTGGTGACGATCGGGGTGTCCTTCGGCAGTTTTTCCTGCACCAGCTTGTCGAAATGGTCTTCGTGCATGTGCGACAGCACTACCAGGTCGATGGGCGGAAGCTTGACGAGCTCGATCGCAGGGTTGGTCAGGCGCTCGGCGGTGAGGCCGTAGCCGAGATGCACGTGGTCGCCCTTGTGCAGGAAGTTCGGGTCGGTGAGGATGGTGAAGCCCTGGTAGCGGATCAGGACTGTCGCGGTGCCGATGAACTGGACCGTGCCTTCCGCTTCGGTGGCCGCGGCGCCGGCGCCGCCGGGCGGCAGCTTGAGCGCGAACACTTCACCTGCCGCTGCCGTCGCTCTGGCCTGCTGGGCCTGAGCCGGTATGGCGGCCGGGATCGCCAGTGTCAGCAGCAAAGCGGCGGTGTGTGCGGCCTGAAAGATCCACGGCGAACGGCAAAACGGCATATTCCTCTCCCGGGTCGGTCGTGTTGTCGGAATGGACACTAGCATGAATGCTACCGTGGCGGCGTCCGCTAGCAGGGAGGAAATGTGGTGGCCTGCCCAGCTGGGTTCGAACCAGCGACCCTCAGCTTAGAAGGCTGATGCTCTATCCAACTGAGCTATGGGCAGTGAGATGAAAAAACCGGAGAAATGAAAACGGGCCGTCGAGGACAGCCCGTGTTCGAAACGGTGGTCGGAGTACAAGGATTCGAACCTTGGACCCCCTGCTCCCAAAGCAGGTGCGCTACCGGGCTGCGCTACACTCCGATGGGGACGATCATACCCCGCCGGCCTGCCAGCGTCAATGAACGCCGGCCGGCCGGCGCGTGACCCTTAGACCTCGAAACGTGCGGCGATGCGCTTGGCCGACGACTCGGCCAGCGCGGCCTCGCGCGCCTCGACCATCACGCGCACCAGCGGCTCGGTGCCCGACGGACGGATCAGCACGCGGCCGTTGTCGCCCAGTTCGCGCTCCACCAGCGCCTTCTCGGCCACCACGGCTTCGTTCCTGGTCCAGTCGAAGCCCGGCTGGATGCGCACGTTGATCAGGGTCTGCGGGAACAGCACCAGTTCCTTGCAGCATTCGGCCAGGCTCTGGTTGCCGCGGCGCAGCGCTTCCAGCACCTGCAGGCTGGAGACGATGCCGTCGCCGGTCGAGTGCTTGTCGAGGGCCAGCAGGTGGCCCGAGCCTTCGCCGCCGAACAGCCAGCCCTTTTCCTGCATCATTTCCAGCACGTAGCGGTCGCCGACCTTGGCGCGCGCGAAGCCGACGCCCATTTCCTTGAACGCGACTTCGAGCGCCATGTTGGTCATCAGGGTGCCGACGGCGCCCTCGACCTTGCCGGTCGCCATGCGCGCGCGCACCATCACGTACAGCAGCTCGTCGCCGTTGTACACGCGGCCATTCGCGTCGCACATGATCAGGCGGTCGGCGTCGCCGTCCAGCGCGATGCCGAGGTCGGCCTTGTGCTCGACGACGGCCTGGGCCATCGCCTTCGGCGCGGTGGCGCCGACGCCGTCGTTGATGTTGAAGCCGTCCGGCTTGGTGCCCAGTTCGATGACTTCGGCGCCCAGTTCGTGGAACACGTGCGGGGCGGTGGCGTAGGCGGCGCCATGGGCGCAGTCGACCACGATCTTCATGCCGCGCAGGTCGAGTTCGTTCGGGAAGGTGCTCTTGCAGAATTCGATGTAGCGGCCCTGGGCGTCGCGCAGGCGGGTCGCGCGGCCCAGTTTTTCCGACGACACGCAACCCATCGGCTGGTCGATCGCTTCCTCGATCTCGAGTTCGACCGAATCCGGCAGCTTGGTGCCGTGTTCCGAGAAGAACTTGATGCCGTTGTCCTGAAAGGGGTTGTGCGAGGCCGAGATGACGACGCCGGCCTGCAGGCGCAGTGCGCGGGTCAGGTAGGCGATCGCCGGGGTCGGCATCGGGCCGGCCAGCATGACGTCGACGCCGGCGGCCGAGAACCCGGCCTCGAGCGCGGCTTCCAGCAGGTAGCCGGAGATGCGGGTGTCCTTGCCGATCAGCACGTTCGGGCGGCCAGCGGCGCCGGTGCTGCGCTTGGCCAGCACCTTGCCGGCGGCATAGCCGAGGCGCATCACGAAGTCAGGGGTGATGGGCGCCTCGCCCACCAGTCCGCGAATGCCATCCGTACCAAAATATTTGCGTGCCATATCGATCTCTTCTTGTTCAGTTGTTCGCTCAGTGTCCAGCAACGGCTGCGTTCCAGACCTTCAGCGCATCCACCGTCTCCGCCACATCATGGACCCGCACGATGCGGGCGCCCTGTGCTACCGCAGCCAACGCGCCGCCGAGGCTGCCGGCCATGCGCTGTTCGACGCTGCGCCCCGTCAGGGCGCCGATCATCGACTTGCGCGACAGACCGGCCAGGACCGGCAGTCCCAGCGCATTCTGCAGCTCGTTGATGCCGCGAAGCAAAGTAACATTATGCTCGACAGTTTTCCCAAAGCCAAATCCCGGGTCAATCGTGACGCGGTCCCGCGCAACACCGGCGGCCTCCAGCGCCGCCACGCGCTCGCGCAGGAAGTCCGTCACCTCCGCCATCACATCGCCGTAGTGCGGCTGGGCCTGCATGTTTTGCGGCGTGCCCTGCATGTGCATAATGCACAGGCCGACGTCGCTGTCCGCCACCGCCTCGACCGCACCCGGCGCGCGGAAGGCGTTGATGTCGTTGATCATGTCGGCCCCGGCGATGATCGCTTCGCGCATTACCTCCGGCTTGCAGGTGTCGATCGACAGCGCATGACCGAGCTCGCGCAGAGCGTAGATGACCGGCATCACCCGGTCCAGCTCTTCCTGTACCGGCACGCTGGGCGAGCCGGGACGGGTCGATTCGCCGCCGATGTCGATGATGTCGACGCCGTCCGCAATCATTTGCTCGGCCCGCTCCATGGCGAACTCGAGCGACTGGAAACGGCCGCCGTCGGAAAAGGAATCGGGGGTGACGTTCAGGATGCCCATGACCAGCGGACGCTGGGCAAGATTAAAGCCGAAACGGCCGCATTGTAAATACTGTCGCATGATAAAACGATAAGGCTGTGCAGAAAAAAAGACACCCCGCAGGGTGTCTTTCGTGGATGTCTATTCGACAGGCAGGCCGGCTCAGGCCGGTGCCGGAGCGTTGGTCGCCACGCCGCCCGAACCATCGCCGCCGCTCGGGCGCTTGGTCAGCTGGACCGATTTCGGCGGGGTCGGCTGGCGGCCGGCCATGATGTCGTTGATCTGGTCGGCATCGATGGTTTCCCACTCGAGCAGGGCCTTGGTCATGACTTCGACCTTGTCGCGGTTCTCTTCCAGCAGGCGGCGCGCCAGCGAATACTGGGTGTCGAGGATGGCGCGGATTTCCGCGTCCACCTTCTGCTGGGTCGCCTCGGAAATGGTCTTGACGGAGCCGCCGAAGAAGCCTTCGTTCGGATCGTCTTCGTAGACCATCACGCCCATGCTCTCGGACATGCCGAAGCGGGTCACCATCGAGCGGGCCAGCTTGGTGGCGCGGGCGAAGTCGTTCGAGGCGCCGGTCGACATCTGGCCGACGAAGATCTCCTCGGCGATACGGCCGCCGAACAGGATCGAGATTTCTTCCAGCATCTTGTCCTTGTAACCGGACAGGCTGTCATGTTCCGGCAGTTGCCAGGTCAGGCCCAGGGCATAGCCGCGCGGCATGATCGTGACCTTGTGCACCGGATCGGCCTTCGGCAGCAGCTTGGCGATGACGGCGTGGCCCGACTCGTGGTAAGCCGTGTTGCGACGCTCTTCCTCGCGCATAACCATCGACTTGCGCTCCGGGCCCATGAAGATCTTGTCCTTGGCGTCTTCGAAGTCGCTCATCTCGACCAGGCGCTTGCTGCGGCGCGCGGCGAACAGCGCGGCTTCGTTGACCAGGTTGGCGAGATCCGCGCCCGAGAAGCCGGGGGTGCCGCGGGCCAGGATGTCGGCCTTCACGTCGGTGCCGATCGGCACTTTACGCATGTGCACGTTCAGGATCTGTTCGCGGCCGCGGATGTCCGGCAGGCCGACCATCACCTGGCGGTCGAAACGGCCCGGACGCAGCAGCGCCTTGTCCAGCACGTCGGCGCGGTTGGTCGCGGCGATCACGATCACGCCCGAGGAGGCTTCGAAACCGTCCATCTCGACCAGCAGCTGGTTCAGGGTCTGTTCGCGCTCGTCGTTGCCGCCGCCCATGCCGGCGCCGCGGTGGCGGCCGACGGCGTCGATCTCGTCGATGAAGATGATGCAGGGCGAGTGCTTCTTGGCGTTCTCGAACATGTCGCGGACACGGGATGCACCCACACCGACGAACATCTCGACGAAGTCGGAACCGGAGATCGAGAAGAACGGCACCTTCGCTTCGCCGGCGATGGCGCGCGCCAGCAGGGTCTTGCCGGTACCCGGAGGACCGACCATCAGCACACCGCGCGGGATGCGGCCGCCCAGCTTCTGGAACTTGGTCGGGTCCTTCAGGAAGTCGACGATCTCGGCGACTTCTTCCTTGGCTTCGTCGCAGCCGGCGACGTCGGCGAAGGTAACGGTGTTATTGGTTTCGTCCATCATGCGGGCCTTCGACTTGCCGAACGAGAATGCCCCGCCCTTGCCGCCGCCCTGCATCTGGCGCATAAAGAACACCCAGACCCCGATCAGCAGCAGCATCGGGAACCAGGAAATGAAGACTTGCTGGAGGAACGACGGCTCTTCCGGCGGTTTGACGTCGAAGCGCACGTTGTTGTCGCGCAGGTCGCCGATCAGGCCGCGGTCGAGCATGGTGGCGGTGGTGCGCACCTTGGTGTCGTCGTTCTTGGTCGCGGTGATGCTCGACCCTTCGATCACGACGTCCTTGATGCGTTTCGCCTTCACTTCATCGAGCAGCTCGGAATAAGCGATCGTCTTGCTGCCGCCCGCGACGCTGTGATTGTCGAACTGCTTGAACAGCATGAACAACAGCAGCGCGACCACCACCCAGATGGCGGATTTGGAAAACATATTATTCACGAAAACTCCTCTGATGCGGACGCATCTTTTCCCATTGTTTCAAACGCGGATTTTACCGCAATAAGCAGGCAGTGCCACGCACGCCGCTCGTGAAGCCCGCCTTGAATCCTTTGTCCCGTCACTATAACGGTTTTTTATTTCCGACGCGCACGAATAAGATGCCTATGCGGCGCCGGAACGGGCATGCGGCTTCGCCAGGCGCGCCACACGTTGACTGATGTGCGGCTCTCCTTGCGAATATCAAGGGCATTTTATGACGCCGGCTTCTTCAGACCGCGGCCGAGCAGGAAAATTTCGGACGATTTGTCGCGGCTGGCCTTCGGTTTGATCTGTTTGACCACCTTGAATTCCTGGCGAAAGAGCTCGACGATTTGCGTAAAGCCCATGTCCTTAAAGCATTTCACTAACAATGCGCCGGAGGGCTTGAGATGCGTTTGAGAAAACTCAATAGCGATTTCAATCAAATGCTCCATGCGCGCGGCATCCGCCGTGGGGATACCCGACAGGTTCGGCGCCATGTCGGACAGCACCAGGTCGGCCTGGCGCTCGCCCAGGATCCCGGCGAGCTGGTCCAGCACCTCGTCTTCGCGGAAGTCGCCCTGGATGAAGTGCATGTCGGCGATCGGCTCCATCGGCAGGAGGTCGAGGCCGATCATGGTGCCCTTGATGCCGCCGTCGTCGCCGCCCGCCAGCTTGCGGCGGGTGTACTGGCCCCAACTGCCCGGCGTGCAGCCGAGGTCGACGATGACCTGGCCGGGCTTGATCAGCTTTTCGGCCTCGTCGATCTCTTTCAGCTTGTAGGCGGCACGCGCACGGTAACCCTCTTTCTGTGCCAATTTGACATACGGGTCGTTAATGTGGTCGTGAATCCAGTTTTTATTGAATTTGTTCTTGGCCATTCGCGTAAAATACTGCTTTTAATAGGTACATCAAAGTTAACACCATTATGATCAAACTTACACCGGCCGAGCGTTCAGCCCTCCGTGCGGAAGCCCACGGGCTCAATCCCGTCGTTATGATCGGCGAAGCCGGCCTGACCGAGGCCGTCAAAAAAGAAATCTCGTCCAGCCTGGACGCACACGGCCTGATCAAGGTCCGCGTGTTCGGCGACGACCGCGAAGAGCGCGTTGCCATCTACGAACAGATCTGCGAAGAACTGGAAGCGGCGCCCGTGCAGCACATCGGCAAGCTGCTGGTCCTGTATCGCCCGAAGAAGGAAGCCGTCAAGGAACGTTCGGTCAAGGCCGGCAAGGGCATGCGCGAAGTCACCATCGTCAAGCCGAGCCCGAGCGGCACCAAGAAGCCCAGCGTCACCAAGGTTCTGCTGAAAGGCAACGAGCGCGTGACCCAGGGCGGCAACATCAAGCGCGTCAAACCACGCCAGACCAGCACCAAGAAGACCGCGCTCAATAAGTGAGCACACCGCTTCAAAAAACAACCGGGGCATGCCCCGGTTTTTTTATCGGCTCTTCACCACCAGGATCGCGCCGAGCACGCTCTGCACCAGGTACAGCACCTGCGACACCCCGTGCAGGGCCGCAAACCGGCCCCACTGCGGCGACGCCCTCACCCCGGCCGGCCCGGCCGCTTCGCGGATCGCCGCCATCATCGGCTGCAGGCCCAGGTAGACGGCCAGGCTGCATACCAGCATGCCGGCGACCAGCCACGCCAGCCATCGGCGCCGGCGCGCGTCGAGATCGGCGGAACGCCATGCCAGCAAGGCCAGCAGCGGCGCCAGCACCATCGACAGCCACGCCAGCCGGGTCAGCATGATGCCGACCACATTGCCGGCCTGGGTGCTGTCGAGCGCGGCGAAGGCGCTCGGCGCCGCCAGGTAGCTGACCGCCCACACGCTGCCGGCCCACAGGGCGGCCAGCAGCAAACGCAAGCTCGGCAGACTCGGCAGATTCCGCAACAACGCGCGCATTGCGCTCATCGCCCTCAGACGTAGCGGACTTCGAGGATCTCGTATTCGCGCGGACCCGACGGGGCCTGCACTTCGACCACGTCGCCGGCGTACTTCCCGATCAGCGCGCGCGCGATCGGCGAGGTGACGGACACCTTGTTCAGCTTCAGGTCGGCCTCGTCGGTGCCGACGATCTGGTAGGTCACTTTCTGGGCGCTGTCGAGGTCTTCCAGGTCGACCGTCGAGGCGAACACCACGCGGCCTTCGGCGTCGAGGGTGGCCGGGTCGATGACCTGGGCGGTCGACAGCTTCTGCTCCAGTTCCGCGATACGGCCCTCGACGAAGGCCTGGCGCTCCTTGGCGGCATCGTATTCGGCGTTTTCGGACAGGTCGCCATGCGAACGCGCTTCGGCGATGGCGTCGATCACGTTGCGGCGCTCCTTGGTCTTGAGCTGGTGCAGTTCTTCCTTCAGGAGTTCGGCGCCGTGTTTGGTCAGAGGAGTGTTCATAAGTCGTCGCTAAAAAAAGTGAAAACCACAGAGCCGCGCGGGATAAGCCGCACGGCTCTGTGGTTCAAGGTAACGCTATATTACTGCTGTTACGCTTAGTTTAGTGTTTTATGCAGGCCTTGTAAATCATAGACCCGCAACTCGTCCAGGTGACGCATGCCCTGCACCGCCGCTTCGGCGCCGGCGATGGTCGTGTAGGTCACGACGCGCGCCTGCAGGGCCGAGGTACGGATGGTGCGCGAGTCGTTGATCGCGCTGCGCTTTTCCTCGACCGTGTTCACCACCATCGCGATCTCGTGGTTCTTGATCATGTCGACGATGTGCGGACGGCCTTCCAGCACCTTGTTGACCGGAGTGACCGGAATGCCGGCGGCGGAGATCACCGCCGCGGTGCCCTTGGTCGCCACCAGCGAGAAGCCCAGGCTCACCAGGTCGCGCGCCACCTGCACGGTGCGCGGCTTGTCCGAGCCCTTCACCGACAGGAACACGCGGCCCGAGGACGGCAGGTTGACACTGGCCGCCAGCTGCGATTTCACGAAGGCTTCGCCGAAGGTCATGCCCACGCCCATCACTTCGCCGGTCGACTTCATCTCGGGGCCGAGGATGGTGTCGACGCCCGGGAATTTCACGAACGGGAACACGGCTTCCTTCACGCTGTAGAACGGCGGGACGATCTCCTTGGTGATGCCCTGCTGCGCCAGGGTCTGGCCGACCATGCAGCGCGCCGCGATCTTGGCCAGCTGCAGGCCGGTCGCCTTCGACACGAAGGGCACGGTACGCGAAGCGCGCGGGTTCACTTCCAGCACATACACGGTGTCCTGGACCTTGCCGTCCACTTCCGCACGCTGGATCGCGAACTGCACGTTCATCAGGCCGACCACGTTCAGGGCTTTCGCCATCAGCGAGGTCTGGCGCTTCAGCTCATCGATGGTGTCCTGCGACAGCGAGTACGGCGGCAGCGAGCAGGCCGAGTCGCCCGAGTGCACGCCGGCCTGTTCGATGTGTTCCATCACGCCGCCGATGAAGGTGGTCTCGCCGTCCGAGATGCAGTCGACGTCGCACTCGATGGCGTCGTTCAGGAAGCGGTCCAGCAGCACCGGCGAATCGTTCGACACCTTGACCGCTTCGCGCATGTAGCGCTCGAGGTCGCGCTGCTCGTGGACGATCTCCATCGCGCGGCCGCCCAGCACGTAGGACGGGCGCACCACCAGCGGGTAGCCGATCTCGGAAGCGAGCTTCAAGGCTTCTTCTTCGGTGCGCGCGGTGCGGTTCGGCGGCTGGCGCAGGCCCAGCTTCTGCAGCAGCTGCTGGAAGCGCTCGCGGTCTTCGGCGGCATCGATCATGTCCGGCGAGGTGCCGATGATCGGCACGCCGTTGGCTTCGAGATCGAGGGCGAGTTTCAGCGGGGTCTGGCCGCCGTACTGCACGATCACGCCTTCCGGCTTCTCGAGGTCGACGATCTCCAGCACGTCTTCCAGGGTCAGCGATTCGAAGTACAGGCGGTCCGAGGTATCGTAGTCGGTCGACACGGTTTCGGGATTGCAGTTGACCATGATGGTCTCGTAGCCGTCTTCGCGCATGGCGAGGGCCGCGTGCACGCAGCAGTAGTCGAACTCGATGCCCTGGCCGATGCGGTTCGGACCGCCGCCCAGGACCATGATCTTCTTCTTGTCGGTCGGCTCGGACTCGCACTCCTCGTCATAGGTCGAGTACATGTAGGCGGTGTTGGTCGCGAACTCGCCGGCGCAGGTGTCGACGCGCTTGTACACGGGGCGGATGCCCATCTCGTGGCGGCGCTTGCGGATCTCTTCCGGCTTCACGTGCAGCAGGAAGGCCAGGCGGCGGTCCGAGAAGCCCTTCTGCTTCAGTTTGTACAGCGTCGGCTTGTCCAGGCCGTCCAGCTTCTGGTGATCCAGCCACAGCTCGATGTCGACGATTTCCTTGATCTGGATGAGGAACCACGGATCGATCTTGGTCAGCGCGTGCACTTCTTCCAGGGTGAAGCCCTGGGCAAAGGCGTCGCCCACGTACCAGATGCGCTCCGGACCCGGCTCGCCCAGCTCTTCCTCGATCTTCTCGCGGTCGCGGGTTTTCTCATTGAGTCCGTCGACGCCGACTTCCAGGCCGCGCAGGGCCTTCTGGAAGGATTCCTGGAAGGTGCGGCCGATCGCCATCACCTCGCCCACCGATTTCATCTGGGTGGTCAGGTGCTTGTCCGCGGACGGGAATTTTTCGAAGGTGAAGCGCGGGATCTTGGTGACGACGTAGTCGATCGAGGGCTCGAACGAGGCCGGGGTCGCGCCGCCGGTGATGTCGTTGCGCAGTTCGTCCAGCGTGAAGCCGACCGCCAGCTTGGCCGCGATCTTCGCGATCGGGAAGCCGGTGGCTTTCGACGCCAGCGCCGACGAACGCGATACGCGCGGGTTCATCTCGATGACGATCATGCG
>CAJYXO010000296.1 GCA_913778765.1 uncultured Massilia sp. | reverse complement strand
GCGCGGCCGGCTGTTCGACGATCTCGAGCACACGGTCGAGCCCGGCTGCAGATTGCAGCAAGGCCAGCAGGCGCTCACGCTGGCGGCGTGTCAGGCTCGACAGGCATTGGAGAAATTGCTCGAACTGTCGTGCTTGCATGGCGCCTCCGTCAACGGTTCAGGTCGACGTTGGACCGGGCGCTTGCCAAAAAGATTCCACACTTAATGCGAACAGCGCCTTTTTCATTGCGCCGACGTATGGTCAAACATCAAAATTTTTAAGATATATCTGATATACATCAAAACTATGTGTTAAATAATGTGGATGAGCAGGAATAAAGATTCCTCGGTTTTAACGGGTTTTTTAGCAAGATCTTATTTTGCAGAGCTGATTTTTCGCCAAATAAAGTAGGTTTTTACTTCTAATTGTGGCTTTTCGTTGTAAAGATGCCGCAAGCAATTGTGAAATTTGCCCGTCCACTCTTTCTTCGCGCTACTCTTCTTCGTCCGCTTTCAGACGGGCAATCAACTTGCATAGAGCAACGTTGATACAACTAGATCTCAGGCATTCAGAAGCTTTGACATGCTTGCGGAAAATCAAACTTTTGTGTTTTTCTAATAAGGAAGAAACATGAAGTCTCAGAAATCGATGTACCCGGCAGTCTTGAAACTGTGCGCAGCAGCCGTCATCGGCCTCGGCGCAAGCGCTGTTCACGCCGGCGCTCCCGTGGGTATGGCAACCGCATCCGCCGCGCAGGGTGTGGGCGTCACCAGCCAGACCGATCGCCTGATCGTGAAGTACAAGGACGAGGCCGCTCCGGGCTCGAAGGCCGTGGCCAAGGGCCTGAGCCGTGCCGCAGCCGCTTCGCCGATGGCCGCATCGCGCAAGGCCGTGGTCGACCAGGTCGGCCGCAAGCTCAGCCTGACGATGAAGGAACTGCACACCATCGGTACCGGCGCCCGCGTCATCCAGATGAACCGCAAGGTCACGGTGGCCGAAGCCGCCAGGCTCGCCGCCGACCTGATGGCCAGCGATCCGTCGGTGGAGTACGCCGAGCCGGACCGCATCATGAAGCCGATGTTCACCCCGAACGATCCGTACTTCGGCCAGCAGTGGGACTACACCGATGTCATCGGCGGCATGCGCCTGCCGGCGGCCTGGGACAAATCGACCGGCACCGGCATCCGCGTGGCCGTGATCGACACCGGCTACCGTCCGCACGTCGACCTGCAGGGCCAGATCCTGGCCGGCTACGACTTCATCAAGGACACTGCCATCTCGAACGACGGCAACGCCCGCGACAGCGACGCCAGCGATCCGGGCGACTGGACCACCGCGGGCCAGTGCGGCGCCGGCGAGCCGGCCTCGAATTCGAGCTGGCACGGCACCCACGTGGCCGGCACCATCGCCGCCCTCACCAACAACGGTATCGGCGTGGCCGGCGTCGCCTACGGCGCCAAGGTCGTGCCGGTGCGCGTGCTGGGCCAGTGCGGCGGCTACACCTCCGACATCGCCGACGGCATCGTCTGGGCCTCGGGCGGCACCGTCTCGGGCGTGACCAGCATCGCGGCCCGTGCCCAGGTGATCAACATGTCGCTGGGCGGCGGCGGCGCTTGCGACACCACCACCCAGACCGCCATCAACGGCGCCCGCTCGCGCGGCACCGTGGTCGTGGTCGCAGCCGGTAACGAAGCGCAGAACGCCAGCAACAGCAGCCCGGCGAACTGCTCGGGCGTGATCGCGGTGGCAGCCACCAACAAGTCGGGCGGCCGTGCTTCGTACTCGAACTACGGCACCATCGTCGACGTGGCGGCGCCGGGCGGCGACAGCGGCGCGGCGATCCTGTCGACCCTGAACGCCGGCACCACCACCCCGGGCGCCGACAACTACGCCGGCTACATGGGCACCTCGATGGCCACCCCGCACGTGGCCGGCGTGGTCGCGCTGATGCTGGCGAAGAACCCGGCCCTGACCCCGGACGACGTCGAAGCCAAGCTGAAGTCGAGCGCACGCGCCTTCCCGGCATCGTGCTCGGGCTGCGGCGCCGGCATCGTCGACGCTTCGGCCGCAGTGGACGCTGCCGCCGGCACCGGCACCGGCGGCGGCACCGGCACGACGATGTCGGAAACCGAGTCGAACAACACCATCAGCACCGCCAACAGCGTGGCCACCTCGGGCACCACGGTCAACGCCAACATGGGCAGCACCACCGACACCGACTACTTCGTGGTCCAGCTGCCGGCCGGTAAGACCCTGACCGCGACCATGACCCCGCCGTCCGGCTCGGACTACGACCTGTACATCTACAACAGCGCCGGTACCCTGCTGTCGTACAGCGAGAACGGCGCCGGCGCAGCCGACACCGCCACCTCGGCCAACACTGGTTCGACGACCTCGGCCCGTTATGTGCGCGTGGTGTACTACAGCGGCGGCACCGGTTCGACCAGCGGCAAGTACACGCTGAAGCTGACCTGGTAATTCTGCAAACGGGAATCTGAGTAGATTGGAAAGGAAATGCTTTTAGGAATCAATTTCCTTTAACAATCAATTACTTATAAAAAATTTTCCTGTGGTGAAAACCCCTAAAGCGGCCCCAAGCGGGCCGCTTTTCGTTACGCTTGCCTGTTCGGTTAATCGGAAGAGGAAGCAACGCATGACGCACCACAAGATGTTCAACGTGTTGAAAATCTGTGCAGCAGCCCTCGTCGCCTTCGGGCCGCTGGCAGCGCATGCCGGTCCCCAGGATGCGGCAGCCACCAAATTCATCACCCAGACCGACCGCCTGATCGTCAAGTACAAGGACGCTGTCGACACCTCGAAAGGCGCGGCGCCGCCGCGCGCCCTGTCGGCCGCGCGCCAGGCCCTGATCGCCCGCGCCGGCCAGCAGGTCGGCGCCACCCTGCGCGCGCTGCGCGCCACCGCCACCGGCGCCGACGTCCTGCAGCTCAGCCGCACCATGTCGCTGGCCGAAGCGCAAGCCCTGGCCGCCGAACTGAAGGCCCGCGACCCGGACGTCGAATACGCGGAACCGGACCGCATCATGACGGCGCTGGCCGTGCCGAACGACCCGCTGTACAGCCAGCAGTGGCACTACTACGACGCCAAGGGCGGCCTGAACCTGCCGTCCGCCTGGGACAAGTCGACCGGCGCCGGCATCAACGTGGCCGTGATCGACACCGGCTACCGTCCGCACGCCGACCTGGCCGGCCAGATCCTGCCGGGCTACGACTTCATCAACAGCGCCAGCATCGCCGGCGACGGCAACGGCCGCGACAGCGACGCCCAGGACAACGGCGACAACACCTTTGCCGGCCAGTGCGGCGCCGGCGTGCCGTCGCAGGACGAAGCCTCGAGCTGGCACGGCACCCACGTCGCCGGCACCATCGCCGCGAAGACCAACAACGGCGTCGGCGTGGCGGGCGTGGCCTACGGCGCGAAGATCGTGCCGGCGCGCGTGCTCGGCAAGTGCGGCGGCTATACCTCGGACATCGCCGACGCCATCGTCTGGGCCTCCGGCGGCGCCGTCACCGGCGTGCCGGCGAATGCCAACAAGGCGCGCGTGCTGAACCTGTCGCTGGGCGGCAGCGGCGCCTGCGACACCACCACCCAGAACGCGATCAACAGCGCGCGTTCGCGCGGCGCCGTGGTCGTGGTCGCGGCCGGCAACTCGAACGTGAACGCGTCCAACAGCAATCCGGCCAACTGCGCCGGCGTGATCGCCGTGGCGGCCACCAACCGCAGCGGCGGCAAGGCCTCGTATTCGAACTACGGCGCCAACGTCGACGTGGCGGCGCCGGGCGGCGACGGTACCGGCGCCATCCTGTCGACCTGGAACGCGGGCACCAGCACCCCGGCCGGCGACAACTACGGCTACATGATGGGCACCTCGATGGCGACCCCGCACGTGGCCGGCGTGGTGGCGCTGATGCTGGCGAAGAACCCGAACCTGACCCCGGACGAAGTCGAAGCCAAGCTGAAAGCCACGGCGCGCGCCTTCCCTGCGGCCTGCTCGGGCTGCGGCGCCGGTATCGTCGACGCCAGTGCCGCCGTGAACGCGGCGGCGGGCGCCGTGGCTGCCGCCGCGCCGACCCAGAACGAGGTGGAGTCGAACAACTCGATCTCGACCGCCAACGCGGTGACCGTGTCGGGCACGGTCGTCAACGGGAATACCTACGGCACCACCGACAACGATTACTTCGTGGTGCAGGTCCCGGCTGGCAAGACCCTGACCGCCACCATGACCATGGCCGCCGGCACCAGCACCGACTACGACCTGTATGCCTACAACGGCGCCGGCACCCAGCTGGCGTTGAGCACCAACGGCGTGGGCGTGCCGGACGCGGTGTCGGTCACCAACACCTCCACGGCAACGTCGCCGCGCTACGTGCGCGTGCGCTACCACAGCGGCGTGTATGGTGCGAAGTACACCCTGAAGTTCACCTGGTAAGCAGCGGCGAGTGAACGAGAGGGCGCGTAACGAAAGTTGCGCGCCCTTTTTATTCCCCCTTATACTGTATGCAATTACAGTATGAACACCTCGACCCGCAAGATCATCCACTGCGACTGCGACTGTTTCTACGCTTCCGTCGAGATGCGGGATGACCCGTCGCTGCGCGGCCGGCCGCTGGCGGTCGGGGGACGGTCCGACCAGCGCGGCGTGGTCGCCACCTGCAACTACGAAGCGCGCCGTTACGGCATCCACTCGGCGATGGCCACCGCCCAGGCAATCAAACTGTGCCCGGACCTGCTCCTGATCCCGCCGAACATGGAGAAGTACCGCATCGCCTCGCGCCAAATCATGGACATCTACCGCGACTACACGGAGCTGGTCGAACCGCTGTCGCTGGACGAGGCCTACCTGGACGTGACGGATTCGCCGCATTGCAAGGGCAGCGCGACCCTGATCGCGCAGGAGATCCGCCGGCGCATCTTCGAGACCGTCGGCATCACGGCGTCGGCCGGGGTGGCGCCGAACAAGTTCGTGGCCAAGATCGCCAGCGACTGGAACAAGCCGGACGGCCTGTTCCTGGTGCGACCGGACGAAGTCGATGCCTTCGTCGCCGCGCTGCCGGTAAAGAAGCTGCATGGCGTCGGCAAGGTCACGGCCGCCAAGATGCATGGCCTGGGCGTGCAGACCTGCGCCGACCTGCGCAGCTGGAGCATGGCCGAATTGCAGGAGCATTTCGGTTCCTTCGGCGCCCGCCTGCACGATTTATGCCGCGGCATCGACGACCGCGACGTCAACCCGGTGCGCGAGCGGAAGTCGATCAGCACCGAGGAAACCTATACGCCCGACGTGCCGGACCTGCCGGCCTGCCTGGCGCTGCTGCCCGAACTGATGGAACATCTGCAGGGCCGTATCAAGCGCAACAATGCCGAAAAATTCATCAACAAGCTGTTTGTGAAGATCAAGTTCAGCGACTTCCAGCAGACCACGGTCGAGTGTGTCGGCTATGCGCCGAACCTGGCGATCTATCGTCACCTGATGGAAAACGGCTGGCAGCGCGCCAGCCGCCCGGTGCGCCTGCTGGGCGTGGGCGTGCGGCTGGGCGAGAACGAACAGGTTGAGCAGCTCAGTCTGTTTGACGAACGTGCAACACATTAAAAAACCCTTCCTCCCAACGTGAAAATTGCCGGGGTGTAGCGTGTAGAATGGCGTTCCCCTGGAAAAAGAGATAACTGAAAGCAACTATGTGGTTCAAGAATCTGCAGATTTACCGTCTACCCGCGCCATGGGCATTTACCGCTGAACAAATGGAAGAGGCGCTGCAGTCGCAGGCGTTCACGCCGGCCAGCAGCAACGAACTGTTGCGCCAGGGCTGGGATTCGCCGCGCGGCAACGGCAAGCTGGTCCACGAAGTGAACAAGCAGATGCTGATGATGCTGGGCACCGAAAAGAAACTGTTGCCGGGTTCGGTCATCAACCAGGTCGCCAAGGCCAGGGCCGCCGAGCTGGAAGAGCAGCAGGGCTTCCCGCCGGGCAAGAAAGCAATGAAGGAACTGAAGGAGCGCGTGGCCGACGAACTGCTGCCGCGCGCGTTCTCGATCCGCAGCAACGTCTGGACCTGGATCGACCCGGTCAACGGCTGGCTGGTGGTCGATGCCGCCAGCCCGTCGAAGGCCGACGACGTCATCAAGCTGCTGCTGAAGGCCGTCGACAAGCTGCCGCTGGAATCGCTGCGCGTGCAGCGTTCGCCGGTCGCGGTGATGACCGGCTGGCTGGAATCGGACGAGGCGCCGTACAACTTCACGATCGACCAGGACACCGAACTGCGCGCCACCGGCGAAAGCAAGGCCGCCGTGCGCTACGTGAAGCACTCGCTGGACCCGGACGACATCCGCCGCCATATCGCCGCCGGCAAGCAGTGCACCCGCCTGGCCATGACCTGGAACAGCCGCGTGTCCTTCGTGCTGACCGAATCGCTGGCGGTCAAGGGCGTCAAGCCGCTGGACGTCATCAAGGAAAACGAAACCATCACCTACAGCGACGATGAGCGTTTCGACAACGACATCATGCTGATGACGGGCGAGCTGTCGAAGATGATGGCGGACCTGGTCGAGGCGCTGGGCGGCGAAGCCAAGGCGTAATAATCACCTCGTCATTCCCGCGCAGGCGGGAATCCAAGTTCGTTCGCGTTACGCTAGCGTAACTTGGATCCCCGCCTGCGCGGGGATGACGTCTTTTAGCTCCCGCTGCCTGCCACTTCATCCGAAGTGGCAGGCTCTTCCGGTTTCTCCCCACCCGCCGGACTCACCGGACCATGCTGGAACACGCCGGCAGTCTTGTTCTTGGTGACGTTATCCCACGTAAAAATCGTGCCGTTCATCGCCACATAGACGCCCGGCGGCAAGATCTGCGCCACGCCGCAGGCAAAGCCGAAGTTGAACAGCGCATCCGAGTTGGCGATCTCGTAGGGAATCATGGCGCCAGTAAAGACGATGGTCTTGTCCTTCATGACCGGGCCCAGTACCTCGGCGGTCTCGCGCATGGTATCGGTGCCGTGCACGATCACGATCGCCTTTTCGCTGGCGGCCTGGCAGGCATCCAATACTTTTTGGCGGTCGGTGTCCTGCATGTCGAGCGAGTCGAGCAGGGACACGACTTCGAGCTCGGCCGAAATGGTGATGCGCGAACGCTTGATAACCTCAGGCAAGTGGCTGTCCGCAAAGCCCAAAACACCGTTGAGTTCGTTGTAATGTTTGTCGAAGGTGCCGCCGGTGGCAATGATTCGCAGGGTCATGATAATGGTTTGGAAACGCAGAAAAATAAGGTGGGTAATGATAGCCCCAAACGGGTATGTATCGACATGTGACTGCGCTAGAATCGTCCGGATCGGATGAGTACACTGAACACATGAAACCCGTCGCTCCAGGCACTGTCATCTTTCACCGCCATCGTGGTTATGGCGTCATTGTCCACGTCAACCTGTTGACCGGATGGATCTCCGCGCGCTTCGGCAACGAGTCGCGCACGCTCGACCTCAACCTCTCCACCGACGAAGTCCAGCACGCGGATGGCGAGCCCATCCTGTTCCGCCGTTCGCCGCCGGACCGCATGCCGCACGCGCGCCTGATGGCGATGGTGCGCGAGCTGCACAAGGCCGGCTACGAAAAGCTCTACCTGCATTCCTGGCCCAAGCCCTCCGGCCTGCACTGGCGCTGGCATTTGTTCGCCGGCCAGCGCGACTGGATGCAGCGGCCCTGGCGCGAAGGCTGGTATGGCTCGGGCGCCGACTACAACGGCAACCCGGTCATGGGATGGGGCGACGCCCCCGGCGCCAGCACGGACGAGCTGGTCCATGCGCTGGCGAAGTTCGACCCCGAAGGCCTGGCCCGCGCGCTGGGCCGCGACGAAGACCACACGGCCTGGTTCGCCGGCGTCTGCGATGCCTTGCTGCCTGGCTACATGTACAGCTTCGACATGGCGCCGCCCGCCCGCGGCAGCGGCCTGGTCGAGATGCCGCCGGTGCCCGTGGTGCCGGTGCGCGCCGGCCTGCCGGTCTATGCGGGCCCGGCCATCGACTGGCCGCCGGGCTGGGCCGGATTGTGGACGCGCCGACACGAGATGCCGATGCGCAAGCCCAATTTCACGGGCGAGCCGGAATTGCGATAAACCTGGGGTGGGCACCATGCGCCCACGCGTTCACGTCCCGGGTCTCAGCGCTTCCGGATTCAGGATATTGGTCGGGTTACCGTTCGCAAAATTCACCACGTTTTCGAACGCCACCCGGAAATACAGCTCGTAGCTGTCCTTCTCCACATACCCCAGGTGCGGCGTCGCCAGCACGGTCGGGATCTTCAATAGCGGCGAGTCCGCCGGCAGCGGCTCGTCGGTGAACACGTCGAGCGCCGCATAGCCTGGCCGGCCGCGCTGCAGCGCCGTTTCCAGCGCGTCCTTTTCCACCAGCTCGGCCCGGCTGGTATTCACGAACAGCGCATCCGGCTTCATGCGCGCCAGGTCGTCCCCGGTCACGATGCCGCGCGTGGCATCGTTCAGGCGCAGATGCAGGCTCAGCACGTCGGCCTGCTCGAAGAAGGCTTCGCGCGAGGAAGCCGCGCCGAAACCGTCGGCCACGGCTGCCGCACGGCTGGCCTCGCTGCCCCACACCATCACCTGCATCCCGAAGGCCTTGCCGTAGCCGGCCACCATGCGCCCGATCTTGCCGTAGCCCCAGATCGCGAGCGTGCGTCCCTTCAGCGTCCGTCCGACGCCGTTGAGTTCTGGATTGATGGACGCCGTCTGCCACAAACCCTGCTTCAGGTTGTTGGCATAGGGGACGATCTTGCGGCTGGCCGCCATGATCAGCGCCCAGGTCAGTTCGGCCGGCGCCACTGGCGAGCCGATCCCTTCCGCGATCGCGATGCCATGCTCGGTGGCGGCGGCGACGTCGACGTGGCCGGACAGCTTGCCGGTCTGCGAGATCAGTTTCAGGTTCGGCAGCTTGGAAAGCAGGGCGCGTGTAAAAGCGGTGCGCTCGCGGATCAGCACCAGGGCGTCGAAGGGCGCCAGGCGGATCGCCAGCTGACCGATGCCGCGGCTCGAGCTGGTGAACACTTTGACGGCATGGCCGTCCAATAAACGCATGCAGTCGAGCTGGCGGACGGCGTCCTGGTAATCGTCGAGGATGGCTATTTTCATAATGTTTTTTGTAAATTTCGTACGTTCAAGTAATGAAATAACGTGGATTCAAAAGATGCGAAATAACCTACTACATTACTCAACCAAATTTCCTACATTTTTGTTGTGAAAGCATTTGAAACGCATTTGCAGGGGTGTAGAATCGACCAGAAATAAAGGCCCACGATGTCTGAATATCAACTATTGAGACATTGATCGAGGCCAGCAGCCGACACGACCGCCGCATCACGTCATCCCGGCGCCGATCCATGATCGAATGGATTCCAGAGCGCGGGCCCGGAACCGGGACGCCTGACGATGACGATCTGCCGAGCGGAAAATACCAAGACGGACCCTCGACGAACCGTTGCCAGCCGCGGCCTGCGACGCGAAGCCGGTTTGACGAGGCCCCAGGAATTTTAATTGGCATTGGAGGTACTCATGAATCAGCCCGTGATGGGCGGCGTCGCCGCTTTGAACGTCCCAGCTTACATCAAGCACAACAAACTCATCAATTGGGTGGCCGATATCGCGGCCCTTACCAAGCCCGACGCCATCTACTGGTGCGACGGCTCCCAGGAAGAGTATGACCGCCTGTGCGCCCTGATGGTCGAAGCCGGCACGATGAAGCGCCTGAATCCGGCCAAGCGCCCGAATTCCTATCTGGCGCATTCGGACCCGAGCGACGTCGCGCGTGTCGAAGACCGCACCTTCATCTGCTCCGCTACGAAAGAGCAGGCCGGCCCGACCAACAACTGGACCGATCCGAACGAGATGCGCCAGACCCTGAACGGCCTGTTCGACGGCTGCATGGCCGGCCGCACCATGTACGTGGTGCCGTTCTCGATGGGCCCGCTGGGCTCGCCGATCGCCCACATCGGCGTCGAACTGTCCGACTCGCCCTACGTGGCCGTCAACATGCGCATCATGACCCGCATGGGCAAGGCCGTGTACGACGTGCTGGGCGAGACCGGCGAGTTCGTGCCCTGCGTGCACAGCGTCGGCATGCCGTTGCAGGCCGGCCAGCAGGACGTGCGCTGGCCGTGCAACGCCACCAAGTACATCGTCCACTATCCGGAAACCCGCGAGATCTGGTCCTTCGGTTCCGGCTACGGCGGCAACGCGCTGCTGGGCAAGAAGTGCTTCGCGCTGCGCATCGCCTCGAACATGGGCTACCAGGAAGCGCAAGCGGGTGGCACCGGCTGGCTGGCCGAGCACATGCTGATCCTGGGCGTGGAATCGCCGAAGGGTGAAAAGAAATACGTGGCCGCCGCCTTCCCCTCGGCCTGCGGCAAGACCAACTTCGCGATGCTGATCCCGCCCGCCGGCTTCGAAGGCTGGAAGGTCACCACCATCGGCGACGACATCGCCTGGATCAAGCCGGGCCAGGACGGTAAGCTGGTCGCAATCAATCCGGAAGCCGGCTACTTTGGCGTGGCCCCGGGCACCAACGACAAGACCAACCCCAACTGCATGGCCTCGCTGCGCGAGAACGTCATCTTCACCAACGTCGCGCTGACCGACGACGGCGACGTCTGGTGGGAAGGCATGACCAAGGAAGCACCCGCGCACCTGATCGACTGGCAGGGCAAGGACTGGACCCCGGCCTCCGGCACCAAGGCTGCCCACCCGAACGCGCGCTTCACCGTGGCCGCGACCCAGAACCCGGTCATCGATCCGGCCTGGGACGATCCGGCCGGCGTGCCGATTTCCGCTTTCATCTTCGGCGGCCGCCGCTCGACCACCGTGCCGCTGGTGACCGAAGCCCGCAACTGGACCGAAGGCGTATACATGGCCGCGACCATGGGCTCGGAAACCACCGCCGCCGCCGCCGGCCAGATGGGCGTGGTGCGCCGCGACCCGTACGCGATGCTGCCCTTCATCGGCTACAACATGAGCGACTACTTCCAGCACTGGCTGGACCTGGGCAAGAAAGTATCGGTGCAGCCGAAGATCTTCTGCGTCAACTGGTTCCGCACCGACGACAAGGGCAACTTCGTGTGGCCGGGCTACGGCGACAACATGCGCGTGCTGAAGTGGATCCTGGACCGTGCCGAAGGCCAGCAGGGCGGCGTCGAGCACATGTTCGGCACCTCGCCCTCGTACCAGGACCTGAACTGGACCGGCATCGACTTCACCGAAGCGCAGTTCACCCAGATCACCTCGATCGACAAGGACGCCTGGCGCGAAGAGTTGAAGCTGCACACCGAGCTGTTCGACAAGCTGGCCTACCGCCTGCCGCAGGAGCTGGTGGCGACCAAGCAGGAGCTGGAGCAGCGCCTGGGCGCCTGAGGTAAAAGTTCGCGTGGGGAGACGACGGCCGCCGCATCGACGGCGGCCGCGCAAAACGAAAAAAGGGACAGGTGCAAGCCTGTCCCTTTTTTCATGGTCGCGCCGGGCCGCTCAACTCCACTGCATCAGGCAAGGCGGCACCAGCAGCAGCAAGGCCAGCACCAGGTAGATCAGCTGCAGCGGCACCATCCACTTGGCCCAGGTCAGCCAGGGCACGCGCGCCAGCGCCAGCACGCCCACCGTGATGCCCGAAGTCGGAATCATCGGTGTCGACAGTTCCCCTAACTGGAAGGCCAGGATCGCGGTCTGGCGCGTCACGCCCACCAGGTCGGCCAGCGGCGCCATGATCGGCATGGTCAGCGCGGCCTGGCCGGTGCCGGAGTGGATGAAGAAGTTGATCACCGACTGGATCAGGTACATCTTCTGCGCCGCGAACACCGGGTGGCTGGACTGTACCAGCGGCATCAGGCCGTGCAGCATGGTGTCGATGATGTGGGCGTCGCGCGCGATGATCATGGTGGCGCGCGCGATCGCGATCACCAGGGCCGTCGGCGCCAGGTCCTTTGCGCCCTGCATGAACGAGGCCACCCAGCTGTCGGCTTTGAGGCGGCCGACCAGGCCGACGACGATCGCCATCGTCAGGAACAGGGCCGCGATCTCGTCGATGAACCAGTCGAACTTCACCACGCCGATCACCATCGTGCCGAGCGAGAGCGCGAAGATCGCCAGCACCGCCGAGTGGCGGCCCGTCATGCGGTCATCGAGCTGTGCGGCCGTCGCATGTTCCTGGCGCTTGCTCTGGTCCAGCACGAAGGTCGGGCTCAGCGCCGGACTGGCCTTCACACGCGCCGCGTACCACATCAGGAAGAGGATGGTCACGATGGTGGCCGCGGCCCACACGATCAGCCGGTAGCCCATCCCCGAAAACACCGGCACGCCGGCGATGCCCTGGGCGATGCCGACGTTGAAGGGATTGAGGAAGGCGGCGCCGAAGCCGACCTGCGAGCCGAGGAAGGGGATCGCCACGCCGGTGATGGTGTCGTAGCCCAGCGCCAGCGCCAGCGGCACGAAGATCAGGATAAAGGGAATCACCTCCTCGTTCATGCCGAAGGTGGCGCCGCCCAGCGAGAACAGGGTGACGAACACCGGGATGATGGTGGCGCGCACCAGACTTGAGTGTTCGTGCGCGCGCGCGATCGAGCGGATCGCGGTGTCGATCGCTTCGGTCTTCTGCACCACCGCGAAGGCGCCGCCGACGATCAGCACGAAGCCGATGATCTGGGCCGCCTCCACGAAGCCCTTGATCGGCGCCTTCATCAGCGCCACCAGCCCCTGCGGCGCGCTGGCCACGTAATGGAAGGTGTCCGGATCGACCAGCTGCTTGCCGTTGACGAGGTGGGTTTCGTACTTCCCGCCGGGGACGAACCAGGTCGCCAGCGCGATCAGCGCCAGGATCGCGAACAGCAGCACGAAAGTATTGGGCATTCGAAGGCGCATGCGCAGGGACTCCTTATTGACGCTTCATTGACTGAGAAGTGAACCGGAACGGAAGGGTGTGGCACCCGCGATTTTACAGATGTGCATGCCGCGCAGGAGGTGGCGGTGGGCGGTCGAGGCGAACAGCAGGCCGTCGCGGCTGGCGCGCACGGTGGCGGTGTGGCCGGTGACCGGGTTGACGATATCGGCGACCGCCTCGCCGGCAGCCACGTGCTCGCCGAGCGCCTTCAGGAACACCAGCACGCCCGACTGCGGCGCATCCAGGCGTTCGACGCCGGCCAGCGGCGTGGCTTCGCACAGCGGCGCCGGCAGATCGGCGGGCGGAAGGTCGAGAATGCCTTCGCGCGCCAGGAAGTGCAGCAGCGCCCGGGCATCGCGTTCGGCGAGGTCGTAGCGCACGTCCATCTCGCCGCGCAGCTCCACCGTGATGGCGGCGCAGGCCGGCGGAACCGGCGTGTCCGGACCGAAGTGCGCGGCCAGGTCCCACCACAGGCGGCTGCAGGCTTCGTCGAAGGGTTCGCCGCCCGAGGCGTCGGACAGCAGCAGCACGCGCGCGCCGAGCAGGGCCGCCAGCGGCTCGACGGTGCCGGCGTGTGCGCTGCCGGTGTACAGGTGCAGCAGCGCTTCGTTGTCGCAGTGCAGATCGAGCACGATGTCGGCGTCGATCGCCATGCCCAGCAGGGTTTTCTTCAACAGCTCGACGTGATCCGCCGGTTCCCAGCGGGCGACGGCGGCGCGCGCCTCGCTGCGGATCGTGGCGACGTTGGCCGCTGCGTCGGCGCCGAGCCGGCCGGCCAGCGTCGCCTTCAGTTCTTCGGCCACGTGGCGGAAGGCGCGGTTGAAGTTGATGCCGGTGCCGAGGTCGAAGCGTCCGAAGGGTGCGCCATGGACTACCTGCGACAGGCCGACCGGATTGGCCGCCGGGACCAGCACGATCTCGCCGCGGATGCGGCCCTCGGCGTCGAGCCGGTCGAGTTCGCGGCGCAAAACATGCGCCACCAGCATCGCCGGGACTTCGTCGGCATGCAGCGCGGCCTGGATGTAGGCCTTCTTGCCGCCGCCGCCGTAGTGGAAGGCGCTGAGCTGGTAACTGGCGACACCGGGCTCGGTGGCGATCGGGTGGGTCATGGCATGCATATGCGGTCTCCTCGGCAGGCCCTGTTGGCTTGCGGATTATGTATGAATTTTTACACAAGGTAAATCCATGATGGATTTTTTTCAAAAAAACGTTGAGTTCGTGAATACATCTGGTTTAGATTTGAAAATGTTTATCGAATGACATCCGGAGAGCAGATGACTTCAGCCGCCGTGCCCAGCGCTTCGCCCGACATCGGATTTGCCGCGTCTTCACTCGGCCAGCATCTGCTGCGCGTGCTGGCCGAGGGCTCGGCCTCCAACCGCGCGATCGCCGATTACCTGCTGCGCAACCAGGTCCGCGTGACGGCGCTGGGGGTCGAAGAGCTGGCCGAAGCCTGCGCCGTCTCGACCGCCACCATCAGCCGCTTCGCGCGCGATCTCGGGTTCAGGAACTACGCTGCGATGCGCGGCGCCGTGGCCGAGACCCTGCAGTCGATGCTGCAGCCGGTGGAAAAGCTGCGCACCACCATCGCCCGCAAGGCCGCCACCGGATCGGCCACCCGCGCGCCCGCACTGGAAAGCCTGCACTATGCCGAGGCGGGCATCACCGCCACCAGCCGCGCGCTGGACGGCGCCCAGCTCGACCGCATCGGCAAGGTGCTCACCAGGGCCGGCACCGTGTACGTGATGGGCTTCGGCCTGTCGACATTCCTGGCCGGCACGCTGGCGATGCACCTGCAGCCCTTCTGCCGCCACGTGGTCGAGGTGGCCGGCAGCGGCGGCACCGAGGTCGCGGCCAGCCACCTCGCCAACATCACGGACAAGGACGTGCTGGTGGCGATCTCCCTGCCGCGCTACACGCTGGCCGTGGTGCCGCTGACCCGCTTCGCGCGCGACGGCGGCGCCACCGTCGTCTCCATCACCGACTCGCCCGCCTCGCCGCTGGCCGAACTGGGACATCACGTGCTGTATGCGCACAGCGCGCATCCGGTGCTGCCCAGCAGCGGCAGCAGCACGCTGGCCGTGATCGAAGCGCTGGCCGTGTCGCTGATGACTTCCAACAAAGCCAACGTCGCCAAGGCGGCCCGCCACACCGAGGCGATTGCCGCCTACCTGGTTGGCGATCAACAGATTCGTACCGGCAGCACGCAGAAAAAAGCAAAGAAGTCCTGAGTCATCACCAAGACACCAAGAGGGAGCATTCATGAGCAAGCAGAGTTCGCGTAACGTGCGGCAGACCGTCCTCGCATCCAGCGTGCTGGCCGCGCTGGGCCTGATGGCGCAGCAGGCCTGGGCACAGTCGGCGCAGGCGCAGGCGGAAGGGCAGAAGATGCAACGGGTGGAGATCACCGGTTCCTCGATCAAGCGCATCGACACCGAGACCGCGCTGCCGGTGCAGACCATCACGCGCGAAGAGATCGAGAAGATGGGCGCCACCACCGCCGCGGAACTGGTCAAGAACATCAGCGCCAACACGGCGCCGATCACGGACGGTCCCAGCATCACCGACGGCACCTCGGGCCAGCGCGGCCTGAATGCGGCGAACATGCGCGGTATCGGCGCCTCGTCCACGCTGGTGCTGCTGAACGGCCGCCGCCTGGCCAACTTCGCGTCCCCTGGCGACAACGCCGGCGTCGACCTGAACAACATCCCGGCCGGCGCGATCCAGCGCGTCGAGGTGCTGAAGGACGGCGCCTCGGCGATCTACGGCACCGACGCGATCGGCGGCGTGATCAACTTCATCACGCGCAAGGACTATACCGGCGTCGACCTGGCCGGCTCGCTGGCTGGCACCCAGCACGGCGGCGCCGGCAAGAAGACCGCCAGCGTCAGCGCCGGCTTCGGCGACCTGGCCACCGACCGCTTCAATGTGTTCGGCGTGCTCGACGTGCAGCAGCTGGACCGCCTGCGCTCCGGCCAGCGCAGCTTCATCAAGGAGCGCGAGCTGGCGACCACGCTGCCGGCCCAGATGTCGAGCAATACCTTCCCGGCCAACGTCGACATCTCCGGCGCGCAGCGCGCCGCCCTGATTGCCGCCGGCCTGCTCCCGGCCGGCAGCACCGTCAGCCGCGTCAACCCGAGCGCGCCGGGCTGCAACCCGCCCGCCACCGTGTATGCGCCGAAGGGCCCGGGCGGCAAGGCCGGCTGCAGCTACGACTACATGGAAGACACCGAGATCTACCCGGACTCGCGCAAGATCGGCTTCATCGGTCGCGCGACCTTCCAGCTCGATCCGGACAACCAGCTGTTCGCGGAGCTGGTGCAGAGCCAGGCGGACACCAGGTACGTGCTGTCGCCGAATCCGGTCCGCATCCGCAACCTGCCGGTCAGCATCCTGCCGACGGCCTACCGCAACGCGCTGACCGGCGCCGGCCTGCCCACGACCTTCAGCGGCATCCGCTACCGCATGGCCGAAGCCGGCAACCGCAGCAACGAGGTGACGAGTACCGGCCAGCGCCTGGTGCTGGGCGCCACCGGCACGCTTGGCGGCTGGGACTACGACGCGGCCCTGGCGCGCGCCGAGAACCGCGCCATCGACAAGTACGTCGATGGCTACGTGCTGTACGACCAGTTCGACGCGGCCGTCCGCAACGGCACCGTCAATCCGTTCGCGCCTTCGTCGCCGGCCGGCATCGACCTGATCAACAAGATCAAGATCAATGACGAGGCGCGCAAGGCCAAGGGCATCGCCACTTCCCTCGACGGCAAGATGTCGCGCGCCCTGACGACGCTGGCCGGCGGCGATCTCGCCATCGCCATCGGCGGCGAACTGCGCCACGAGCACCAGTTGTTCACGCCGTCCGAACTGCTCAAGTCGAACAATATCGCCGGCGACCGCGACAGCACCGTCCCGGTCGGCCAGCTGCTCGACGTCGAAACCGCCGACAACACCCGCAAGGTGGCCTCGGTGTTCACCGAAGTGGTGGCGCCCTTCACCAAGGAACTGGAGATGCAGTTCGCAGTGCGCTGGGACCATTACAGCGAAGTCGGCAACACGACCAATCCGAAGATCGGCCTGCGCTGGCAGCCTTCCTCGGCCCTGCTGCTGCGCGCTTCGGCCGGCACGGGCTTTCGCGCGCCGTCGCTGTCGGACCTGAAGCGCCCGACCATCTTCGGCACCACCGCCGGCATCCTGACCGACCCGCAGTGCGTGCAGCAGGAAGGCAGCATCGACACCTGTACCGACCAGTGGAACGTCGAGCGCCGTTCGAATCCGGACCTGAAGCCGGAAAAATCGCGCCAGTTCACGCTGGGCGTGGTGTTCGAGCCGGTCAAGCGCGCCAGCCTGTCGGTCGACTACTGGAACATCGAGAAGAAGGACGTGATCAGCACCCTGGGCGAACAGGTCATCATCGAAAACCCGGCCGCCTACAACGGCAAGTACATCGAACGCGATGAAGACGGCTTCATCTCCAACATCCTGCTGATGAAGGAGAACCAGGGCCGCCTGAAGACCTCGGGCCTGGACATCGGCGCCGACTGGCGCACCGAGCGCGGCGCCTGGGGACGCTTCGGCATCAACCTGTCCGGCACCCTGATCCTGAAGTACGACCGCCAGTTCGGACCGAGCGAGCCATTCCGCAGCAACCTGGGCGTGTTCCTGAACGACCAGGTGATCCAGAAGTGGCGCCACCGCATCAACTTCGAATGGGACAACGGGCCGGTCACGCTGACCCTGGCGAACCAGTACTCGTCCAGCTACACCGACCAGAACACGACCTACGATCCCTATACCGATGCGCTGCTGCCGCCGAATCACGTGAAGCACTATTCGCTGTGGGACCTGACCGGGAGCTGGGCGATCGGCAAGAACCTCAAGCTGCGCGCCGGCATCCTGAACCTGCTCGACAAGGATCCGCCGTTCTCGAACCAGGCCTGGTTCTTCCTGGCCGGCTACGACCCGAGCTACACCGACCCGCGCGGCCGCAGCGGCTTCGTGAGCGCGAACTGGTCGTTCAAGTGATGGGCTGCATATGGATGGGCCGTATATGCTGAAGCGATGCTGTATCGCGCTGGCGCTGATGGCCATCGCTGTCGGTGTGAAGGCAGCGGAGTCCGCCGCGGCGCCGAAAGGATCGCTGGTCATCATCGGCGGTGGCCTGCGCGCCAATAATGCCGAGGTCTACCAGAAGATCGTCGAACTGGCCGGCGGCAAGGGCGCGCGCATCGCCGTGTTCCCGACCGCCGCCGGCACGCCTTCACGCGAGGGCCAGCTGACCGTGGAGGCGTTGAAGCGCTACGGCGCCCAGGCCTTCGTGGTGCCGATCGCGCCGCGCCTGGCGGGCACGGACGCGCGCAAGGCGGCCGACGATCCGGCCCTGGCCGATGCGGTGCGCAAGGCCGGCGGCGCCTTCTTCACCGGCGGCGACCAGGCCCGCATCACCGGCTCCCTGCGCCGTGCGGACGGCGGCAACACGGCGGTGCTGGATGCGCTGTGGGCGATGTACCGGCGCGGCGGCGTCATCGCCGGCACCAGCGCCGGCGCCGCCATCATGAGCCGCACCATGTTCTACGATCCGCCGCTGGAGGTGCTGCCGATGCTGAAGCACGGCGTCAACGATGGCAAGGACGTCGCGCCCGGCCTCGGCTTCGTCGGCGACGACGTCTTCATCGACCAGCACTTCCTGGTGCGAGGCCGCTTCGCGCGCATGCTGCCGGTGATGCTGAGTAAAGGCTACACCCTCGGCATCGGCATCGACGAGAACACGGCGGCCGTGGTCGGGCCCTCGCGCGACGTGACGATCGTCGGCTACCGCGGCGCGCTGGTGCTCGACCTGGCCGGCGCCACCGTCGACAAGGCGAAGCCGGCCTTCAACCTGTCGAATGCGCGCATCAGTTACCTGGACAGCGGCGACCGCTTCAACCTCGTCAACCGCGCGTATTCGCCGGGGCCGGACAAGGAGCCGCTGAACACGGCGGACCGCGAGCACCGCGAATCCATCTTCACCACCGACATCCTGGGGAATACCTCGGTGGTGAACCTGCTCGAGAAGCTGGTCGACAGCGACCAGCAGCGCGCGGTCGGCATCGCCTTCGAAGGGCCTGCCAGCCAATCGCCGGAACGCGGCTTCGAGTTCACCTTCACGCGCGTGCCCGATACCAGGGAATACGCGACCAACCGCGAGGATGCGTTTTCGATCTACCGGATCAGGATGGATGTGCGGCCGGTGAAGATGCAGGTGCCCCTGTATTCGGTGGAGTAGCCAAAAAAAGGGAGCGCCGGGGCGCTCCTTCGGATGACTCCGTGAACCTTACTGCTTCAGCAGCGGCTTCAGATACTTGCCGGTGACGCTGGCCTTGTTCTTGGCCACATCCTCCGGCGTGCCGCTGGCGACGATGGTGCCGCCGCCAGCGCCGCCTTCCGGACCGAGATCGACGATCCAGTCCGCGGTTTTCACCACGTCCAGGTTGTGCTCGATGATGACGAGCGTGTTGCCCTGGTCGCGCAGGCGGTGGATCACCTTCAGAAGCAGGTCGATGTCGGCGAAGTGCAGGCCGGTGGTCGGCTCGTCCAGGATGTACAGCGTGCGTCCGGTGTCGCGCTTCGACAGCTCCAGCGACAGCTTCACGCGCTGCGCTTCGCCGCCCGACAGCGTGGTCGCGCTCTGGCCCAGCTTGATGTAGCCGAGGCCCACGTCCAGCAGCGTGTGCAGCTTGCGGGCGATGACCGGCACCGGCTTGAAGAACTCGTGCGCGTCCTCGACCGTCATGTCCAGCACTTCGGTGATGTTCTTGCCCTTGTACAGAACTTCCAGCGTCTCGCGGTTGTAGCGCTTGCCGTGGCAGACGTCGCAGGGCACGTACACGTCCGGCAGGAAGTGCATCTCGACCTTGATGACGCCGTCGCCCTGGCAGGCTTCGCAGCGGCCGCCCTTCACGTTGAACGAGAAACGGCCGGCGCTGTAGCCGCGTTCCTTCGCGGTCGGCACGGTCGCGAACAGGTCGCGGATCGGGGTGAACACGCCGGTATAGGTGGCCGGGTTCGAACGCGGGGTGCGGCCGATCGGCGCCTGGTCGACCGAGATTACCTTGTCGAAGTGCTCGAGGCCGTGGATCGTGTCGTGCGGCGCCGGCTCGGTCTGCGAGCCGTACAGGTGGCGCGACAGGGCCGGGTACAGGGTGTCGTTCACCAGCGTCGACTTGCCCGAGCCGGACACGCCGGTCACGCAGGTCAGCAGGCCGACCGGCAGTTCGAGGTCGACGTTCTTGAGGTTGTTGCCGGTCGCGCCGGTGATGGTCAGCATGCGCTCCGGATCGGCCTTGGTGCGCTTCTTCGGCACCTCGATTTTCTTCCGGCCGCTCAGGTAAGCCGCGGTCAGGGACTCCTTGTTCTTCATGATGTCCTTGATCGTGCCCTCGGCGATCACGGCGCCGCCATGCACGCCCGCGCCCGGACCCATGTCGACGATGTAGTCGGCGGTGCGGATCGCGTCTTCGTCGTGCTCCACCACCAGCACCGAATTGCCGATGTCGCGCAGGTGCTTCAGTGTCGCGATCAGGCGGTCGTTGTCGCGCTGGTGCAGGCCGATCGAGGGCTCGTCCAGCACGTACATCACGCCGGTCAGGCCGGAACCGATCTGCGAGGCCAGGCGGATACGCTGGGCTTCGCCGCCCGACAGCGTATCGGCGCTGCGGTCCAGCGACAGGTAATCGAGGCCGACGTCGTTCAGGAATTTCAGGCGCGCGACGATCTCCTTGATCACGCGTTCGGCGATGTCCTTCTTGGCGCCCGTCAGCTGCAGGCTGTCGAAGTAGGAAAGGCAGTCGCGCAGCGGGGTCTTGGCCACTTCATAAATGGCACGCTCCTGGTCGCCGCTGCCGATGCGCACGTAGCGCGCTTCGGTGCGCAGGCGCGCGCCGCCGCAGGTCGGGCATTCCTTCTCGTTGATGAACTTCGCCAGCTCTTCCTTCACCGCCATCGAATCGGTCTCGCGGTAGCGGCGCTGCAGGTTGTTGACCACGCCTTCGAAGGTGTGCTCGCGGATCACGGTGCGGCCACGCTCGTTCACGTAGGCGAAGGGCACGCTGTTCTTGCCGGAGCCGAACATGACGACGTCCTGGGCGCTCTTCGGCAGCTGCTCGAAGGGTTTGTCCAGGTCGAAGCCGTAGTGGTCCGCCAGGCTGCTCAGCATCTGGAAGTAGAACTGGTTGCGGCGGTCCCAGCCCTTCACGGCGCCGGAGGCCAGCGACAGATTCGGGAAGGCGACGATGCGCTTCGGATCGAAGAACTCGATGTGGCCCAGGCCATCGCATTCCTGGCAGGCGCCCATCGGGTTATTGAAGGAGAACAGGCGCGGCTCCAGCTCCTGCAGCGAATAGCCGCAGACGTTGCAGGCGAACTTGTTCGAGAAGATGTGCTCTTTCTCGGTGTCCATCTCGTAGGCCACCGCGCGGCCGTCGGCGATGCGCAGTGCGGTCTCGAAGGATTCGGCCAGGCGCTGCTTGATGTCGGCGGTGACCTTGATACGGTCGATCACGACGTCGATCGTGTGCTTTTCCGTTTTCTTCAGCTTCGGCAGGTCGTCGATCTCGTAGATTTTCGCATTGCCGGTGCCGCTCTGGATGCGGAAGCGCACGAAGCCCTGCGCCTGCATGCCTTCGAACAGGTCGCTGTGCTCGCCCTTGCGGTTGGCGACCACGGGCGCCAGGATCATCAGCTTGGTCCCCTCCGGCATGGCCAGCACGGCATCGACCATCTGCGAGACGGTCTGCGCGGTCAGCGGCTCGTGCGAGTGGTCCGGGCAGTAGGGCGTGCCGACACGGGCATAAAGGAGTCGCAAATAGTCGTGGATCTCGGTGACGGTGCCGACGGTCGAGCGCGGGTTGTGCGAGGTCGCTTTCTGCTCGATCGAAATGGCCGGCGACAGGCCTTCGATCAGGTCGACGTCCGGCTTTTCCATCAGCTGCAGGAACTGGCGTGCATAGGCCGACAGCGACTCGACGTAGCGGCGCTGGCCTTCGGCATACAGGGTATCGAAGGCGAGCGAAGACTTGCCGGAACCCGACAGGCCGGTGATCACGATCAGCTTGTTGCGCGGCAGGTCGAGATTGATGTTCTTGAGGTTGTGCGTGCGGGCGCCACGGATACGGATTTCTTCCATTAATGTTGGCAGGCTTTCATAGGTTGCGGGGCCGGCACACGAAACTCGACGGTGAGCGGGCCGAACGGGGTGAACGGACTAGTTTACCTGTTTTTATTCACAGTGGTATACAGCCGGTGAATTCGGTGTGGCCGCGTTATTCATCTGGAATGTAGTACTGGCAAGGCGGGCCGACCGCCCTGCTGCGGCAGGGCTGTAGTTGGGAGCGCCAACGCCGCGTTCAATAGTCGAATCTTTAAGATTCCCACATTTTTTCCGCAGGCCTGGCTGAGGGGCCTGCAAGCCAGGCGCCGCAAGCGCGAAGCTGTAGAAAGGCTGTCCGTGTCCAGCGCGATACTGAAGAACCTGGTCGACGGCGGCAGGAATCGGCACCTGTCGGCATTGCCTGAGCGTTCAAAACTTGATCTGAATCTCTTCCAAATCAGGCACTTCGCCCCCATCTTCGCTGTCTGAGACAAGGTCGGATGTCAAGGCATCCGGCGGTCTCGGCGGCGCTCAAAAAGTTGCCTGCAAAGCCCAGCGAGCAGGCATAATAATGGACGCAATACCCCAATTTCCCTGACGCTTAGTCAAGTGCAGAGTCAGGGCTCACATATCTGAAGGAGTTTTTAACATGGCATCAGTCAACAAGGTCATCATCGTCGGCAACCTTGGCCGCGACCCGGAAATCCGCTACATGCCGAGCGGCGACGCCATCGCCAACATCGCCGTGGCGACCTCGTACAAGTCGAAGGACCGCAACACCGGCGAACAGAAAGAGCTGACCGAATGGCACCGCATTTCCTTCTTCGGCCGTCTGGCCGAGATCGTCGGCCAGTACCTCAAGAAGGGTTCTTCGGTCTACGTCGAAGGCCGCCTGCAGACCCGCAAGTACACCGATAAGGACGGCATCGAGCGCTACGCCACCGACATCATCGCCGAGAACATGCAGATGCTGGGCGGCCGCCAGGGCATGGGCGGCGGCGACAGCTACGGCGGCGGCGACAGCTACGGCGGCGGCGGCGACAGCTACGACGCGCCGCCGAGCCGTCCGGCCCCGCGCCAGGCGCCGCCGGCGCCGGCCGCCCGTCCGCAGCCGAAACCGGCGCCGAACTTCTCGGACATGGATGACGACATCCCGTTCTAAGCGTTCTGGTTTGACCAATATAAAAGCCCGCCGGCGCCTGCAGCCGGCGGGCTTTTTCTTTACGCGGCCGCGGCGGCGTCAAGGCTTGTTGCCGGTCGCCCGATGCGCTTGGTTATTCCCACCCTCCAGCGTGTTACTGCACTGCAGGAGACTGCCGCCGGCGGTCTGGATCGTGAAGGCGGCGATGTCGACGCCTGCGCCGGGTTCGCCCCGGTCGAGGAGGTTGAACCAGATCTCGGCCGGCGCCCCGTTCAGGGTGCCGGTGCCGGTGCCGTAGTAGGTGTTGAAAGGCGCGTTCGGCGTGCTGGCATCAGGACCGGTGCAATAGCCTCGGGTCAACGAAGTCAGGTGGAAGTGCTCGCCGGTATTGAAGTTCACTTCGAGGTTGTTGGGGCCGGAAATCGGCTGGCCTGGCGTTGCGCAGTGCAGCTCGTAACCGAAAGTGTAGCGGTAGGCCGTACCGGGGCAGATGATGGAACCGCCGCCGGTCATGCGGCCGGCGTCGCCGATGGTGCAGCAGGGCGTGGCCGCGAAGGCCGATGCGGCGGCACAGGAGAAGAGCAGCGTTGTGAGGATATGGGAATGCTTCATGAGAAAGTCTCCACAGGTCAGGACACTTGGGCAAGATCGCTGCAACATGGCAACGAGGCATGATGTTTTTGCATGTTATAAAAACATCGTAAGTGGCCTTTCGCCGCCATGCATGGCGGGACGACAAGCACCTGAACGCCATTGAGCCGAGTCAGCTTTTACGGCGGGCAAGCGTGCGAGCCCCTGACGAGAGAGACCGTACACTGCGGCTTCTTCATGAAAGGAGCCACCGATGCCTACCATCCGGACGTCCGGCGCAAACCCGACCGAGCTGTACTACTACGAGCAGGGACAAGGTCAGCCAGTGGTGCTGATCCATGGCTGGCCGCTCAGCCATCGCATGTGGGAATCGCAGATCACGGCGCTGGCGGAAGCCGGCTACCGCGTCATCGCCTACGACCGGCGCGGCTTCGGTCAATCGGGGCGGCCGACCGCGGGCTACGATTACGATACCTTCGCCGCCGACCTGAACGAGCTGATCACCCAACTGGACCTGCGCGGTGTGGCGCTGGCCGGTTTCTCGATGGGCGGCGGCGAAGTGGCCCGCTACATCGGCCGCTATGGCACGGAACGCGTGTCGAAGGCCATGCTGCTGGGCGCGGTGCCGCCTTTCCTGCTGAAGACCGGCGACAATCCGCAGGGCGTCGACAAATCCGTGTTCGACGGCATGCTGGAAGGCGTCAGGAAAGACCGCATCGCCTTCCTGCAGGATTTTTTCCCAAGTTTTTATAACCTGGACAAGGATGCGGAGCAGGGACGGGATCTGCTGGCCTTCAGCAAGTGGCAGGCCTGGGCCGCATCGCCGCTGGCAACCCAGCAGTGCATCGTGGCCTTCGGCACCACCGATTTCCGCGCCGACCTGCAGCAGTTCAAGGTGCCGACCCTGGTCGCGCACGGCGATGCCGACCAGATCGTGCCGATCGGCGTGTCCGGCCAGCGTTCGCACGAGATGATCCAGGGCAGCCGCCTCGAAGTCGTGAAAGGCGCGCCGCACGGCTTTGCCGCCACCCACGCCCAGCAGCTCAACGATTTGATGCTGGCTTTCCTGAAGTCCTGATGACAGTCAGATGAAGCCCCGGCCGGCCAGGATCGGATCCGCGGCCGGGTGCTTCCTCCAACATCTTTTCCTCTCGAAACAAGCCGCCTGCATCGCGGCTCGCGCCCGGAACACGCTTCGTACAATCGCGTTGCCTATTTACGCGGGCGCAGGCGCTTGCTCAAGTACAATACAATTATATCTGTCATTTCATACCGTCCTGCCATGGCTTCTTCCCTCATAGCGTCCAAGGCGGACGATGTTTCCGTCAAGAATGACGACCTGAGCTGGCTGGCCGGCGGCGGCGAGATGGGGGCCCTGATCCGCAGCATGGACTGGTCGGTCACGCCGCTCGGTCCGATCGCGCAATGGCCGCAAAGCCTGCGTACTTCCGTGAGCCTGTGCCTGTCGTCGACGTTCCCGATCCTGGTGGCCTGGGGGCCGGACGACATCCAGATCTACAACGACGCTTACCGTCCCATCTGTGGCGGCCTGCACCCGCGCGCGATGGGCGGGGCGTTCAAGGAAATCTGGGCCAGCGCCTTGCCCGTGGTCGGCGACGCCTTCGAGCGTGCCCACCAGGGCGAGGGCGCCTATATCCGCGACCAGCGCATGTTCCTCGATCGGCACGGCTACCTGGAAGAAGCCTTCATGACCTTCTCGTTTTCGCCGATCCGCGACGAGTCGGGCGAAGTCGGCGGCATCTTCCACCCGATCACGGAGACGACGGACGCGGTGCTGAACGCACGCCGCACCCAGATCCTGCGCGACCTCAGCGCCGCCATCGGCGACGCGCGCACGATCGGCGACATCGCGCATGACATCGCCGCGCAATACCAACAGTTCGCGCTCGACCTGCCGTTCGTGCTCATCTATCAGCTCGATGCCGACGACAACGGCCTGCTGCTGCGCGGCGGGACCGGCCTGGACGCGCATGCGCACCTGGCGCCGGTCGTGACGGAACTCGACGACCAGGCCTGGCCGTTCGCCGGCGCCGCCCGCACCCGCGCGCCGCAACAGGCCGACGGTCTGCGTGGGCGCTTCGGCACCGTTCCCTGCGGCCCGTACGACGCGGCGCCGGACACCGCGCTGGTGCTGCCGATCACGGTGCCGGGCCAGCAGGAGCTGTTCGGCTTCGTGGTGGCGGGCGTCAGCGCCGCGCGCGCGCTCGACGAGGCCTACCTGAACTTCTACGAACGGCTGGGGGCGGCGGTGAGCAACGCGGTCGGCAATGTGGTCGCGTACGAAAAGGAACAGCGCCGCGCCGAAGAGCTGGCCCAGATCGACCGTGCCAAGACCGCCTTCTTCTCGAACGTCTCGCACGAGTTCCGGACCCCGCTGACGCTGATCCTGGGCCCGCTGGACGATGCCCTGGCCGACGACGCTGCGCCGCTGGCCCCGGCGCAGCGCAAGCGCATCGAGTTGACCCACCGGAACGCGCTACGCCTGCTGAAGCTGGTCAATTCGCTGCTGGACTTCTCGCGCATCGAGGCGGGACGCGTGCAGGCCAGCTATGTGCCGGCCGACCTGGCGCGCCTGACCGCCGACCTGGCCGGCGTCTTCGAGTCGGCCATGGAAAAAGGCGGGCTTGCCTACCGGGTCGATCTGGACGAGCTCGGCGAACCGGTCTACATCGACCGCGACATGTGGGAGAAGATCGTCTTCAACCTGTTGTCGAACGCCTTCAAGTTCACGCTGCAAGGCGCCGTCACGGTCATGCTGCGCAGGCACGAGGGCATGGCGCGGCTGTCGGTGATCGACAGCGGCAGCGGCATTCCAGAGAAGGAATTGCCGCGCGTGTTCGAACGCTTCCACCGCATCGAAGGAACGCCTGGCCGCACCTACGAAGGCACCGGCATCGGCCTGGCGCTGATCCAGGAGCTGGTGCGCCTGCATGGCGGCACGATCGGCGTGCACAGCGTACAGGGCCAGGGCACACGCTTCGACGTCGACATTCCCTTCGGCCGCGACCATCTGCCGGAAGACAGGATCGCCGACCATCGCCCGGCCGACGGCGACGGCAGCGATCGCATGGGGGCGGCCTTCGTCGAGGAAGCCCTGCGCTGGCTGCCGGATGAGGACGGCACGTCCGGTCCGGGCCAGCCATCCGCCGTGGCGCTGCTGCAGCCGGCCGCGCCGCAGCCGCGCATCCTGATTGCCGATGACAACAACGACATGCGCGCCTATCTGAAGTCGCTGCTCGAACCGTATGCGGACGTGCGCGTGTGCAGCGACGGCGAAGCCGCCTACGCCATGCTGCTGCGCGACCCGCCCGACCTGCTGTTGAGCGACGTGATGATGCCAAAGCTGGACGGATTCGGTCTCATCGCCAGGGTTCGCGCCTCCGAACAGCTGCGCCACCTGGCGGTGATCCTGCTCTCGGCGCGCGCCGGCGAGGAAGCCAAGGTCGAAGGCCTGCAGGCGGGCGCCGACGATTATCTGGTCAAGCCCTTCGCCGCCAACGAACTGCTGGCGCGGGTACAGCGCCAGGTGACGCAGGCGCGCGAGCGCCATCGCCACGAGCAGGAACTGGCGATGCGCGAATCGTACTTCCGTTCTCTCATCGACCGTGCGCCCGTCATGATGTGGACCACCGACGCCAGCGGGTATTGCACCTACCTGAGCCAGCAATGGTATGACTACACCGGCCGCACGCCGGCGCAGGATCTCGGCCTTGGCTGGCTGGAAAACATCCATCCGGACGACCTGCCGCACGCGGCGGCGGCTTTCGAGGCGGCCAACCGGGAGCACACTGCCTTCGCACTCGACTACCGTGCGCGCCGCCATGACGGCGCTTACCGCTGGTTCATCGACACTGGCACGCCGCGTTTCGACCAGGAAGGCAGGCCGAACGGCTTCGTCGGCACCGTGATCGACGTCCACGAGCGCACCATGCTGCAGCAGGCCCTGGCGCAAAAGAACCGGATGCAAAGCGAATTCCTGTTCACGCTGGCGCACGAGCTGCGCAATCCGCTGGCGCCGATCCGCACCGGGCTCGAGCTGATGCGAATCCGCCCTAGCGCCGAGAACGCCGGCAAGGTGCAGGAGATGATACGGCGCCAGGTCGACCACATGGTGCATCTGGTCGACGACCTGCTCGACATGGCGCGTTTGTCGGAAGGCAAGGTCGAGCTGAAGCGTGCCGACGTCCTGCTGGCCGACGTCGTGAACGATGCGGTGGAAATGAGCATGCCGCTGATCCAGTCCGGCAATCATCGGCTGGACCTGCGCCTGCCTGATACCGGCATCGTCCTGTTCGTCGACCGGCACCGCCTTGCCCAGGTGCTGAGCAACCTGCTGAACAACGCCGCCAAGTACACGCCCAAAGGCGGCCACATCGTGATCGAGGCCGAGCTCGGTCCGCGGCAGATCGCGCTGGTCGTGGTCGACAACGGTATCGGCATCGATGCCGGCAAGCTGCCCACGATCTTCGACATGTACACCCAGGTGCACGAAGGCGAGGCCATGGGACAGGGCGGCCTGGGCGTCGGCCTGAACCTGGTCAAGCGCCTGGTCGAGCTGCATGGCGGCGAGGTGGCGGCGCGCAGTGACGGGGCGGGCCTGGGAAGCCGCTTCACTGTACGCCTCCCGTACGAGGCGGGAGAGACGGCCGCACCCGCAGATGCGCGGCAGAAAAATACGCCGGCCGCACCGCCGGTTGCGCTGCGGCTGCGCGTGCTGGTGGTCGACGACAATATCGATGCCGCGGACACCCTCGGCGCGCTGCTGACCATGTGCGGCCACGAGGTGGCGCTGGCGCACGATGGCGGGGAAGCGCTGGCCAAGGCTGCGGACCTGCGGCCGGACGTGGTATTCCTCGACATTGGCCTGCCCGACCGCAGCGGCTTCGACGTGGGGCGGGACATGCGCCGGATCCCCGGCATGGCGCGTGCGATGCTAGTCGCCCTGACCGGCTGGGGCGCGGAACAGGACCGCCAGCGTTCGGCCGACGCCGGTTTCGACGCGCATTTGACCAAGCCGGCGGATTTTGACAGCGTCAACCTGCTGCTGCAGGAGGCGAATCGTGGCAAGCACACCAGGTTGTAACGCGCTGTTCTATCGAAAATTGCATTCAGTTACAAATTTGCTTCAGTGATGCCGCATCTTTCGCGTGGACGGCAAGCAGTTTCCGAACAGACGCAGCCATTTCTTTTTGCTATTGGATTTTTGACTGGCAGTCAAAAGTTTGTTATCAAAACGTCCTTTTTTCGCCTGTTATGGACTTTGGATATGTCCGATATCATCCTTCTTTTTCGCCTAATTTTCTTCTAAATCCTCTTTATTTTGCATTGCGGAAGCAGTTTTCCTTATCAATCCCCGCACTCTGTCTGTATTGCGCAACGATTCCGTCATCGCTTACAAACAGAAAGAATTTTTTTCCGTGTGGCAAAGCAAAAGTCGATGTGGGGCGCGTAGAATTCGCCTTCATCAGTTTCCTGACGCCAACTACTTATGGTTGGCGTTTTGCTTTGAATTCCCAAGAACAGAACACACGAATGCAAACTCCTTCCCGCACCACCAGTACCGTCCGCGCCATTGCCCGCAGCTTCTCGGCCGTGCAGGCCCAGCAACTCGCTTTACCGATCCTGTTCGCGCTGTTCGGCGTGATCATGGGTTCCTGGGCCGGCCGTATTCCGGCCATGGCCGCTCGCGTGCACGTGTCGCACTCGGCGTTGTCGATGGTGCTGCTGATGGGCGGTCTGGGCGCCGTCCTGTCCTATCCGATTTCGTCGCGCATGATGGCCTCGCTGGGTGCGCGCAAGACCCTGCTGTTCTCGGGCCTGGCCCTGCTGTGCGTGCTGATCGCCATCGGCGCCGCCCCGACCGTGCCGCTGCTGATGATGGCCGTGCTGAGCCTGGGCATCACCGCCAGCACCTTCGACGTCGCCATCAACTCGGCCGCCACCGCCCGTGAAAAGGCGACCGGCAAGTCGGAACTGTCGAAGCTGCACGGTGTCGGCTGCGCCGGCGGCCTGGCCGGCGCCACCCTGGGCAGCCTGATGGCCAGCCTGCACATCATGCCGGTCACCCACTTCCTGATGCTGGCCGGTCCGCTGGCCTTCGTCCTGTACTACGCCTTCACCCTGCTGGACGCAGACGATGCCGGCGCCACCGTCGAGAAGAAGACATTCTCGCTGCCGCGCGGCGAACTGCTGGTGCTGGGCGCCCTGGGCTTCCTGGGCTCGATGGCCGAAGGCAGCATCGCCGACTGGAGCGGCGTGTTCCTGAAAGAGCACTTCGGCGCGTCGGACGGCCTGGCGCCGCTGGCCCTGTCGTGCTTCTCGGTCATGATGCTGCTGTCGCGCCTGGTCGGCGACAAGCTGAAGGCACGCTACGGCGCCCGTCCGCTGGTCACCAGCGGCTCGATGCTGGGCGCGGCCGGGCTGTTCTTCGCCGTGCTGTCGCCGAACGCCTACGTCGCCCTGTTCGGCTTTGCCGTCGCCGGCCTGGGCATGTCGCTGGTGTTCCCCTTCGTGTTCAGCGCGGCCGGCGGCCAGGGTCCGGCGGCACTGGCCGGCGTGGCCAGCATGGCATACAGCGGCAGCCTGATGGGCCCGCCGGTGATCGGCGCCATCGCCCAGGGCTTCGGCATGCAGATCGCCATCGCCTACGTCGGCGGCCTGGCGGCGCTGATCGCCTGGGTGGCCGCCCGCGCACGCATGCTCAAATAAATCTTTTTTGCGCCGCGCCAAGGCCGGTTGCAGGCTGCCGAACTCCCGCACGGCTGAGCACTCAAAACGTGGTCAGCTACTTACTGGAGTCTGCATGGACAGCAACATCGACGCGGCATCGGTCGCGGCCTTCCACGACCGGCAATTGCGCAATCCGGACTGGCCCGTGTTCGACGACGCCCAGTCCGGCTGCTGGACCTGGGTTGCCGCCAACCACCGCTACAACGGCCTGCTGTGGCGCGAGGAAGACCGCGCGCGCCGGCTCGACGTGCCGCCCGCGGAAATTGCCGCCAGCAAGCGCCTGATCGACCGCTACAACCAGAAGCGCAACGACGCCGTCGAAGCCCTCGACGAGCGCCTGCTCGTCGAGCTCGGGCGTGTCGGCCGCCAGTCCGGTGCGCGGCTGTCGAGCGAGACGGCGGGTGCGATGATCGACCGCCTGTCGATCATCGCCCTCAAGATCCACCACATGCGCGCGCAGGCGCAGCGCGAGGAAGCCGGCGCCGACCACATGCATGCCTGCGCCTGCAAGCTCGAACGCCTGGCGGCGCAGCGCCAGGACCTGCTGTCCTGCCTCGACAGCCTGCTGCACGAAGCCCGTGAAGGGCGGGCCTTCTTCAAGGTCTACCGGCAGTTCAAGATGTACAACGATCCCAGCCTGAATCCCTGGCTGTACGGGCAGGCCCAGGGGACAGGCAAGGCGGCGCCGTGAGAGAAACGATCGATGTGCTGGTGCCGACCTGTAACCGGCCGGCGGCGCTGGCGGTGACCCTGGCGGCACTGGCGTTCCAGACCTGGCCGGCGCTGCGCATCGTGATTGCCGACCAGTCCGATGGCGACGGCGCCTATGCCCATGCCGAGGTGCAGGCCGTGCTGCGCTACCTGCGCGCGAGCGGGCGGCAGGTCGAGACCTGGCGCAATCTGCCGCGGCGCGGCATGGCCCAGCAGCGCGCCTTCCTGCTCGAGCAGGCCCAGTCCCATTACTGCCTGTTCGTCGACGACGACGTCCTCCTGGAACCGGACCTGGTGGCGCGCCTGCATGCCGTGATCGAAGCCGAAGGATGCGGTTTCGTCGGCAGCGCCCTGCATGGCTTGAGCTTCATCGGCCAGGAAAGGCCGTCGCAGGAAGCCATCGAATTCTGGGACGGCCCGGTGACGCCGGAAACGGTACGGCCTGGTACCAGCGCCTGGGCGCGGCATCACCTGCACAGCGCCGCCAACCTGTTTCACGTGCAGACACGGCTCGGACTCGGGCCGGAAAACACGCGCCTCTACAAGGTGGCCTGGGTCGGCGGCTGCGTGCTGTTCGACACGGCCTGCCTGCGCGCCGCCGGCGGCTACGACTTCTGGCAGGCGCTGCCGGCCCAGCACTGCGGGGAAGACGTTCTGGCCCAGCAGCGCGTGATGGCGCGCTATGGCGGCTGCGCGATCCTGCCCTCGGGCGCCTATCACATGGAATTACCGACCACCGTGACCGCGCGCGCCATCGATGCGCCCTATGTGCTGCCTGCTGAATGAATCCTGTCCATGAGCATGCGCCTGGATAACCGTCACCAATAGGGCCACATGCCGACGCTGCGCTGGCGGCTCGGCGCCGTGTCGGACAGCAGGGCACGCGCATGCTGCAGCACGACGGAAGCGCGCTGCCCGTCCGGGTCCCAGATGCAGCGGTGGCGATGGCGGTCGAGCGGCGCCCAGCGGGCGATGTCCGCCTTGCTGAACACCACCACGCTCTTCAGCTTCAGGCCGGCGGCGATGTGGGAGACACCCGTGTCATTGCACAGCAGCAGCCGCGCCTTACGCATCAGGGCGGCCATGGCGCCGATCGAGATCGGTGCGGCGGCGTCGACGGGCTTGCGGTGCATGTGGGCCACCACTTCGGCCGTCAGGTCGGCTTCGCTGGCCGAGCCGGTCAGCACCGGCGTCAGGCCGAATTCGGCCGCCAGCCGGTCGCCGACTTCGGCGAAGCGCTGCGGCGGCCAGCATTTGTCGCGTTGGCGCGCCCCTGGATGGATGCAGAAATAGTCGCCGCCATCGAGGTCTTTCAAGAGGCCGCTGGTGTCGAGTTCGTTCTCGTCCTCGGTCGACAGCGGAAACTCCAGGTGCAGCCCGGCCGGCTCGGCGCCCAGCGCTTCCATCAGGCGCAGCAGGCGTTCCGGCTCGGCGCCGGCTTCCGGATAGGGCAACAGCATGGCGTGCTCGCGCGCGGCCGGCTCGCCGCGGCAATAGCCCGCCATCTGCCGGGCGCCGAAGCCGCTGACGATGTCGTTGGTGACGTCGCCGCTGCCGTGCAGCTGGATCGCCAGTCCGAACTCGCGCGCGCACAGGCTCGTATAGAAGCGCGCCAGCCCTTCGTGCCGCACCGGCTGCTCGGGCAGCAGCGGGTGGCCGGGGAAGGGAATGAATTCGTCGATGTAGCTGCTGAAACGGTCGGCGAACTGTTGCGCCCACGGCAGGCCGATCAGGGCGATGTGGGCGCAGGGCAGGGCCGCACGCAGGGCGCGCAGGGCCGGCACGGCGCACAGCATGTCGCCCAGCTGGCGTGCGCGGAAGACCACGACCGAGGATGCTTCGAGGCGGTGCAGGAGTGGACGGCGGTGCATGGCTCCCCCTTGGCGCGTTTCACAAAACCCTCACGGCGGGGTTGCATTCGTCTCGCCGTACTGGCTCCTGGCCAAGCCGGTCGAGTACATTGCGGGTGATCCTGTCGACGTGGCGGTCGCGGCCGCAGCCGAGCACCTGGGTCCAGTCGGTGGTGCCGGCCGAGAACACGCTGCCGTTGCGCCGGTAGATGCCGAGGGTGGCCGCATGCACGCCTTCGCCCGGTCCGTGGCGCTCGCGCTGCGGCAGTTCCTGCCAGCGCGGTCCGAGCGGCGCCGCCGCCAGCAGCTGATAGCTCGAGGGCGTGCCGCCTTCGTCCGCCCAGGACGACAGCACCGCGCCATAACGGGCGTCGAAGGCGTCCAGCGGGGCGCCATCGCATTCGTAGCCGACCAGCGGCGGCCAGCTGTCGCGTCCGAAGGCGTCGCCGCGCGCCAGTCCGGTGCCGGCGAAGATCCAGTGGCCGGGCTGCTGGACGATGAAGCCGGAAGTCGTGCGCGGTCCGTCCCACCAGCCGCCGCCATGGCGATAGCTGACGCCGCACAGCATGTCTTCCGGCCGCGCCGCGCCGCTCGGCGGCCACCAGTGGTCCAGCGCGCCGCGCTGCCCGCCCTGATGGCAGACCATGGCCGCGCCGCCGTCGACCAGGTGAATGCGCCACCAGCACAGGTTGGCGGCAAAGAAGGCGACGTTGCCGCCGCCGGCGACGAAGTCTTCGACGGCGTCGCGCGTGGCTTCGCTCCAGTATTCGTCATGCCCGGCCGAGATGAGCAGGCGGTAATCGTCCAGCAGTTCCGGGCTGGCATGGATGTCGAGGTCGGTGCAGAACTCGGGCGCATAGCCGTTGCGGACCAGCCAGCGGATGAAGCGCGCATCCCAGTGGGCGAAGGACTGGCGCGGCGAACCGGCGTCGTAGTGGTCGGCAGCGCCCCACACCGTGCCGCCGATGCCGCCGCCCGGCCGGCGCAGCGATACGCGGGCGCCGGGCGGCTCGCTCGAGGACGGCGGCCGGTGGTAGAAGCAGGCGCCGCCGCTGGCGTTGTAAGCGTGGTAGGTAGCCAGCGGCAGCTTGTACAGCAGGCCCTTGCCGTCGCCCTGGCCGCGCACCACGAACAGCGCCGCGCCATGGTCGCGCGCCAGGTCGAACACGCGCTTGCAGCCTTCTTCCTCGAGTTCGGCAACGTACACGGCGGACGGCCAGTCCGGCGGGATCGCGAAGCCGTAGGCCGGCCAGTCCCAGTCGCGGTCCGGTGCGCCGTCCTCGGCGTGGCGGCCGGGCAGCCAGTTGCTGCGCCACATCAGCACGGGGCCGTCGCCCCAGCGGTAGAAGGCGACGCGGAAGCGCGGGCTGTCGGTGGCCACATGCAGGGTGAGCGTGGCGCCCGGCATCACGCTGGCGTGCCGCGGATAGCCGCGGATCATGCCGCCTCCGCGTTGAGACGCGCGGTGCCGTCGACATGGACAGGAGCATCGCTCATCGTTTCCTCCTTCTTCGTGTGCGCCGCCAAGGGTCCAGCGAAGATTTGGAGCATCATGCGTTGCGATTAGTTCTGCGCGTCCGGGCGAGGGAAATCAGGGTGCGAAGGCGGAAGCTGTGCGTGTCGCGGTATCATCGGACAAATTCATTATCGGATACCGCGATGCTCCAGACGCCCGCTTCGTTCACGCCCCTGATCGCCCTCCCGCCGGACCCGCAGCAAACGGAGGACGCGCTGTCCTTCATCTTCCATGGCGGCCGCCTGCTGGTGCGCGAAGCCGACCTGGCGCTGCCCGGCCACGGCGTCGTCGCCGGCCTCGAACTCGATCCGCAGGCGCTGCAGCCGGTCGGCCTGCTGGACGGGCGCTATTGCCAGGCCGGCTGGGTCGACGACGAGGCGCGCGCGCCGCAGGGCTACACCTGGCGCGGCTTGCGTTCGCTGTTCGCGGAATTCGACGAGACTTTATTGGGCGTGGCCGCCCGCGCGGCCCAGGTGGCCGAATGGGCGCGCACGCACCGCTTCTGCGGGGCCTGCGGCAGCGGCACCGCGCGCCTGCCCAACGAGCGCTGCTTCAAGTGCAGCAACTGCGGCCACATGGCCTATCCGCGCATCTCGCCGGCGATGATGGTCCTGATCCGCAAGGGGGATGCGGTGCTGCTGGCCCTGCACACGCAGTCGGCCGTGAAGCGCTTCGTGCCGCTCGCCGGTTTCCTGGAAGCCGGCGAGTCGGTCGAGGAAGCGGTGCACCGCGAAGTGTTCGAAGAAGTGGGGCTGCGGGTGCACAACCTGCAGTATTTCGGCAGCCAGTCCTGGCCTTTCCCGCACTCGCTGATGCTGGCGTTCACCGCCGATTACCTGGATGGCGAGATCCGCACCGACCCGAACGAGATCCTCGAGGCGCGCTGGTTCGGGCCGGACGACGAGTGGCCGGAGCGGGTGCCGCACGTTTCCGTGTCGAGCATATTGGTCGACGCGCACCGGCCGGCGGGACGTTAACCCGGATCCCCGCCTTCGCGGGGACGACGAGGACAAGTCTAGGGAAGCGGCACCGGCGTCGCCGCCACCTTGCCCTCGATCCGCACCGCTGCCGGCACCTCCTCGGGCTTGGCGCCGGTCGCGCGCATGCGCACCACGCGCTGCATGATGTCGAACCAGAACGGCGCGCCGAACAGCGCCGTCGTCGCGGTAATGAACCACCCGGCCACCTGCAGGGCGAAGTCGGCGTTCAGCACGGGCGGAAAGCTCGTCCAGCCGATCGGCAGGGCCATCAGGTCCTTGATCACGGCGGGGTCGAGCCCGGCCGGCACGTCCTTGATGTGGGCAGCCAGACCCGGCTGCAGCCACAGGGTGCGGAACAGGTGGATGCTGTCGATATTGAACAGGATCGCCAGCAGCAGCGACAGCAGCAGCGAAATCAGCATCTGCTTGCGTTTATAGGCGCCGGACATGCGCGCCATCGCATTGTCGAACCAGCCGGCCAGCATGTCCTGGAACTGCTGCAGGTCGCGCGCGCGGCTGACCATGCTCAGCAGGGCGGCGCGCAGCTGCGGATCGGGAATCGTCTCGATCGCGCTGCGCAGCTGGATGAAGTCGCCCGGCACCTTCCACAGGCTGTCGACCAGGGCAATCGCAAAGTGCGCCGGTTCGATGTACGATGGCCGGGAGCGCAGTCCGCGCTCGTCCAGCGCCGTGCCGTCGGTGTGCGGATTGACCAGCGGATGGGCATACACGGCCCGCGCCAGGCCGTCGAACCGCGGGTCGTTGAGCATGCTCTTGATGCCGGCCAGCAGGGTGTTGGCGCGCAGGCGGAACAGGGAGGCGAGCGCCTCCTGCACGGTGGTGACGATCAGGGCCACGGTGCCGTAACAGAAGGTCAGGCCGATGGCGACTTCCAAAACAGTGCTGCCGAGCATGGCGGTTCTCCTCATCGTGAAAAGGACGTCGACCACGCTAGCGCAGCAATGCGACAACTGCCTACGTTTTACGCAAAGAAATAGCCTGCGACCTGTAGAGGTTCGGCATTTTCTATATACTCTCGGCAGTCTTCAATTTTAGGGTACACCCATGTCTGACAAAGAAGTCTTCACCGAAAACGACTGGCGCCGCCTGCTGGCCAGCCTCGGCGAAGATCCCAATCGTCCCGGCCTGCACGAGACGCCGGCGCGTGTCGCCAAAGCCTGGAAACACTGGACTTCGGGCTACGAACAGGATCCGGTCGAGATTCTCAAGGCCTTCGAGGATGGCGCCGAGGAATACAACGAACTGATCGTGGTGCGCGGCATCCCGGTCTACAGCCACTGCGAACACCACCTGGCGCCCTTCTTCGGCAAGGCCACCGTCGGTTATTTGCCGAATGGCAAAATCGTCGGCCTGTCGAAGCTGACCCGCCTGGTCGACGTGTTCTCCAAGCGCCTGCAGGTGCAGGAACGCCTGACGGTCCAGATCGCCAACACGCTGATGGAAGTGCTGGAACCGAAGGCGGTCGGCGTGGTCATCAAGTGCCGCCACATGTGCATGGAAAGCCGCGGCATCCGCACCCCCGGCGAAGAAACCATCACCTCCGCCATGCTGGGCGAACTGCAGCCGAACCTGGCGCTGCGCACCGAGTTCCTGTCGCTGGCCCGCGATTGAACCGACTCTGGGCGGCCATGCGCCGCCCTTTCCGTAAAAATACCCGACATCAAGTGCAATTCGCGCTACACTGTATTTACGGAGATCTACCTGCCGGCCGCATGGTCGGAATTATGCATCCATCATGTCTCGGTCGGGAACCGTTCCGGATCACGCGTCTCCAAATCACTTTGAGGCGAACGACATGAACAGGCCAACATTTCCTAGCGATGTAACGCGCGAGCAGTTCGATACCGTCCGTGAGATGCTGGAAGCGGCGCGCCGCAAGACGAGGCCGCGCAAGCACGACCTGTACGATGTCTTCTGCGCGGTCCTGTATTTTCTGCATTCGGGCAGCGCCTGGCGCAGCATGCCGCCCGAGTTTCCGCCCTGGCGTACCGTGCACGAGTATTTCACGCAATGGACCATGCTGCGCGATGGCGACCGCACCCTGCTCGAAAGCGCACTCGACAAGCTCGGGCGCAGCACCGAGATCGCGCGGCTGCGCCAGCTGACCGGACAACGCTGAACAAGATCTGCCATGGGCTGGAACCTTGCTTGGGTTAAGAGAAGCTTAACTTGCGCGGAAGTGTTTAAGTTCCCACTGCAGAGCTGATAAAGTCGAGACAGGTCATACACTTGTCACTTTCTCATGCTAGAGAACATCAATCTGCTGTGGTTTGCCATGATCAATTCCAACGCCGGCCTGCACGGCTGGCGCCTGGAACTGGCCCTGTTCTGCGCCGAATGGCTGATCCTGCTGATACCCATCGGCCTGCTCGGCCTGTGGATGAGCGGCGTCGGCGCCCAGCGCGAGGCGGCCGTGAAGGCGCTGGCGGCGACTGGTCTCGCACTGGGCATCAATGCCGTGATCGGCCTGATGTGGTATCACGCGCGTCCTTTCGTGGCCGGCGTCGGCCGCAATTTCCTGCACCATGCGCCGGACAGTTCCTTCCCGAGCGACCACGGCACCATCATGTTCACGGTGGCGCTGGTCCTGGCCGCCAGCAGCGTCCCGGCGGCAAAACGCTTTGGCCGCTCGCTGCTGCCGTTGGCCTTCGTGGTGGCGTGGTCGCGCGTCTTCCTGGGTGTGCACTGGCCGCTGGACATGATCGGCGCATTCGGTGTCGCGGTGGGGGTGACCTTGCTGTTCCAGGCGCGCCTGCCTGATGCGATGTGCGCGCTGCTGACGACCTCGCTCGGGACCTTGTATCGGCGCGTGCTGGCGCGGCCGATCGCCTGGGGCTGGCTGCGGCCGTAATCGGCTGTGCATCGCGGCTGTGTCATCAGCGCCGCGCCAGGCTTCACACTCCTGTGAGAATCGGAGAATATTTTGCTATTTTCACAGCGTATCATTCTCGGGCGAAACGGCACGCTTAGATGCCGCCTCTGAACAATAAACGCAAGTGCGGCCGGCATCGCACCGGCCCGCAGTCTAGGAAGAAGCCGCCGAGCCCTCGGCGCGCTCGAATACCAGCTTCTTCCTGCCGTCCAGGTGGAACACACCGATCGGCTGTGCCTGGACATTCTCGCCGGGCGCCGGCAGTTGGGTGCAGCCGCCGGTTTCCACCTGCCACATGTCGTCGCCGGAACGCAGCAGATAGCTGTTGTCGCCGGTGGAGAACAATTCGACGTTGAGGTCGGCCGTCGAGGTCTTGCCGAGGTCGAACTGGCGCTGGCAATCCGGCAGCCGGGAGGCGACCAGGCGCAGCCCCGCCTGCTTGCTCCAGAAATAATCCTGCGTGACGAGTACGGTCAGCGAGTGGTCGCTGCCGTCGATGAGGTAGCTGGCCGATTCGTTGACGCAGCCGGCCAGCAGCAGCGGAAGCAGGAGGTACGGGGCGCGTTTGGTCATGTCAGGAGTATAAAACAAAACATTCCTAAGTGATTGATTTCTTGGTGGAATAACTCTGTCTGTACACGCCATGCGCGCTCCCCGGTTTTGCGATTTCGGCCATCATGAAGCCGATGGAAAACCGTGACTACGATCAGATGACCCCGCCGGGCGGCCACCCGGTCAAGCTGCGCACCACCAACAACGTCAAGCACCTCGGCACCCTCGGCAGCGGCAATCACTTCGTCGAGGTCTGCCTGGACGAAGAAGGCTTCGTCTGGCTGATGCTGCATGCCGGCTCGCGCGGGGTCGGCAATGCGATCGGCACCCATTTCATCGAGCTGGCGCGGCAGGGCAGGCGCAAGCACATGCTCAACCTGCCCGATCAGGACCTGCCCTGTCTCGACGGCAAGGAAGTGCTGGTCACGCGTAACCCCGAGAATTGCAACAGCTGCAGCCACGGCGCCGGCCGCACCACGAGCCGCACCGAGGCCAAGCGCCATTTCACGGTTCAGGACGCGAAGGACTCATGCCCTCGCCCAAGCAGGTGGTGTGCGTGAAGGGATAACACCGATTTTTTTTGAAAGCGAGCGAACCATGCCACAAGACGAACAGAGAGTGGCGGAGCAGGGCGCGCATGCCGTGGCCCATCCGCCGTACGTCCCACCCCAGCCGCTCACCTTGCGCATCAACGGCGCCGAGCATCGACTGCAGGTCGAACCGCGCGTGACCCTGCTGGACGCCCTGCGCGAAGTGCTGCACCTGACCGGCACCAAGAAAGGCTGCGACCGCGGCCAGTGCGGCGCCTGCACCGTCATCGTCGACGGCCAGCGCATCAATTCCTGCCTGACCCTGGCGGTGATGCACGACGGCCGCGAGATCACCACGGTGGAGGGCCTGGGCAGCGAAGCCCAGCCGCACCCGATGCAGCAGGCCTTCATGGACTGCGACGGCTTCCAGTGCGGCTACTGCACGCCGGGCCAGGTGTGCTCGGCGGTGGCGCTGCTCGACGAGATCAAGCAGCGCCAGGCCAGCGCCGTCACCGACGGCGAGCAGCTGGAGCCGGCCGCGCTGTCCGAAGATGAGATCCGCGAGCGCATGAGCGGCAATATCTGCCGCTGCGGCGCCTATCCGAACATCGTCAAGGCGATCCACAGCGTCGTGCTGCGCCAGGCCTGAAGAAAGGAACTCCGCATGCAATCGATCTCCTACGACCGCGCCCGCGACGTCAACCACGCGATCGAGCTGGCGCGCCAGCACGGCGCCAAATTCATCGGCGGCGGCACCAACCTGCTCGACCTGTACAAGAGCGGCATCGAACAGCCGCTGCGCCTGGTGGACGTCAGCCGCCTCGCGTTGTCCGCCATCGAGGAACTGCCGGATGGCGGCCTGCGCATCGGCGCGATGGCGACCAACACGGCGGTCGGTACCGACCCGCTGGTGCGCCAGCGCTACCGCGTGCTGTCCGAAGCTTTATTAAACGGCGCCACCACCCAGCTGCGCAACATGGCGACGGTCGGCGGCAACCTGCTGCAGCGCACCCGCTGCCATTACTTCAACGACCCGGCCTTTGCCCACTGTAACAAACGCGACCCGGGCTCGGGCTGCGACGCCATCGATGGCCACAACCGTATGCATGCCATCCTCGGCGCCAGCGAGCACTGCATCGCGACCCACCCGTCGGACATGGCGGTGGCGCTGGCGGCGCTCGATGCGCTCGTTCACCTGCAGGGGCCGGACGGCGAACGCCAGGTGCCGCTGGTCGACTTTCACCGGCTGCCGGAAGACCATCCGGAGCAGGACACCGTCATCAAGCCGGGCGAATTGATCACCGCGGTCGAGCTGCCGGCGATGCCCTTCGCACGCAACTCGCACTATTTGAAAGTGCGCGACCGCGCCAGCTATGCCTTCGCGCTGGTGTCGGTGGCGGTGGCCGTCGACCTGGATGGCGGCGCGGTCCGCGACGTGCGCATCGCGCTCGGCGGCGTGGCCCACAAACCGTGGCGTGCCCTGGGCGCGGAAGCGCTGCTGCGCAGCCAGGCGATCACGCCGGAACTGCTCGCGCGCGCGGGCGAGGCGGCCGTGCATGGCGCCCAGCCGCGCAAGGACAACGCATTCAAGATCGAACTGGCGCAGCGTGCGGTCGTGCGTGCGCTGCAAACCGTGATCCGCAAGAATGGAGGCCAGGTATGAACGGCATCGGCGCACCCATCAACCGTACCGACGCCTGGGCCAAGGTCAGCGGCGGCGCACCTTACACGGCCGAGCACCAGGTCGAGGGACTGACACATGCCGTCCTGGTCACCAGCACCATCGCCAGCGGCCGCGTGCTCCGCATCGACGACAGCGCGGCGCGCGAAGTGCCCGGCCTGCTGCTGGTGATGACGCCGCAGAACGCCATGCGCCTGCCGAAGTCGACCAAGGACGGCAAGCTGCAGCCGCCGATCGGCCGCCGCCTCACCTTGCTGCAGGAAGACGAGGTCTATTACAACAACCAGCCGATCGCGGTGGTCGTGGCCGACACCTACGAGCATGCGCGCGAGGCCGCGGCGCGGCTGCGCATCGAGTACGAGCGCAAGGATGCGGTGCTCGACTTCGACCAGGCGAAGAAGGGCAAGCTGCACACGCCCGAGAAGGTGCTGGCCGAGGAAACCGACACCAGGCGCGGCGACCTCGCGGACGGCCTGCTGGCGGCCGCCGTGCGCATCGACGAGACCTACACGACGCCGATCGAGAACCACAATCCGCTCGAGACCCATGCCACCATCGCGGAGTGGGATGGCGACAAGCTGACCATCCACGAATCGACGCAGTACATGAAGGGCGTGCAGCGCATCGTCGCGAACATCTTCGGCATCCCGCCCGAAAACGTGACCGCGATCTGCCCCTACACCGGCGGCGGCTTCGGCTCGAAGGGCTCGATCTGGTCGCACGGTCCGCTGACGGCGATGGCCGCGAAGATGCTGGGCCGCCCGGTCAAGCTGTCGCTGGACCGCACCCAGATGTTCGGCCCGGTCGGCCAGCGTCCGAACACCGAACAGCGCTTCCGCCTGGGCGCGAAGGACGACGGCAGCCTGCTCGCCTCCGCCCACGACACCGTCGCCTATACCTCGACCATCGAAGACTGGATCGAACCCTGCGGGATCATGACGCGCATGATGTACGAGAGCCCGAACCAGGAGACCACGCACCGGCTGGCGCCGATGAACCTGGGCACGCCGACCTTCATGCGCGCGCCCGGCGAAGCCTCCGGCTCCTTCGCGCTGGAATCGGCGATGGACGAACTGGCCTATCAGCTGAACATGGACCCGCTGGCGCTGCGCCTGAAGAACTACACCGAGAAGGACCCGGGCAAGGACCTGCCGTGGTCCAGCAAATCGCTGCGCCAGTGTTACGAGATCGGCGCCGAGCGCTTCGGCTGGAAGGACCGCAAGCCGCAGCCGCGCTCCATGCAGCGCGGGAACCAGCTGGTCGGCTGGGGCATGGCCACCGCCACCTACCCGACCAACCGCTCGCCGGGCGAATGCTCGGCCACCCTGGCGGCGGACGGCACGGCGCTGTTCCGCTCGGCCACCCAGGACCTGGGCACCGGCACCTACACGGTCATGACCCAGATCGCCGCCGATGCGGTCGGCCTGCCGGTGAGCCAGGTGCGCTTCGAGCTGGGCGAGTCGACGATGCCGGAAGCGCCGGTGTCGGGCGGCTCGACCACGGTGGCCAGCGTCGGCCCGGCGGTGCAGGCGGCCGGCCATGCGCTGCGCCTGAAGCTGGCCGGCCTCGCCCTGGCCGATCGGGCCTCGCCGCTGTATGGCGTCACGGTTGAGAAGATCGGCTTCGAGAACGGCGAGCTGTACCTGCTGGATGCGCCGTCCAAGCGCGAGGCGATGCGCGAGATCGTCGCGCGCCACGGCGCACCGGTCGAAGTGACGGCCAAGGCCGAACCCGGCGACGAAAAGAAGAAGTACTCGATGCACGCCTTCGGCGCCGTGTTCGTCGAAGTGACGGTGGACGAAGACCTGGGCGAGATCCGCGTGCCGCGCGTGGTCGGCGTCTACGGCGTCGGCAAGCTGATGAACGAGAAGACCGGCTACAGCCAGCTGATGGGCGGGATCGTCTGGGGCATCGGCCTGGCGCTGCTGGAAGAGACGGTCATCGACAAGCGCAACGGCCGCGCCGTGAACGGCAACCTGGCGGAGTACCACGTGCCGGTGAATGCCGACATCCAGGCCATCGACGTGCAGATCGTCGACGAGGACGACCCGCATGTGAATCCCTTGGGGGCGAAGGGGATCGGCGAGATCGGCATCACCGGCGTGGGTGCGGCGATTGCGAATGCCGTGTATCACGCGACCGGGAAGCGGGTGAGGGATTTGCCGGTGACGCTCGATAAGCTCCTCTAACGTCGTCCCCGCGCAGGCGGGGACCCAAGTTTGTCGAATGGCTGAAACAATCGCCGGTAACCCGCAAAGAACTTGGGCTCCCGCCTTCGCGGGAACGACGTTTACTTGTGTGCTACCTCTTCATGCGCACCATGCTTCGCGCGGGTATTCTCCCACCCCCCGCCCAGCGCCATGAACAACTGCACCTGATCCGCCGCCAGCTGCGCATCCGATGCCGCCAGCATGCTTTCGGCGCTGGCCAGCGAGCGGTCCGCGTCCAGCGCCGCCAGGAAGTCGGTCCGTCCGAACTGGTACAGCTTGCCGGTCTGCCTCGATGCCAGCGCGCTCTGGTCGCGCGCCGCGCGCAGCATGGCGTTGCGGTCGAGTTCACGCGCATACACGGTCAGCGCCGATTCCGTCTCGCGCAGCGCGTTCAGCACCACGCCGTCGAAGCGCGCCAGCGCGCCTTCGGTACCGGCCTTGGCCTGGGCGATGTGGACGCGCGCCGAACTGGTCGACGGCAGGTTCCACGAGATCAGTGGGCCGAGCGAGAACTTCCAGGTGTTGGCCTTGCCAAAGTCGTCCATGAAGCCGACGCCGCCGAACGAGGCGCCCAGGGTGATGTTCGGGTACAGCTCGGCGGTGGCGACGCCGATGCGGGCGGTGGCGGCGGCCAGCTGGCGCTCGGCCTGGCGCACGTCCGGACGGCGGCGCAGCAGGGCGGCGCCGTCGCCGACCGGGATCACCGCGGCGATGCGCGGCGGCGTGGTGCACTGCGCGACTTCCTTCGGGAAGGCGCTCGGCACCTCGCCGGTCAGCACGGCCAGGCGGTACAGGGCAGTGCGCTGGCGCGCGAGCAGCGGCGGCAGGTTCGCGCGCAACTGGTCAAGCTGGGCGGTGGCGCGGCTGGTGTCGATGGCGATGCCGCGGCCGCGCTGCACGCGCTCGCCGGTCAGCTTGACGAACTTCTGTTGCAGGTCCACCGACTGCTGCGCCACCTTCAACTGGTAACCGGCCGAGCAGGCTTCCGCATAGGCGCGGGTGGTGTCGGCGGCGACCATCACGTGGGCCAGGTCGCTTGCCGCCTGTGCGGCTTCCTGGTCGGCTTCGGCGGCCTCGATGGCGCGGCGGATGCGGCCCCACATGTCGGTCTGCCAGGCCACCTTGACCTCGCCTTCGTAGATGCCGGTGCGCGGCAGCTGTTCGGGCAGGCCGATCGAGGCGCCGGCGATGCGGCCGTACAGCGGCGCCGCGCTCATCTCCACTTCCGGACGCTTCTTCTCTTCGACTTCTTCCAGCATCGCATGGGTGCGCTCGAGGTTGGCGGCGGCCACGCGCAGGTCGGCGTTGGCGGCGAAGGCTTTTGCGACCAGCTTGTCCAGCACCGGGTCCTGGTACAGGCGCCACCAGTCGGCCGGCAGCGGTTCGGATTTGTAGGGCTGCTCGCCCGCGCCCATGAAGAGGGCATTGGCGGCATCGCGCTTGACCACGGCCTGCTCGGGCACGTGGTAGTCGGGGCCGACGGTGGTGCAGGCCGCCATCGCAGCCGCCAGCACCGTCAGCGTCAGGGTTTTATAGGCAATGGTTCTCATGATCGTTTCTTCGCGTTCGGCGCCGCGGCGACCGCCTTGGCGGCAGGCCCCGCGGCCGGCGCAGGCTGCGCAACGGCCGGCAGCACTTTCACGGTCGCGGTCTGGCCGGCCACCAGGCGCACATTCGCCGGCAGCGGGTCGAGGGCGATGCGCACCGGGATGCGCTGCGCCAGGCGCACCCAATTGAAGGTCGGGTTCACGTTCGGCAGCATGTTGGCGCCGGTCGAGCGGTCGCGGTCGGCGATGCCTTCGGCGAAGCTCTCGACGCGGCCGGGCAGCGGCCGGCGCGTGCCCATCAGGGTCACTTCGACCTTGTCGCCGACCTGGATGCCGGGCAGCTTGGTCTCTTCGAAATAGCCTTCGACGTAGAAGGATGTCGAATCCACCACCGCCATCACCGGGTGCGCCGACGTGGCGTAGGCGCCTTCGCGCAGGTCGAGGTTGGTGACGATGCCGTCCACCGCCGATACGACGCGGGTGCGCGCCAGGTTCAGCCTGGCGGTGTCGCGGTTGACTTCCGCCTGGGCCAGCGCGGCGCGCGCCTGGTCGGTGCGGGTCTGGCCCTGTTCGCGGGTCTCCTGCGAGACCAGGTCGTCGAGCTGGGTGTTGCGCTTGTTCTCGCGCTGGGCCTGGGCCAGCGCGGCCTGCGCGGCCACGACTTGCGCTTCACTCTGGCGAAGGGCCAGTTCGAAACGAGCCCGGTCGATCTCGAACAGCGGCTCGCCCGTCGTGACACGCTGGTTGTCGTGCACGTAGACTTTCGTCACCTGGCCGGTCACGTCCGGCGCCACCTGCACCACATAGGCCTTCACCCGGCCGTCGCGGGTCCAGGGCTCGACCTCGTAGTGGCGCCACAGCTGCCAGCCCGCGTAGACCGCGCCGGCGGCGAATGCCAATGTGATACCCATCCGGCCAACTGCCGGGAACGAAATTTTCTTAGCCATCTCAGGACCAGTTGCGAGTGAAGTAGGTCAGCGCGCCGAGCACGATGACGAACAGGGAAAAATCGAACAGCGCCGGGTGCCATACCAGGCGGTAGAAACCGGTCCTTGCCAGGACCAGGTTGAGCAGCCTCGAAACCACCAGCGCCGCCAGCGTGAGCAGCAGGAGCGGAGGAACGTAGAGGCCGTAGATGCTGACTTCGCCGATCATCGGATCTCCATTTCATAAGGGGCGGCTTGCGGGAACAGGTCGCGGCGCATGCCGGTGAGCGCGGCCAGCGCTTCGTTTTGCGCGCCGTCGTGCGGGCCCGCGCAGATCGCGCGCAGGGCGTTGTCGAGGCTGTCCAGCAGGCGGCTTTCGCAGTCGCCGTCGACGCGCGGGCGCAGCGCGAAGTGGCGCGACAATTGCTGCATCAGCGGCTTGACGGCCGCTTCGCCGCGTCCCAGCTGGCTGCGCACGTTCTGCAGCAAGGTCATGTTCAGGCCGATGCGCAGGTCGCGCAGCGCGTCGACCGCCTGCAAATCTTCCTGTGCGCCGGCCATCGAAAGGCGCGGCGTCAGCAGGCCGACACGGTCGACCATGCGCGCCGAGAACTCCGGCAGCGAGGTCACGCGTTCGCCGCTGCCCAGGCGCGCCAGCTCGCCCCAGCCGGCCTTCAGCAGGCGGCGCGCGGTCCAGCCGGCGCCCATGCGGCGGAACATGCTGGTGCTGACGGCGGCGGCCACGTAGCCGACCACCTGCGCGAAGGTGCCGTTCAGGAAGGACACCATGTCGGCGTTGTGCGTATCGATCAGGGCCAGGGTGCCGCAAATGCCGAACAGGAAGGGCATGGCGCGCCCGAAGGTCGAGGGCCGCGCGACCAGCACGCCCATGATCAGGAACAGCGGGAAGCACACCAGCGCGAACATCTCGAAGCTGTGCACGCCCGGCAGGATGCCCAGCAGGTAGAGAGCCGACACCGGGATCGAATAGATCGAGTAATACGTGAAGCCTTTAATGAACGGCAGCGGGTCGTCCTGGGTCGAGAAGAAGCAGCACAGCACCGCCGCCATCATCGGCGCCGCCGCGCCGGAAGGCCAGCCGGTCAGGATCCAGAAGGCGCAGCAGGCCAGGGTCGCCACCACGGTCGCGAAGGCCGACAGCAGGGCCACGCCGCGGTCCTGGTGCAGGGCGCTGGCCGGCACGCCGGGCAGGTGGCGCACCGCTTCCGGCAGTTTGCCGTGCACGCCGGCGTCGATGTGCTGGCGCAGGCTGCGGGTCTCGACGCACAGGTCGACCAGGCGGCGCAGGCGGGCCGCCAGGTTCAGTTCGACCAGGCCGCTCCAGCCGAGCCCACGGCCGGCCACTGGCGCGAGCGCGTCGATGCGCGCATGCAGGGCGGCGGCCGGCGCGTCCAGCGCGGTCTCCTTCGGCGAATCGACCAGCGCGGTGACGTCGTGCAGCAGCGCGCTCCAGCGTTCCGACGATGCGGTGGCGCCCATCTCGCGCAGGGCGGTCAGGCGGTCTTCGATGCCGGAAACGATCGGCACGAACTGCGCCAGGCGTTCCTGCAGCGCGTTGACGGCCTTGCCGGTCCAGCGCACGTGCGAGGTGTCGAAGGGCAGGTGGGTGCTCATCACGCGCAGCTCGGTGATGTCGCCGGCCAGCTTGCGGCGCTCCGATGTGGAACGCCTGTCGCCGGCCGGATTCAGGGCGTCGCGGATCCAGTGCTGGGCGTCCTGCACCGCGTGGTCGAGGCGCGCCAGCAGCACCGGGCCGAAAGGCTGGGGCAGCACCAGGCTGTGGATCAGGGTGGCGCACAGCATGCCGAGCGTGATTTCCTCGACGCGCGCGAGGGCGATGTCGAAGATCGCGCCCGGGTTGCCGACGGCCGGGAAGGCGATCAGGCCGGCCGTGTACCCGGCCAGCATCAGCATGTAGGAGCGCGGCGTACGGTCCAGCAGCGACACATACAGGCAGCCGCCGATCCACAGCGCCAGCGCCAGCGACAGCAGCTCGGGCGCGTTGGCCAGGTGCGGCACCAGCACGATGGTGGCGATCCCGCCCAGCAGCGTGCCGCCCGCGCGGTACAGGCCCTTGGAACGGGTCGGTCCGGCGAACGGGGCGCTGACGATATAGGCGGTCATCATCGCCCAGAAAGGGCGCGGCAGTCCGATGCGCATCGAAATGTACACCGCGAGCATCGCTGCCGCGAAAGACTTCACGGAGAACAGGATCTCCGACCTGCTCCCCAGCTTCATGCGTTCGACACGCTCGCGATCGCGTCGGGCAGGCCGGACAGCACGCGCAGGCAGGCGTCGACGTCGGCCGGGTCGAAGGCGCCGAACAGCTTGCGGCGGAACGGACGCAGCGCCGAATCCATCAGCTCGGCGGTCTTTTCGCCTTCGGCGGTCAGGCGCAGGATCTTGGCGCGGCGGTCGTTCGGATCCTCATGGCGCTCGAGCAGGCCGGACTCGATCAGGTGGTCGACCACGCGCACCAGCGACGAGGCTTCGAGGCTGAGCGTCTCGGCCAGCACGCCCGGCCGCACGCCGTTCTCGCCGAAGCGGCTGATGACCAGCACCGGCAGGCCGGTCGCCTGCGACAGGCCGTAATCGGCCGCGACCTTGTCGGCGGCGGCGCGGTAGGCGCGCGAGGCGTGGGTGAGGGCGGCGGTGAGACTGCTCAGGGTCTGGTCCGTTAGGCGCATGATGTAGTTGGGCTGAATACCTTTTGAATGCGAAAGTTTAGCATGCGAAGTATTTCGGGGCAAGTGGGGCGGGCACGGAGCGCCCACCCTACGCGATACGGTGCAAATCCCGCGGCGTGACGAATTCGACATCGGCCCCGGCCAGCCGCAGCGCCTCGATCGTCGCATAGCCCCAGTGGACCGCGCCGAAGTGCACGCCCGCCTTGCGCGAAGCTTCCGCATCGGTGCCCTGGTCGCCGATGTAGATCGCCGCGCCCGGTGCGACGCGGCAGCGCTTCAGCACCGCGCGGATGCGGCTGGTCTTGCCGAACACCGACATGCCGCAGTCGAAGCGCACCACCAGCGCCGACAGCTCCGGTCCCAGCACCGTGCGCACGTTGTGCTCGGCGTTCGACGACACCACCGCCAGCAGCACGCCCTGCGCGTGCAGGTGCCGCAGCGCGTCGGCGATGCCGTCGAACAGCGCGATCGCGCCGGCGTTCTCCTGCATCATCGCGATGAAGGTCTTCGATGCCGCCGGCAGCTTCCAGGCCGGCATGCCGACGTGCGCCATCATCTGCCGCACGCCGTAGTGGCGCAGCTCGCCGGCCCTGGCGGTATCGATGCGCCTGAAACCATGCTGGTCGGCGATGGTATTGAAGACGCTGCAGAAAAAGGGGAAGGAGTCGGCCAGGGTGCCGTCGAAGTCGAAGATGGCGAGTCGGTAGTTCATCGGTACCGCAGCGTGGGATAATTGCCGACTATACATGATCCTGGGTTTCCACCTTGCCCACCGTCCTCGTCCTGAAGCTCTGCCTGGTTCCTTCCCTGATCTACCTTGTCACGCAGGTCGGCCGGCGCTGGGGCCCGAATGCGGCCGGCTGGTTTTCCGCGCTGCCGATCGTCGCCGGCCCTATCCTGCTGACCATGGCGATCGAACAGGGTTCCCAATTCGTGGCAACGGCTGCCGCGCACACCCTCATCGCCGTGATCGCGGTGCTGGTGTTCTGCCTGGCCTATGCCTGGGCTTCAGGGCGCTTTGGCGTGGCCGGCTAGGTTGGCCTCGAACGAAACCGTACTTTTTTGCACACCCATTACATCGCGCACGCACAAGCCTTTTTCTTGAATACCTGGCGAGCTCAACTATTCTGATCCGGTCGGTCCGCAGAGATCGGCGCGAACACACAACAACGATCGGAGACTGGATATGAAAGCTCGAACCGGAGCTGCGGCGAAACTATTCGCCGCGGCGTGCATCGGCTTGCTCAGCGCAAGCGCCTTCGGGGCCGTCGTCGCCCTCCCCAAATACAACGTCAGCGTGAACGACGTGTCCGTGTCCGGATTCTCGTCCGGCGCCCATATGGCGGTGCAGATGCATTTCGCCTATTCGAAAACGGTCAAGAAGGGCGCCGGCATCGTCGCCGGCGGGCCGCTGTACTGCTCGCAGGGGAATGCGGCGATTTCGGTCGGTCCCTGCATGGCGAATACCGGCTCGCGCAACCTGCCGTATCTGATGTCGGTGGTGAATACCTGGTCGGGCAATGGCTATATCGACCCGACCAGCAATATGGCGGCCTCGAAGGTGTATCTGTTTTCCGGGACCATCGATTCGACCGTGCGCCAGCCGGTCATGGACGACCTGAAGACGATGTATGCGAATTACCTGCCGGCCGCGAATATCGTCTACAAGAACAACCTCGCCGCCGAGCATTCGATGCCGACCGATTTCTTCGGCAATGGCTGCGCCGTCAATGGCAGCCCCTACGTCGACAACTGCAATTTCGATACCGCCGGCGAAATCCTGAAACAGCTCTACGGGCCGCTGAATGCGAAAAATGCCGGGACCCTGAGCGGCAGCTTCATCAACTTCGACCAGGCCGCGTTCTGGGGCAACCACAATCCCAATTTCTACAGCATGGCCAGCAGCGGTTACGCCTATGTGCCGGCCGCCTGTTCTTCTGGCCAGGCTTGCAGGCTGCACGTGGCTTTCCACGGCTGTTTGCAGAGCGCTTCCGTGGTGGGCAGCGCGTATTACCAGAATGCCGGCTACAACCGCTGGGCCGATACGAACAAGATCATCGTGCTGTATCCGCAGACCATCGTCACCTCGAACAATCCGGGCGGATGCTGGGACTGGTGGGGTTACGAGGACGTGAATTTCCCGGCCAAGAGCGGCGGACAGATGGTGGCGATCAAGACCATGATCGACAAGATCGTCAGCGGCAATGCAGCGGCGCCCTATACCTGCAGCAGCTGGTATGCCAGCAATTACTCGCACGTCGCCAATGGCCGCGCCTATATCGGTTCGGACGGACAGGTGTATGCCGTCAATTCGAACCAGTATCTCGGCTATTACCTCACCACGGCGTATACGGATGTGCGAAGGACGTCGGCAGGATATTACGCCTACGGCACCTGTTCCTGACGGGGCGACCCGTCCGCTTGAATAAGCGGCTGCTTCCACTAGTCTGGATATGGACGGGTGGAGGCAGCATGAAGAGTCGATCGATTGCGGCACGGTTGTTCCTGGCCATTCTCATCGGTGCATCGAGTGCCGGCGCCTCGGGCGTGGTCATCGGTCTCCCGAAATACAATGTCAGCGTCAGCGAGGTCTCCGTTTCCGGCCTGTCCACGGCGGCCGGCTATTACGCGTACGGCCAATGTTCTTGAGTGATCGATCGCAGGAATTGCCACCTGAAGAAAGCGTATTGACGAAAGTTACTGAATGTAACGGGTGGGCACAAGACTTATTGCTCAGTTATGATGCGCCCGTTCGGCAATATCGACAGCGTGCGTTGCTCGATGGAAAGTCGAGGAATGCATTGTTGAGGATTGCTGATGAAGGAAGTGACGGGAGCAAAACAGTTTGGGCTGATCAATCTGCTGAAAGCGGGCGCCGCACAATTGATCGTCCTGCACCATCTGGCGTTTTACGGACCGATGGCAGACCAGGCGCGTCCGCTCATGCCGGCGCTGATCGACTGGCTCGACGAATATGGCCGCATCGCCGTGCAGGTATTCCTGGTCGTCGGCGGTTTCCTCGCTGCGAAATCGCTGTCGCCACAGGGCCATCCTGGCGTGGCAAATCCGCTCGGGACGATCTGGCGCCGCTATATCAAGCTGGCGCCGCCCTTCATGGCGGCGATGCTGCTGGCGGTCGGCGCGTCCGCCATTGCGAGCCAGTGGATGAGCCACGATTCGATTTCGGCGCCGCCGACTTTATCCCAGCTGAGCGCCCACCTGCTTCTGCTGCACGACGTATTGGGCTATGACGCGCTGTCGGCGGGCGCCTGGTATGTGGCCATCGATTTCCAGTTGTATGCGCTCGTGACCCTGCTGCTGTGGGGCGTGGGCGCCATTGCCGGACAGGGGCGCCAACACTGGCTGGTGCCGGCGCTGGTGGCTTTGGGCGTCAGCGTCTCCCTGCTGTATTTCAATCGCGATGCCGATTGGGATGTCTGGGCGCCGTATTTCTTCGGCAGTTATGGCCTCGGCATGCTGGCCTGGTGGGCCGGCGACCCGGCGCGCAAGCCGGGCGATCGTGCGCTACTGCTGGCGATCGTCGTGGCGCCGACGCTGCTCGCCCTGCATATCGAATTCCGCAGCCGGATCGCGGTGGCGCTGGCGGTGGCTTGCGTGCTGTTCCTGTTCGGGCGCATCAAGCTGGCCAACGTTCGCGGCCGGGCCTGGGCGCTGGTCGATCGCATGGCGGCGATGTCGTTCTCGGTCTTTCTGGTGCACTTTCCGGTGTGCCTGGTGGTGAATGCCGCCTTTACCCGTTTCGTGTCGGAGCAGCCGCATGCGCAGGCATGCGGCATGCTGGTGGCGTGGGCGGCCAGCCTTGCGGCCGGCGCGGCCTTCCATCGCTGGGTGGAGGCGCCGCTGGGCCGCAAGATGGCGGCTTTTACGCAGCCGGCAAAAACCCAGCCTTTTGCCGCGGGTCGAACCGGGATGCAGAGCCGGGCCATCGCCAAATTGCGGGCGGCCCGATAATCCGCGGCTTGTTTACTGAAGCCGGACTGCCACGTCGAATACCCAGGTGCGGCGGATTTCGATCACGTCGTACTGGCGCGCCAACGCAGGCGGAAACGCGCCGTAGGGCGCCTGGCTGGCGATGATTTTTCGTATCCCTTCATCGATGGCGGCGACGCCGCTCGAGGTCACGAAGCTGACTTTTTCGACGGTGCCGTCGGAGCGGACGGCGATCGTCACCGTCGGACTGGTGTGCGCCTGCTTGACGACATCGCGGATCATCTCGAAGGTCATGTTCTTTTCGATCTTCCGGCTGATCGCCTCGGCATAAAGCACCAGATCGCCGTTCGGATCGGCGCGGCCGAACAGCCAGCCGCGGCGCAGGGCGCTGGCCGCGGGGAGCGGCGCGCGGGATGCCGCATCGCGTTGGGCGGCTTCCTGGTTCAGTTGGCGGCCGATGGCCTTGAGGCGCTCCTCGCGCTCGGCTTCCTGCTGGGCCTTCTCGCGCTGGGCCAGCTCGCGCTTCGCCTGCTCCTGCCTTACCGCTTCCAGCCGTACGGCATCGGCGCGTTCCTGTGCCAGCCTCTGCGCAGCCTGGCGCGCCGCTTCCTGGCGTTGTGCTTCCTGCTGTGCCTGTTTGGCCTGTTCTTCCCGCAAGGTCTCCTGGCGGACGCGTTCCTGGCGCTGCAGTTCGAGCTGCGCCAGCCTTGCCTGTTCCCGTTGGAGGGCCTCGTTGCGCGCGGCTTCCTGCCGGAGTGCTTCGGCTTTTTCCTGTTCTTGCCGGGCGGCGAGCAGTCGCGCGGCCTCATCCTTGGCGGCCTGCTCGGCGCGGGCAGTGTCGGCCTGGCGTGCCGCTTCCCGTTGGGCGGCTGCCATCAGCTCGGTCCGCTTCAGGTTTTCCGCGAGTTGCGCTTCCCGTTCGGCGCCGGCCTGGTCGAGGGATACGCGGTCCTGGGTCGCTTGTTCGAGCGCGGGCTGGGCGACATCGCGGGCCGTGCTTGGGGTTGGCGTGTCATTGAGGTGCGCCGGAGACCGTTGCGCCACAGGCGCCACCGGCAGCGCGGTGACAGCTTGCTTGTTCGCGGTCACCACGGGCTCGACGGTGGATGCCGGCGCCGAAGCCGCTGCCGGCTTGGGCATGGGCGATGGCGTCGCAATCGGGGAAATCGACGTGGACGACACCGTGCTGCCGATCGTGGCGACATTTTCCGAGGCGAGCACGGGATTGGCTTCCTGGGCCGGCGCCTTCGGCAACGGGCTCGGCAACTGCCTGAGCATGACCTTGAGGTCGTCGGCGCCGAGCCGTCTTTGTTTCCAGGGCAGCTTGAAGGCGGGCAGGCCGAAGTTCTGGTCACCGAATGCGACGCTCAGCAATACGCCGTGAAGCAATAAGGCGACCAGCAAGGCGGTGCTCATGCGCCGCCGATCGCTCTGGATGAATAGGCCGTGAAGGCGCCCGGTGCTGGCTGTCGGAAACATCAGAGCAGACTATCACAGCAGCAAGCGTCTATTGATAATAAACAAAGAAATCGTGGTTTTTTTTCCTGCTTTTCGAGACCCCGGCAGTCTGCGCAAATTCAACGTTGCCACTTGAATCTTGTATTCCAATGGTCGCTTCACCGGCCAATGGAGCATCCACAGTGAAACGAGCCCTCGTCTGCGTTGCGTTCATGTTGCTGGCGTCCCCGTTGCTGGCCCAGGATTACCTGCCGCTCGACATCCAGCGCTTCGTCGACCGCCGCGCAGGCTGCGAAACGAACCGCGACCCGCATGGCGCATGCGCGGCGACGGCGAAGGAACTGGTCCAGCTGAAGCGCAAGTACGCGGCGAATTCGACGATCATGCAGGTCCTGCACCAGTTTGACCTCCGTATCGACACGGCCGGCATCGTCGACGTGCCTGCACCCGCACCTGCATCGGCGCCGAAAAAAAGGAAACCCAGGCGCGCCGGTTGAGCGCCCAATAAAAAAAGCCAGCTTTGATAAGCTGGCTTCTGCATCAAGCGATCAGGCAAACATCAAACGTCGATATTCCCCGCCTGCAGCGCATTCGACTCGATGAAGTTACGACGCGGCTCGACCTCGTCGCCCATCAGCGTGGTGAAGATCTGGTCCGCGGCAATCGCATCCTCGATCTGCACCTTCAGCAGGCGGCGCACGGTCGGATCCATGGTGGTTTCCCAAAGCTGTTCCGGATTCATCTCGCCCAGACCTTTGTAACGCTGCTTGGACACGCCACGCTCGGCTTCCTCGCGCAGCCATTCCATGGCCTGCTGGAAGTCGCGCACGGCGCATTCCTTCATCCTCTCGCCTTCGCCGCGGCGGATGATGGCGCCGGCGCCCATCAGGCCCTGGAAGGTCGCGGCCGAGCTGGCCAGGGTGGCGTAATCGGCGCCGGCGACGAAGTCGGCGTCGATCGAGGTCACCTGCACGTTGCCGTGGTGAATGCGTTCGATGCGCAGCGCGTGCTTGTCCGACAGGTCGTCGGAGCGCACGCCCACCTTCACGCTGGTGTCGTGGATGGCGTCGGCCAGGGCCTGCGCCGACTTCTCGGCGGCTTCCTGGCTGCTCAGGTCCAGCGTCACGCCGGTCATGATGGCGGACAGGGCGGCGCGGTCGATCACGCGCGTCAGGCGCATCATGATGGCGTTGGCGCGGTTGTATTTCTCCACCAGTTCGCCCAGGTCGCCATCGACGATCGGCTCCGCGCCTTCCTTCGGCAGCAGGGCGGCGCCGTTCAGCGCAAAGCGCATCATGTAGCTGGCTTCCTCGACGTCGTCCTTCAGGTAGCGCTCGTCGCGGCCGGCCTTGACCTTGTACAGCGGCGGCTGGGCGATGTAGATGTGGCCGCGCTCCACCAGTTGCGGCATCTGGCGGTAGAACAGGGTCAGCAGCAGGGTGCGGATGTGGGCGCCGTCGACGTCCGCGTCGGTCATGATGATGATGCGGTGGTAGCGCAGCTTGTCGACGTTGAATTCGTCCGGGCCGATCGAGGTGCCGAGGGTGGCGATCAGGGTCGTGATCTGCTCCGACGACAGCATCTTCTCGAAGCGCGCCTTTTCCACATTCAGGACTTTACCGCGCAGCGGCAGGATGGCCTGGAACTTGCGGTCGCGGCCCTGCTTGGCGGAGCCGCCTGCGGAGTCACCCTCGACGATATAGAGCTCGGCCAGCGCCGGGTCGCGTTCCTGGCAGTCGGCCAGTTTCGACGACAGGCCCAGGCCGTCCATCACGCCCTTGCGGCGGGTCAGGTCGCGCGCTTTACGCGCCGCTTCGCGCGCACGTGCTGCTTCGACGATCTTGCCGCAGATGATCTTGGCGTCGTTCGGCTTTTCGTTCAGGAAGTCGGTGAGCGTCTTCGCCACGATCTCTTCGACCGGGCCGCGCACTTCCGACGACACGAGCTTGTCCTTGGTCTGCGACGAGAACTTCGGCTCCGGCACCTTCACGGACAGCACGCAGGTCAGGCCCTCGCGCATGTCGTCGCCCGAGATTTCGACCTTGGCCTTCTTCGCCAGTTCGTTCTCGTCGATGTACTTGTTGATCACGCGCGTCATCGCCGCACGCAGGCCGGTCAGGTGGGTGCCGCCGTCGCGCTGCGGGATGTTGTTGGTGAAGCACAG
>CAJYXO010000295.1 GCA_913778765.1 uncultured Massilia sp. | reverse complement strand
CTGGTCGGCGCGGCCTATAGCCAGGATGGGCTGAAGGTCTCGGGTGGCTGGATGTCGGAGACCGTCACCAGCCAGGCCGGCAAGGAAACCGAAACCCGGAATGCCTTCGGCGGCGTCAGTTACCGCTTCAGTCCACGGGTGTCCGCCACTGCCGGCTATTACCTGACCAGCGCCGACGGCGATCCGGCCGGCCGGCGCGGCTTGAGCGTCGCCGAGGTCGACTACTCGCTGTCGAAACGCACCACGCTGTATGCGGAGCTCGACTACACCCGCTGGCGCAAGGCTGCCGTCGGCACCCTGAACACGGTCGGGGTGTCGAACCAGACCGCCTGCACCTTCGGCATCAACCATCGCTTCTGAAAGACCTGCCACCCCATGCGCAAGCCCTTGATCATCGATTGCCACGGCCATTACACGACCGCCCCGACAGCGCTGGAAGAATGGCGCAACCGGCAGGTCGCCAACTTGAACACGCCCGAACTGGGACCGCGCGCGTCCGACCTGCGCATCGGTGACGACGAGCTGCGCGAATCGATCGAGAACAACCAGCTGCGCCTGATGAAGGAGCGCGGCTCGGACCTGACCATTTTCTCGCCGCGCGCCAGCTTCATGGCCCACCACATCGGCAACTTCGAGACCAGCGCCACCTGGGCCGCGATCTGCAACGAGCTTTGCTACCGGGTTTCCCAGCTTTTCCCCGACAACTTCATCGGTGCGGCGATGTTGCCGCAATCTCCCGGCGTCGATCCGGCCACCTGCATTCCGGAGCTGGAGCGCTGCGTCAAGGAATACGGCATGGTGGGCATCAACCTGAATCCGGACCCGTCCGGCGGGCGCTGGACCGCGCCGCCGCTGTCCGACCGCTCCTGGTATCCGCTCTACGAAAAGATGGTCGAGTACGACATCCCGGCGATGATCCACGTGTCGACCAGCTGCAATCCCTGCTTCCACACCACCGGCTCGCACTACCTGAACGCGGACACCACGGCCTTCATGCAATGCCTGACCAGCGACCTGTTCAAGGATTTCCCGACCTTGAAGTTCCTGATCCCGCACGGCGGCGGCGCCGTGCCCTACCACTGGGGACGCTTCCGCGGCCTGGCCCAGGAAATGAAGAAGCCGCTGCTGCAGGAGCACCTGCTGCATAACATCTTCTTCGACACCTGCGTCTACCACCAGCCCGGCATCGACCTGCTCACCAACGTCATCCCGACCAAGAACGTGCTGTTCGCCTCGGAGATGATCGGCGCCGTGCGCGGCATCGACCCGGAGACCGGCCACTACTACGACGACACAAAACGCTACATCCAGGCCGCCGCGCTGTCGGACGAGGACCGCTTCAAGATCTTCGAAGGCAATGCGCGCCACGTGTATCCGCGCCTGGACGCCGCGCTCAAGCAGAAAGGACTGTGACCATGACCACCCCATTGATGAACCAGCTCGGCATCGTCAAGCGCAACATCGAACGTGCCGACCGCGCCGCCGTGGAACGCCTGGCCGGCCTGGGCAGCGCCACCGTGCACGAAGCCATGGGCCGGGTCGGCCTGATGAAGCCCTATATGCGCCCGATCTATCCAGGTGCGCAGGCAGGCGGCACGGCAGTCACCGTGCTGCTGCATCCGGGCGACAACTGGATGCTGCATGTGGCGGCCGAACAGATCCAGCCGGGCGACATCGTGGTCGCGGCCCTGACCGCCGAATGCACCGACGGTTACTTCGGGGACCTGCTCGCCACCAGCTTCATGGCGCGCGGCGCCAAGGCGCTGGTCATCGACGCCGGCGTGCGTGACGTGCGGGTGCTGAAGGAGATGGGCTTCCCGGTATGGTCGAAGGCGATCAGTTCGAAAGGCACGATCAAGGCGACCCTCGGCTCGGTCAACATCCCGGTGATCTGCGCCGGCGCCTTGGTCCATCCGGGCGACGCGATCGTGGCCGACGATGACGGCGTGGTGGCGGTGCCCGCCGGGGATGCGGCGCGCGTAGCGGAAGCGGCCCGTAAGCGCGAAGACATGGAAGGCGAGAAGCGCGCCAGGCTGGCCTCGGGGGTGCTGGGCCTCGACATGTACGCCATGCGCGAACCGCTGGCCAAGGCCGGCCTGAAGTACATCGACTGAAGACCATCAGCGAAAGCGTGCGACGTAAGCCAACTCGGCGCTGCGCTGCGCCGTCAGCAGCGCCTTGACCGCATCGGCACTGGCGTTTGCCGGCAGGCTCGCGCCGAAGGCCACGAAGGCGTCGCGGTAGGCGATCCACAGGCGCTCGGCCTTGCGCACGTCCGCGCGCGCGATGGTCGACGCGCCGATGCGGTCAGGCCAGTCGTCCTGCGTCGAGGGGATCGCCATCACTTCCTTGTAGACCAGATTCAGCCGGCGGTCCTGTTCCGCATCGTCCTCTGGGGAGGCGGCTGGCAGCTTGCCGGCGATGGCGTCGAGCATGGCCTGCATGGCCTGCTCGCGGCGCTTGGCCTGGTGCTGGTAAGCGAAGGCGGCGGCGAGGGTGCCGTTCGCATCGGTTTCATCCGCAGCGGCTTCGGCATAGCGCCCGGCGGCGGCGCGCAACTTCGCTAGCGCGGCGCGGCTGGCGGCGGGCAGGGCGCGTGCAGCGCGATCGAGGCGGGCTTCGCGGGTCCGGCTGTCCTGCGCCTCGTGGCGGGCGGCGCAGACACCGCCCATCAGGCCGCTGGTAATGTCGTCGCACAGATCGAAGACTTTGCCCGGCGGGTCGCCGTTCACGAGATGCGCGATGCGGGCTTCCATCTCGGCCTTGGCGATGAAGTCGAGCGAGCAGGCATGATGGATGGCGTGGTCCCTGTCGCGCGGGACGCCGTAGCCGTTCGCATACAGCATCATCAGCACGGCGTCGTCCTGCTTGCCGAGTGCGCAGGCGCGCACCTGTTCCCATTCCAGCGGCGAGGTGACAGCCTGGCTGCGCTTGCGGTCGTACAGTTCCATCGGCCGGCAGTCGGCCTGGGCGGCCCCGGGCGCCGGCGCGGGCTGCAGGTGCTCGACGCGCATGCATTGCTTGTACCAGTCCTCGTCGGTACTGAACGGGACGCCGAAGTTGGCGGTGTTCGGGTAGATGCTCGCCGGCCCCTGCGCCGAAGCGCCGGCAGTCATGGCGATCGCCAGCAAGGCCGGACCGATGCGCTTCATGCCACTTGGTGGTTGAGGACTTCGTCCAGCCGCGCCACCAGGTTCCGGCGCGCCTCTGCCGCATGGTGATCCGACATCGCCACCGCGCGCGCCACGTCGCCATCGCGAATCGCCTGCGCCATCGCCTCGTGCTCGTCCCAGATCGCTTCGCGCTGGCCGGCCGACTGCAGCACCGCGCCCATCACCCGGCGCAGGTGCACCCAGTGGAATTGCGTGGTCTCGAAGATGAGCGGATTGCCGGAGGCATGGTAGATCGCGGTATGGAAGGCGATGTCGGCATCGATCATCGCCTTCACGTCCTTGCCGCGCGCGGCGGCGCGGCCTTGTGCGACGATCGCCGGATCGATGGCGGCCTTGCGCTGCGCAGCCAGGCGCGCCGCCAGCGTGTCGAGCGCGCCGCGCACCTGGTAGAGATTGCCGATCCATTCCGGATCGAGTTCCGCGACCAGCACGCCACGGCCCGGCGCATCCTTGATCAGCCCGTCCTTCTTCAGCAGGCGCAGGGCCTGCAGCACCGGCGAACGCGAGACGTCCATCTGCTCGGCGATCTCTTCCTGGGTGATGCGGGCGCCGGGCGGCAGCGAGCCGTCGCTGATGGCGTCGAGCAGGGATTGGTAGACCTGGTCGACGAGGTCGGGACGAACCTGGATTTTCGATAATTGTTTGAGCATGCGTTCACCTTTGTATTCAGTATACGTCAGGGTGACATAAAGTCAAAAGCAAGCACGGGGCAAAAATAGTTTGACAATCCCGGGTTCGAGTGTATTCTGTATACAGAACACAGATAGGCGCCGAATCCGTAGACGATTTCAAGCGGTAATTTGTGTGATGCCCAAAAAATTTTGCCTGTACGCTTTGTATACAGAATACGAAACACGGTTGCGCTCCACGGTGCAGCCTGCTCGAGCCAGAGGAGACACGACGATGAATACCCGCGACAAGACCGCCGAAGCCGCCGCCCAGCCCCAGCCCACCATCAAGAAGCTGATTCCTTTCGGCGGCTACCACACCAACAAAGTGCCCGGCCACGATCCGGAACTGACCGAAGTCGGTCCCGGTACGCCGATGGGTGAATACATGCGCCGCTTCTGGCATCCGGTCTGCATGTCGATGGAGCTGACCGACACCCCGCACTTCCTGAAGATCCTCGGCGAGGAACTGGTCGCCTTCCGCGACGGCTCCGGCCGTATCGGCCTGCTGCATGCCCACTGCGTGCACCGCGGCGCCTCGCTGGAGTACGGCGCCATCCAGGAGAAGGGCATCATGTGCTGCTACCACGGCATGGTGTTCGACGTCGACGGCACCTGCCTCCACGTGCCTTTCCCGAAAGGCGAGGAGAAGGAAGCCGAGAAATATGCCTGCTCGATCAAGCAGGGCGCCTACAAGGCGTTCGAGCGCAACGGCCTGGTGTTCGCGTATATGGGGCCGCCGGAAGAGGAGCCGCCGTTCCCGGAATGGGAGGGGGACTTCACGGTGGCCGAAGGCGACGAGCTGGTCCCGTACAGCAACTTCCAGCACTGTAACTGGCTGCAGGTGCAGGACAACGCGGCCGACAACTTCCACCCGACCGCGCTGCACGCCGCCAAGAACGTCGTCAACAAGCAGTTCCAGGGCACCACCTTCGACGAAGTCGGCGCCGCCTCGATGGAAGTGGCGCCCGACATGCAGTTCATCCCGGTCCACGGCGGCCGTGGCCTGGCCTGCGCCGGCGCCCGCCGCGTCGACAAGGACAAGCTGTTCGTGCGGGTCCAGCACCAGGTGCTGCCGAACCTGAGCCTGCACGCCTACACCTCCGAAGACGGCTCGAACAAGAAGCTGTTCAGCCGCTTCCACATCATCCGCTGGACGGTGCCGGTCGACGACGTGAATGCGAAGATGATCGGCTGGCGCGTGATGGGCCCCGGCATCGACACGCGCGGCATCGGCCGCAAGGACATGGTCGGCTACGAGACCATCGACTTCCTCGAAGGCCAGGTGGCGATGCGCCGCCCGGAACGCTTCGGCAAGTACAAGCTGGAAGACATGCCGCCGATCCCGCCGGACCACCGCGCCCGCGAGAACTACAAGGAGTGCCAGTACGCGCCGGGCGACTACGAAGCCATCATCAGCCAGCGTCCGATCGCCGTGCACGCGCTGGAGAACCCGACCAAGTTCGACGCCGGCGTGTTCCTGTTCCGGAAGATGCTGCGCGACGCCGTGCGCGGTTCGAATCCGGCCGCCGGTCCGCAGGAATTCGCCCAATGGCTGCGCGATAACGCCGCGGCGCCGAACAGCTACTGCTCGGGCAACGTGCTGGAGGTGCCGGAAGGCGCGAGCGTCGAGGAAGAAGTGGCGCGCCGCCGCCACGTGACGCGCCAGATCGTCGCCATCCTCACGCAGAGCGAAAACCTGAAGGGCGACGAGCGTGCGGCCTTCGTGCGCCAGAAGTTCGACGAGCTGGAACAGTCGACCAAGGCTTGAGCCGCCGGGAGAGCGAACATGGAAATGACCCAGAACCATTTCAATAGCCGCGACAAGTCCAAGCTCTCGCTGCTGGTGAAACAGATCCGCTTCGAAGCGAGCGGCATCCACTCCTACGAGCTGGTGCATCCGCAGGGCGAGGAACTGCCGCCCTTCAGCGCCGGCGCCCACGTCGACATCCACCTGCCGAACGGGATGACGCGCCAGTACTCGCTGTGCAATTCGCCGGCCGAGCGCCACCGCTACGTGATCGCGGTGCTGCGCGACGACAAGGGCCGCGGCGGCTCGAAGGCACTGCACGACGCGCTGCGGGTGCAGGACCTGGCCACGGTCAGCGCGCCGCGCAACAACTTCGCGCTGGTACCGGAAGCGACGAAGGTGATCCTGCTCGCAGGCGGCATCGGCGTGACGCCGCTGAAGTCGATGGCGCACGCGCTCGATGCCGCCGGCATCCCCTTCGAGCTGCACTACTGTGCCCGCAACCCCGGCTGCGCCGCCTTCCGCGAGGAACTGGGCATCGCCTGGGAGCACGGCAAGCTGGTGCACCACTTCGACCACGGCCAGCCGGAAGACGGTCTCGATATCGCCGGCCTGCTGCGTGAGCCGGAAGAGGGGACGCACCTGTACTACTGCGGCCCGGCCGGCTTCATGCAGGCCTGTGCCGAGGCGTCCAGCCACTGGCCCGCCGGCACCGTCCACTTCGAACACTTCAAGGCGCCCGCGGCGGCGCTCGACGCGGCGGCGCTGGCGCCGGGCGCCTTCATGCTGAAGATCGCCAGCAGCGGCGCCATGCTGGAAGTGCCGGCCGACCGCAGCATCGCCGATGTGCTGGAGCAGAACGGCATCCGCATCGAGACCTCGTGCCAGGCCGGCCTGTGCGCGACCTGCAAGATCCGCTATCTCGAGGGCGAGGTTGACCACCGCGACTACATCCTCGGCGACGACGAGCACAAGCAGTTCCTGACGGCCTGCGTGTCGCGCGCGACCAGTGCGGTGCTGGTGCTGGACCTGTGAAACCGGCGGACTTGGATTCCCGCCT
>CAJYXO010000294.1 GCA_913778765.1 uncultured Massilia sp. | reverse complement strand
GAGGAGTATACGGAAAAATTCCCGCCAGCCGGTGCCGACGGGAATCTTCTGTTGCTGCGATCTTACATCACTTCAGGTTGTAGAACGCTTCGCGGCCGGGGTAGCTGGCGATGTCGCCCAGGTCTTCCTCGATGCGCAGCAGCTGGTTGTACTTGGCCATGCGGTCCGAGCGCGACATCGAGCCGGTCTTGATCTGCAGGGCGTTCAGGCCCACCGCGATGTCGGCGATGGTCGAGTCTTCGGTTTCGCCCGAACGGTGCGAGATCACGGCGGTGTAGCCGGCGCGCTTGGCCATTTCGATGGCGGCGAAGGTCTCGGTCAGGGTGCCGATCTGGTTGATCTTGATGAGGATCGAGTTGGCGATGCCCTTCTGGATGCCTTCTTTCAGGATCTTGGTGTTGGTGACGTACAGATCGTCGCCGACCAGCTGCACACGCTTGCCCAGGCGGTCGGTCAGGATCTTCCAGCCGTCCCAGTCGCCCTCGTGCATCGCGTCCTCGATCGAGATGATCGGGTACTTGTCGCACCAGGTTTCCAGCATGTTGGTGAAGTCGGTGGCGCTCAGCTGGATGCCGCCTTCGCCTTCGAGCACGTACTTGCCGTCCTTGTAGAACTCGCTGGCGGCGCAGTCCAGGCCGATCGCGATCTGGGTGCCGGCTTCATAGCCCGCCTGCTCGATCGCCTGCATGATCAGCTTGATGGCTTCTTCGTGGTTGGCCACGGAAGGCGCGAAACCGCCTTCGTCGCCGACCGCCGTGTTCAGGCCCTTCGAGTGCAGGATCTTCTTCAGGGTGTGGAACACCTCGGCGCCGTAGCGGATGGCTTCCTTGAACGACGGCGCGCCGACCGGGATGATCATGAATTCCTGGATGTCCAGGTTGTTGTCGGCGTGGGCGCCGCCGTTGATGACGTTCATCATCGGCACCGGCATCTGCATCGCGCCCGAACCGCCGAAGTAGCGGTACAGCGGCAGGCCGGCTTCTTCGGCGGCGGCCTTGGCCACGGCCATGGAGACGGCCAGCATCGCGTTCGCGCCCAGGCGGCTCTTGTTCTCGGTGCCGTCCAGGTCGATCAGGGTGCGGTCCAGGAAAGCCTGTTCGTTGGCGTCCAGGCCCATGATGGCTTCGCTGATCTCGGTGTTGATGTTCTCGCAGGCCTGCAGCACGCCCTTGCCGAAGTAACGCTTCGGATCGCCGTCGCGCAGTTCGATCGCTTCGCGCGAACCGGTCGACGCGCCCGACGGCACGGCGGCGCGGCCCATCACGCCCGATTCCAGCAGCACATCGCACTCGACGGTCGGATTGCCGCGCGAGTCGATGATTTCGCGGCCGATGATATCAACGATAGCACTCATGGTTTTTCAGTCTCCGGAAAGTAAAGAAATTGGTCACATACGCCTAGCCGCACAGCGTATTAACGTCGCCCCCGCGCAGGCGGGGACCCAAGTTCTGCTCGCGCTATCGTAACGCATGCAAACTTGGGTTCCCGCCTTCGCGGGAACGACGGCGTAGGTATTACTCGAAATTCGACTCGATAAAGCCCGCCTTCTTGACGATACGGTCAAGCTCGACCAGCGTGGTCAGCAGTTCCTTCATGCGGCCCAGCGGCACCGCGTTCGGACCGTCGGACAGCGCGCAGGCCGGATTTGGATGGGTCTCCATGAACAGGCCCGAGACGCCGGCCGCCACCGCGGCGCGCGCCAGCACCGGCACGTGTTCGCGCTGGCCGCCGGACGAGGTGCCCTGGCCGCCCGGCAACTGCACCGAGTGGGTCGCGTCGAACACGATCGGGCAGTTCGATTCGCGCATGATGGCGAGCGAACGCATGTCCGACACCAGGTTGTTGTAGCCGAACGAGACGCCGCGTTCGCAGGCCATGAACTGGTCCGGCAGGCCGGCTTCCGCCGCCGCTGCGCGCGCCTTGTCGATCACGTTCTTCATGTCGCCCGGCGCCAGGAACTGGCCCTTCTTGATGTTGACCGGCTTGCCCGAACGCGCGACGGCGTTGATGAAGTCGGTCTGGCGGCACAGGAAGGCCGGGGTCTGCAGCACGTCGACCATGCTCGCCACCATCGGGATCTCTTCCTCGGTGTGGACGTCGGTCAGGACCGGCACGCCGATCTCCTTGCGCACGTCGGCCAGGATCTCCAGGCCCTTTTCCATGCCCGGACCGCGGAACGACTTGCCCGACGAGCGGTTGGCCTTGTCGAACGAGGATTTATAGATGTAAGGGATACCCAGGCTTGATGTGATCTCCTTGAGCTGGCCGGCGACGTCCATCGCCATCTGGCGCGATTCGATCACGCAGGTGCCGGCGATCAGGAAAATCGGTTGGTCGAGGCCGACCTCGAAATCGCAAAGCTTCATGCTGCATCTCCTTGTACGGCCGGGGCGAACTTGCCCACATTCGCGGCCTGCTGGTTGCTGTTTTCCGCCTGGTGCTTCAGGGCCGCCTGGATGAACGCGCTGAACAGCGGGTGGCCATTGCGCGGGGTCGACTTGAACTCCGGGTGGAACTGCACGCCGATGTAGAACGGGTGCACGTCGCGCTTCAGCTCCATGATCTCGAGCAGGTCTTCGTTCGGCGTACGCGCCGACACCACCAGGCCCGCCGCTTCGATCTTCGGCAGATAGTAATTGTTCCCCTCGTAGCGGTGACGATGGCGCTCGGTCACGACGTTGCCGTAGATCTCCGCCGCCAGCGTGCCCGGGTTCACCGCGCAGGTCTGGGCGCCCAGGCGCATGGTGCCGCCCAGGTCCGAATTCAGGTCGCGCTTCTCGACCTTGCCGTCGTGGTTCTGCCACTCGGTGATCAGGGCGACGACCGGCTGGTCGGTCTCGGGATCGAACTCGGTGGAATTGGCGTTCGGCAGGCCGGCCACGTGGCGCGCGTATTCGATCAGCGCCACCTGCATGCCCAGGCAGATGCCCAGGTAGGGGATCTTGTTCTCGCGGGCATAGCGCGCGGCCATGATCTTGCCTTCCACGCCGCGCTTGCCGAAGCCGCCCGGGACGAGAATCGCGTCGTACTTGGCGAGATGCCCGCAACCGCTACTTTCGATCTCTTCCGAATCGATGTACTCGATGTTGACGCGGCTCTCGGTGTGGATGCCGGCGTGGCGCAGCGCCTCGGTCAGCGATTTATAGGATTCGATCAGGTCGACGTACTTGCCGACCATGCCGATGGTGACTTCGTGCTTCGGGTTCTCCAGCGTGTGGATCAGTTTGGTCCACATCGACAGGTCGGCCGGCGGCGCCTCCAGCCCCAGGGCTTCGAGGATGATGTCGTCCAGGCCCTGGTCGCACAGCACCTGCGGCACCTTGTAGATGGTGTCGACGTCCCACACCGAGATCACGGCCTGCTCTTCGACGTTGGCGAACAGCGAAATCTTGGCGCGCTCGTCGTCCGGGATGCGGCGGTCGGCGCGGCACAGCAGCGCGTTCGGCGAGATGCCGATCTCGCGCAGCTTCTGCACCGAGTGCTGGGTCGGCTTGGTCTTCAGTTCGCCGGCCGACGAGATGTAAGGCACCAGGGTCAGGTGCACGAAGGCGGCGCCCTTGCGGCCCTGGCGCAGCGACAACTGGCGCGCGGCTTCGAGGAAGGGCAGCGATTCGATGTCGCCGACGGTGCCGCCGATCTCGACCAGCGCCACGTCCACGCCTTCGGCGCCGCGGCGGATGTAGTCCTGGATCTCGTTGGTGATGTGCGGGATCACCTGCACGGTCTTGCCGAGGTATTCGCCGCGGCGTTCCTTGCGGATCACCGATTCATAGATCTGGCCGGTGGTGAAATTGTTCACCTTGCGCATACGGGTGCTGATGAAGCGCTCGTAGTGGCCGAGGTCGAGGTCGGTCTCTGCGCCGTCGTCGGTGACGAAGACTTCACCGTGCTGGGTGGGGCTCATCGTGCCCGGATCCACGTTGATGTACGGGTCGAGCTTCAGCATGGTGACTTTGAGACCGCGCGATTCGAGGATCGCGGCGAGGGAAGCGGCCGCGATCCCCTTGCCCAGGGAAGACACGACGCCGCCAGTGACGAATACGAATTTGGTCATTGTGCAGAAGGTGCCGAACGGCACGCGCGGGAAATTGAAATTATACCTTAATCCTGCAAATACTTCTTCATTGCAAGTTGGCAACGCGCCGGAAATCAGTGCGCCAGGCCCGGTTCCGGATGCGGCGCGCGCGCCTTTCCGACCCGCCGCGCCATGCTTTGCAGGTCGAGCGGCCGCGTCAGCCGGTGGCGCACCAGCGCGGCGCCGCCGACCGCCACCGCGTCCGCGCCGAAGCGCGAGGTGCGGATCGCGGGGGCGGCCAGCATCGCGGCCTTCGCGTACCCGGCCAGCACCCGCCGCGCCGGCTCGATCAGGGTGTCGCCCAGGCCCAGGGCCGGCCCGCCGATGACGATCGCCATCGGATCGAAGGCGGCCCACAGGTTGTTCAGCAAGACCCCGAGCTGTTCGCCGGCCGCGCTCACCGCCGCGCAGGTCCGCGGCTGCTTCTGCGCCACTTTGCCGAACAGGCGCTCGAGCGCCGCGCGCCCCGGCTTGTCGCGGCCCAGCAGGGACGCCAGCCCGATCAGCGCGTCCGCGCAGCCGCGCCGTCCGCAAGAACACAGCGGTCCGCCGGCCTGCAGGATCGCGTGCCCGACCTCGCCAGCGGCGTGCCGGCGAAGTGCGCGCCGATCTGGCCGTCCACGTCGACGTTGCGCCAGCCCAGGTGCGGGGCGTAGCGCAGCACGCCGAGCGTTTCGTCGACCCCGCCATGCAGGCCGAGCCCGATGCCCAGCACCCGGCGCGGGCCGCCTGCCCTGCCGGCGCGTTGCAGCCGGCGCGCAAGGCGGACCAGCCCCGCCGCCACCAGTCCGATGCAGGAGGCCGGGTCGGCCGCGTCGCGATAAGCGACCACGCCCGTGCCGAGCACCTTGCCCAGCAAATCGGTGGCGACCACGCGCGCCTCGTCGACCCCGATCTCCGCGCCCAGCAGGGCCAGGCGGTCCGGGTCGAGGTGCAGCGGCGTGGCGCGGCGTCCCACTTCGCCGGTCGCGATCAGCGCGCTGTCGCTCAGCCAGCCCTCGTCCATCAGCTCGCGCACCAGCATGCTGACCGTCGATTTGGTCAGCCCCAGCACGGCCGCCAGGGAGGCCCGCGACAGCCCGGGCCGGGTGCCGACCTGCCGCACCAGCGCCATCCGGTTCAATTGCTTGAGAAGTTGGTGATCACCTGTGACTGGCATGAAGGAGCAATCGGATAATGTGATGTTTATGCAACACAAGCACGGGGCCGGAAAAGCCGCCGCATGGCAGCGTTGCCGGATGAGGAATGGCAAGTATAGCCATCTCCTCCTCTTCTCCCGCGGCGACCCGACGCAGGAAATGCTTGATTTTTTTATGAAATCGATTTCATACTGTATCGAACGGCCGGGTTCCGCTTCTTTTTGCGTGAGGAGGGCACTGGCCGGCGTATCTGCGGCGGGTTTGTTTTCGCGGATTAGTTCGATCGTCGAACTGACCAACGAATGAACCGACACCAGCGGCAGACGCAACCCCGCTACAAACACCATCGCCAGCTTGTAGAAGAGAGGAGACAAAGTGCTGC
>CAJYXO010000293.1 GCA_913778765.1 uncultured Massilia sp. | reverse complement strand
ATGCCTAGAAGCTGATTCAGCTTCGTATACCCGAGATCTTCCAGTACGCCGCTCTCAAGCTGGTTGACGGTCGTGCGCGACAAGCCCGCCAGCTTCGCCAACTGCGCCTGGCTCAACCCATATTCTTTCCGTTTGTCATGAACATGCATGCCGAGTTCCCGCAATTGCATCGTCGCCCCCAAAAATGTTCAATATACTGAACATATTATGGTCATTTTGCAGGAATTTTCAAGCCTGGCCTGTTTTCAGCGCCGCCAATAAGGGCAACAGCCCCGCGCTCGCCCGGCTGTCGATCTTCCGGCAAAAATGCGCCCGGGACGCCGCAATCCGCTCGAAATCGTGCTCGTCGAGTACCTTGGGATTGCGCGCCCCCTGCTCCGGCCACTGGATGTAGCGGAAATTTTCGGCCAGCACGTGTTCCGCAAAGGGCGAGTTCATCACCAGGGTCTGGAAGAACATCTCGTCCGGGCAGGACACGCTGCGGAAGAAACGCAGCAGGCCCGGTTCGCGATCGATGCGCGCCAGCAGCGCCGCCACGCAGTCGCGCGACAGCGCCCACCAGGAGGAGCCGCCGTGGGGCTTCAGGCCGCCCGGCATATGGCGGGTCAAGCCGCAGGCGCGCATCGCCCGGTTCGCCAGCGAACAGGCCAGCCGCGCCGCCTTGCCGGCGTCGTCGCGGTAAAAATAGCGGTAGCGGTAATCGGCGGCCCACTGGCCGGGTTCGCGGCCGATGGCCACGGTGTCGAGCAGCTCCTTGCCGCGCAGTCGGTCCAGCGCGGCCTTCAGCGCCGGATTCGACAGCAGCGGAAAATCCTGGGCGCTGAGGAAGAGCACCTTATCGAACACGGGCGCCTCGGCCACGATCTGACGCAGCGAGTTCAGGGTCGCCTCGACCTGGCTGAAGCAGCCCCAGTGCACGGCGACGCGGTCCTCGACCAGGCGCGCGGTCGGGTGCACCTCGTGCGGCGCGATGGCGCCCTTGGCATCGAGGTGGACGTAGATCAGGAAGTCGTCGTCGCGCAGCTGCTCGACCAGCGCGTTGAGCTGGGCGGGATCCTTGTGGGCGGCGATGAGGAATACCTGCTTCGTCATGAAAAAAGTCCTCCGCGGCGCCTGCCGTGAAGGACTTCGGCCCGCGCGCCGAGTGTAGCATGGCGCGCAAGCTGCCCGGCTTACGCCAGGCCGAGGAGACGGATCGCCCGCGATCAGGGCAGCGTGACGGTCTGCGCCCCCACGGTCACGGTACGGGTGGCGCCGCTGGCGGCCACCTTGACGGTCGGGCGCTTGCAGCCGACGTCCATCAGGACCAGGAATTCGCCCACCGACTTGCCGTCGTTCTTCAGGTAGAAGGCGCCATGGCTTTCGGTGACGCCGGCTTTCGGCGCCGGGCCGCTCCAGGTCGCGAACGGGGCGTTGCCGTTCAGGTCGCGCAGGCAGACCGACTGGCCGTTGATCGCGATCTTCACGCTCGACGGGCTCTCCACCGTCATCGCCACCGGGGCGTGGATGTTGAACTCGTAGGTGTGCGGGACCACGGCCGACAGCTTGTCGCGCACCAGGATCGCGTTCTGGGCTTTCAGGTACCAGGTCTGGCGCTTGGCCATCGTCAGCTGGCCGCCGTAGGACGGGGTCGCATCGCCTTCGGCGTAGTCGTAGGCGGCGTTCACGGCCCAGCCGGTGACCTTGCCGTTACGCTGCAGCTGTTCGCGATAGCCGTCCACCAGCTGGCCCTTGCCGCCATCGAAGGTGACCGCGTTCTGCGACCGGGTCTGGTGGTACCAGTCCTTCCACAGAGGCGAGCCATACCAGTCGTACCAGCCGGCCTTGACCAGCAGCGGCTGGCCGCCGGCGGACAGCAGGAAGCCGTTCTGGTCGCCGTGGCTGTGGTTGAAGGAACCGTAGGGGCTCGACTTGAAGTAGTACGAGGTGCGGTTGTCGTTGCCGATGTCGCTGTGGATCGCGACCCAGCCCGTGCTCGGGTAATAGGCCTCGTTCGACGGCGGCGTGAACACCGTGTTGCCGGCGATCGGCATCGGGTACGGCGCCTCCAGCACGGCCATGCCGTCTTCGATGCCCGACAGCTTCGACTGGTACCAGTTGGCGCGCGGGTTGACCATGCGCAGGGCGAAGGCGCGGAACACGCGCGGATCCGGCTTGGTGTCCGAACCGTCGCCGAAAGCATGGACCTTGGCGCCCGGCGGGGTCAGCATCATCGCGAAGTCGAGGAAGCCGAGGCTCCAGGGCTTGGCGTACATGTTGATGCCGCTGGCCTGGTTGATCGAATCCCACAGCGCGACCATGTAGCCGGCCGCGTACTCGGCGTAGGCGGTGCCGTTGGCGTAGCCGCCTTCCGGGCCGGCCCACGGCGACGGCGTGTTGACGTAGGCGCGGAAGGTGAAGTCGAACCACTTCTGCGCATCCGGGATGTCGTTCAGCGACAGGCTCGAGATCAGCGCCATGAAGATCATCAGGGTGTTGCCGTGCGAGTCGAACGGGTACTGGTCCAGGCGGCCGTTGTCGCCGGCCAGGTTGTTGAACATCTCGTTGGTGCGGATGCGCACGATGTCCAGCCAGCGGTTGCGGCGCGGCGCGTCGAGGTCGCCCGGCAGCAGGTCGATGGTCTTGATCAGCGACAGCGCGATCTGGCGGGTGGCCTGGTCCTGGTTGGCATAGCTGGTCGGACCGCTCGGGGTCAGCGAGGCCAGCTGGTCGCCGCGCTTGATCGCTTCGTTCAGGTAGACCTGTTCGCGGCGGATGCGCCACAGCAGGGCCGCGGCTTCCATCTGGCGCGTCGCCTCGTTGATCTTGTTGCGCACATCGGTCTGCTGCGAGGCCATCTGCGCCGTCAGCGGCGCGAAGATGGCGATCGGCCAGCGCGCGTCGCTCAGGTCCGGCAGCGCGCCCATCTGCAGCTTGACTTCGTTGGTGAGGCGGCTCAGGTAGGGCTCGAGTTCGGTCTTCTTGGCCGTGTTCCAGGTCGAGAACGGCGTGGTCGATGCCGGCAGCGAACGCGGACGCGGCTTGGCCGTGATACGGGCGCGCAGGGTAGCGTTGTCCGGCACTTCGAACACGGTCGAACGGCTGGTGATCGAGAACGAGCGCGGGCTCGACCAGTCGGTGCCGTTGGCCGGGCGCACGCGCCAGGTGTAGTTGCCGAGGGCCAGGGCCTTGGTCGGCAGGTACCAGTTACGGTCGGTGGTGGCCGTGATCGGCGCGCCGCCGGCGGGCGTGATCTCGATGACGTAGCTGGCCGGACCGCTCGGATAGCGTGCCCAGGCAAATCCGGGCGGGTTTTGCGCTTGCACCTGGCCGTTGGCCGGGGCCGGCTGGACGACCAGGGGATCGGTGGACTGCGCCCAGTCGGCACGCGCGCTGAACGAGCACAGCAGCGACGTCAGGGCGACCGCGAGGACGATTCCTTTCCGATGAAATTTCATGTGGGGAGCTCCGAGAAGATTAACTAAGACTTACAAGAGACTGCCCGCCGGCGTGGCGTCGGGCGTATTCGTCGGGACCGCGTTTTTGTGAGTGAAAAGCGCTGTCCGGGTTCGAATAATAGTACCGCACATCAATTGATTTGCGGAAAAATTCCCTTAGAAATCAAAGATTTTTCTCGGCGATCGCGAAAATCCAACGCCTGTAAGGACAAGTTTGCAAACGCAATATTTGCAAAAAAACCAAAGGAGTTTTTTAACTGAAAAGAACGTCTGGAAACTCCGAGAGCAATCCGGCAAGTTTGCCGGATCGACCACAAGCTACCAGGATCTCAGTGCGCCGCTTCCGCCCGCAGCGCGCGCATGCGTTTCATGTAGCGCAGGCAGTAGATGCCGAACGCCAGCGGGGCCCGGTTCATGTAGCGCTTGCGGACCTCGAATTCTTCCTGGCGCGCCTTGATCTTGTTGCTTGATGACACGCTGCCGGCATGGTCGCGGAACACGGTCAGCGGACGGTCGACGGTGGCCGGGCGCGCCACCTGGCCCAGGCGCAGCCAGAGGTCGATGTCCATCGCGTACTTCAGCTTCTCGTCGAACATGCCGACCCGGCCGAAGGCGCTGCGGCGGATGAACACGGCCGGATGCGGTACCGATGCGCGGCCGGCGGCGAAGGAAGCGTAGGTGAAGGGCAGCACCGGATACGGGGGAATCAGTTCGCCATCCTTCAGCACCTGCACGCTGCCGAACACCCAGTCGACCCGCTCGTCGGCGAAGCGTTTGGCGACGGTGGCCAGCACGTCGTCGCTGGCGTAGTAGTCGTCCGAATGCAGGTGCGCCACGTACTCGCCGGTGGCCGCTTCGATGCCCTGGTTCATGGCGCGGCTGATACCGCCGCCGACGTCGCGCAGCACGCGCTTGCGGCCCGGGTAAGCGGCGATCATCTCCAGCGTGCCGTCGGTCGAGCCGCCGTCGACGAAGATGTGTTCGACATCCTGGCAAGTCTGGCGCTGGACCGAGGCCAGGGTATCGGCGAGGGTGGCGGCACTGTTCCAGGTGCAGGTGACGATCGAGAAGGTTGGCTTATTCGTCATAGAAATCCAGTAGTCGTGGGATGGCGCGGAACACGTCCATCGGATAGGTGGGAGGAAGCGGCACCGTCACTGGCGCACGCCCGAGCTGCTCGACCAGCCGCTCGACCAGCCGCGGCATGGTCTCGGCCAACTGGAGCTGGCCGTCGTAATACTGGTATTCCGCCAGTTCCGGCGTGCCGCCGCGCGCCAGCGCCAGGCACTGCTTGCCCAGGGCAAGCGCCTCCAGCACGGTGGTGGAACAGGCTTCCTCGCACACCGACGGCACCACCAGAACATGGCTGCGCGCCGACATGCGGATTACGTCCTCGTAAGGCTGCCAGCCGAGGAAGCGCACCTGCGGGCCGGCATGGCGGGCTTCGAGCGTGCCGCGCAGCGGACCGTCGCCGACGATGACGATGCGGGCATGGCGCGGCAGCCAGCCCTGCACCTGGGCCAGGAATTCGCCGAAGCCCTTGCCGGCATCGATGCGCCCGACCAGCATCACTTGCCCTGCCTGCACCTGATCGGGCGGCGCGGCGTGTTCGCGCAGCAGTGGATAGCGGATGAAGTTGTGGATCACGCGCGCGCGCGACAGGTCGGCGTCCGGCACCGCGCGCAGGAAGGCGCGGCGCAGGAAGTCGGACACGAACACGGTCTTGTGGCGCGCGAAGGATTCGGCCGTCTCGGAACGGTAGCGCCCCACGGCGATGCCGGACACGGTGCGGCGCAGCGAATTCGGCGACGGGTGGATGCAGGCCGCGCAATCGCGCACGTCGCGCGTCTCGCACACGTGCTCCCGACGGAAGCGCAGGTGGGTCACGCATTCGCTGCCCTGGTCGTGACGGGTCTGGACGAAGTTGACGCCGGCGGGCACGTAGCGGCCGGCCATCGGCAGGTGGCCGTGGTAGTGGACGACGTCGTACTTGCCGGCTTCGCGCAGCAGGGCGCGGGCGACGCGGCGCGCGAACCACGGCCGCTTGACCGGGTTGAAGAAGCCCAGCGCCTCTTCCTTCCAGCCCGGGCGGGCAAAAGCGAAGCCGGGCAGCACCCTGCCGCGAAAGCCGATCTCGGTGGCGCTGTCCGCGTTGAAGCGGTCGCTGCGTCCCATGATGTCGACCTGGTGGCCTTCCTCCAGCAAGGCGTTCGACAGCGTCACCACGTGCTTGCCCAGGCCGCCGATCCGGGTGCCCGGCAAGTCTTCCGAAACCATCAGGATCTTCAAACCGTTTTCCTCATCGACAGCAATCCTTTCACCCGCGCCCACGCCAGCAGCTTGTCGTCCTTCTCGATCACGAACAGCGCGCCCCAGGCGAACAGCAGCGCCATGGTCAGCAGCACCAGCAGCACGAGGTCGAGCGGGCCGCCGTCGAACAGGCGGTTGCCGGCATCCGCGACGGCGGCCACCAGGCCGACCCCGAACACGCTGGGCAGGTAGGCCTGGCGCACCAGGTCGCGCATGCGCGCCGGCACCGTGCGGCCGTGCACCGCGACGAGGAAGGCGCAGGTCAGCAGGACGGACGCGATCAGGTGCCCCCAGGCCGCGCCCTGGATGCCCCAGCCGTCCACGCCGATCCACACCACGACCAGCCCGAAGGCCGCGCGCGCCAGGGCGAACATGCCGGAAAAACGCGGATGCCCCATGCCGTCGTTGACCAGCGAAGGCAGGCTGGTGAGCGAATCGATGAACTGCGAGACCGCCATCACCGCCAGCACCACCTGGCCGGCGCGCGCGAACTGCGGGTTCATCCAGTAATACAGGATCTGGTAGGCGAACACGGCCACCAGCACCAGCACCGAGGCGTTGATGAACACGACATAGCGGCTGGCCTTCAGATAGAGCGTGCGCAGGCGTTCCAGCTCGCCGCGCGCGGCCAGGGCGCTGGCGGCCGGGAAGAACACCCCGGACAGGCGGTAAGTGAGGCTGAGGATGCGGTTGGCCAGGGTCGACGCGACCGTGAAATAGGCCAGCCCGGTGACGCCGACCAGGGCGCCGATGATCAGCTTGTCGGCATAGGCGTACGACAAGGTGGCAAAGCGCGACAGGAAGGAATAGGCGGAAAAGCCCAGCAGCTCGCGCCGGATCTGCGCGCCCGGCCGGCGCCAGGCCAGATCCGGCAGCAGGCGCCGGATGCAGCGCCACAGCACCACGCAGTTGATGGCGCTGGCGATCACGCGCAGCAGGATCACTTCGAACAGGCCGTAGCCCGCCATCAGCACCGCCACCGTCAGCAGGGGTACGCCGGTGCCGAACACCATCTCGATGCGGCTGGCGATGTCGTAGCGCATCAGCGATTGCGGGATGCTGTTCAGGTAACTCTGCAGCTGGCCGAGGAAGAAGCCGAGCGCCGCCAGCTTCAGGGTCGCCACCGCCTCCCCCACCAGGTTGACCGGCACCGAGAACACGCGCGTCACGAAGAAGTGCGCGCCGAAGAACAGGCCCAGGCCGCCCAGCACGCCCAGCATCGAATACACGCTCAGGCCGAAGAACACGGTTTCGTCGATGCGGCGCTGGGCCTCGGGGTTCTCCCGATTTGCGTTGAAGCCGGCGATGAACTTGACCGAGCCGGCGGTGACGTTGATGTCGATGACGGCGAAATAGCCGACGATGGCGGTGACCAGCGAATACACGCCGTAGCTGGCGTCGCCCAGGCCCTTGACCACCAGCGGCACGGTGCCGAGGGCGACCAGCGCCGGAATGGCGGCGCCCAGCAGGTTCGAGAAGGCGTTGCGCAGCAGGCTCAGATTCATATATGCGCCGGCACCAGTCTGACGTGGCCGCGCTTTCTCTTCTCCATGGCCGCCTGGACGGCGGGCTGCTCGCGGCACACGGCCATCGCCACGTAAGGCAGGGCCAGGCAGATCGCCAGCATCTGGGTCGTGCGCACCTGCGGGAACGGCGTGCCGACCAGCAGATCGGGCAGCATGAAGGCCAGGCCGGCCGCGCCCGCGGTCACGAGGCCCAGCAGCTCGGGCGGCGCGGTGCGCAGCGCGCGCCGGGTGAAGGCGCAGAAAGCCCAGATGGTGCCGCCCAGCAGGATCAGCCCGGGCAGGCCCGCTTTCAGGGCGATGTGCAGCACGCCGCTGTGCAGGAACAGGCCGCCGTCCTGGCCCGCCTGCCACGAGATGTGCTGGTAGCCGTTATAGCGGCCCCAGGTGCCGATGCCGGTCAGCGGATGCGAGATGAAGTCGGCCAGCGCGAACTTCAGCTCCATCACGCGTTCGCTCTCGGCGCCGAAGCGGTGCGACTGCATGTCGAAGAACAGGCTGGACAGGCCGTGGCCCGCGCCCTTGGTCTGGCCCAGGCGCTTGAAGGCCACGTACAGCAGGCCCACGCCCATCACCGGGGTGCCCAGCACCATCAGCTGCATGCGGCGCTGCATCGGGAAGCGCATCATGACGATCAAGCCGGCCAGCACGAAGCCGATCCAGGCGCTGCGACGATAGGACAGCACCACGCAGATCGCGGTCGCGCCCAGGGTTGCCCACTCGACCAGGCGCCAGAACGTCGAGCGGTTGGTCCTGACGATCTGGAACAGGTTGACGGCGGCGATCGCGAAGGCGATGGTGCACAGCAGGCTGTCGTTGATGTCGAAGAAGGTCAGCTTGATCTTGATCGCGTTCATGTTGGCGTACACGTTGTTCGGGTCGCCCTTGAACAGCGCCCAGCGCACCAGGCCGAACATGGCGCGGCCCAGGCCGGCCAGCATGATGAAGCGCGACAGCTCGATCGCATCCTCGCGGGTGCGGAAGGACAGCACCAGCAGCGACACCAGCGGCGCCATCCAGACGATGTTCGAGAAGCCGGACACGGCGACGATGTCCTGCAGCTTGACGTCGGCGAACAGGCCGACCGCCACGTGGCCGGCCAGCAGCAGGAACCAGCCGAGGAACCAGGGACGCAGGTTGCACGGCGGCGTAGGCTGGCGCTGGAAGCTGCTCGAGACACGGGCGCAGGCCCAGAAGGCGAACATCATCCAGAACAGGACCGGGAACAGCAGCACGCCCGAACCGCGCGTGTAGATGCCGGGCGAACCCGTGGTGGCCAGCGAGCCGTAGCTGGTCGAGTTCTTCAGGAAGAACACCAGCATGTAGGCATAGGCCAGCCAGCGCGGCCGCACCATGCCGATGCCGGCGGCAACCACCGCCAGCACGCACAGCACCGCCACGACGATGAAGGGCAGCGAGGTATAAACGTAGACGATGAAATTCTGCATCGAAGCCCGTTATCCCTGGTTGGTGGCCGTGCCCAGCAGCCGTGAACGGTCGGCCGGTTTGAGGGCGCCGAGCATCTGCTTGACGAAGCGGTCCTGGACGCGATAGGCGCCGGCTTCGTCGGCGCCGATGGTGGACACGCGCACCAGCATGCCGTCCGGGATCCGTCCCGACAGGCCGTACATGAAGCGCTGCATCTTCTGGTCGATGCCGGACATCACGGCCTTGTCGCCGATCGTGATCCAGTAGGTGATCGGCTCGTTGCGCGCGTTCTGGCGCGCCACCAGGCGCTTGACCGGCAGCTTGCCGTAGCCGGTGCCGAGTTCGTCGCGGCGGTCCTTGACCATGTCGAAGCCCTGGGCCACGTAGCAGACTTCGGGCAAGTGCAGCTGCAGCTGCTTGCTCTGGTCGCCGCCGTAGGCGATCGACAGCATCACGCGCTGACCTTCGCCATTCACATAGGTGCGCGACAGGGTCTGGTCGTACAGGGCCGCGATCAGTTCCTTCTGGGTCGGGTCGGGCGTCAGCGGCACCACGCTGGTGTCGACGGTCCAGCCGGCAAAGGTCTTAGGGATCATCGCTTCCAGGCTGAAGTTGGCCTGGGCGTCGGCCAGCTTCTGCTTGGGCGTGAGGGCGCCGGTCAGGGCCGAGGTGCCGGCCATCGCCAGGCCCAGCACGATGCTCGCCACGAGCCGGCGGTTCATGCGGCCTCCTTGGTGCGCAAGGGCGCTGCGGCCGCTTCCTTGCGGCGGATGTACCACTGCAGGGCCGAGTCAATCGACAGGATCAGGATCAGCGCCGTCACGAACAGCACCATGCCGGCAAAGCCGTGCAGGAAGCCCTGCCCCGCCGCATCGCCGTAGTAATAGGTGATCAGGGTCAGCACGATCACGCGGATCACGTTGGCCGAGAACGAGATCGGGATGATGAACAGGGCCAGGCCGATGTTGCGGAAGGCCGAGGGATGGCGCATCAGGTTCAGGTAGAACAGGCCCAGCGCTTCCAGCGTCAGCAGGGTCTGCAGGCCGGCGCAGGCATCGGCCACCAGCAGCTGGTACTGGCCGATCTGCAGGATCACGCCCGAGCGGCTGATCGGATAGCCGAGCGCGAACAGGATGTGCTCGGTGGCCCAGGACACCGCCATCTTCATCGGCATCGTCACCGCGGCCACGAATTCGCTGGGCAGCGGCACCATGAAGATCATGAAGAAGAACGGAAACCACAGCACGCGCAGGGCGCGGCCGCCGCGCTTGACCAGCAGGGTCGCCATCATCACCAGGATGATCGACAGCACTTCCAGCATCAGGATCTTCTGCGAGCGCCCCAGCATGTGCGACAGCAGGCCGAGCACGAGGATGGGCCAGCCGGCCCAGCTGGCGCGCGGCGGCGTGGTGGCGGCCAGCATGTCCGGCCATTTACGGTAGATCAGCCACAGCGCCAGGCCGAAGATGATCGGCCCGTGGCCCTGCTCCTCGCCGACCCAGGCGCCGGTGAACAGGTCGTAGAAGGTCGGTACGAACAGCACGGCCAGGCCGAGCAGCACCGGCCACCATTCGGGCAGCGCGGTCCGGAAGGCGCGCATCGCCAGCGTCGATGGCGGCAGGCTGGAGCGGGCGCCGGTGTCCATCTCAGAACTCCATCACCACCGAACCGAGGATCTCGCAGCCGGCGTCGACCAGCTGTTCGGCGGTGCGGCCGATGTGCGAGATGCGGGTGTAGTTCTTGCGCGTCACCAGCAGCGCGCCGCCGGCCCGGCTGGCCACCGCCACCGCGTCGACCCCGGCCTGGAACGGCGGTACGTCGTACAGCACGATGTCGTAGCGCGACTCGAGCTGGGTATTCAGGTTGCGGAAGCCTTCGCGCGCCAGCAATTCCTGCGGATTCGGCGGCAGGGTCCCGGCCGGCATCACCGAGAGGTCGACGAAAGCCGGCACGCGGGCGATGACGTCGAGATCGGCGCGGCCGGCCAGCAGGTCCGACAGGCCTGCGCGGGGCTTGATCGCGAAGGCGTCCTGCTGGCGCGGGGCGCGCAGGTTGGCGTCCACCAGCAGGGTCTGCTCGCCGAGCTGCGAGAACACGATCGCCAGGTTAGCGGCGAACAGCGCGGCGCCGTCGTCATGGTCGACGCCGACGATGGCCAGGGCGCGCCGGCCCCGCGCGAACCAGCGCAGCATCAGCTGGCTGCGGATCGCGCGCAGCGATTCCACCTGCGGCGAGAACGGTTCGTAGGCCGCGATCAGCTTCGGCGACAGGCCCGCCTGTCCTTTCTGCAGGTAGGGATAGGAGAACTGGCGCGCCAGCACCTGCTGGATGTCGTCCTCGCTCACCAGGCCCAGGCGCACGGCCGCTTCGCCGAAGCGGATCCCGGTTTCCTTCTGCATGCGCAGCACGCGTTCGGCATCTTCCGGATTCAGCTTGCCGGAATCGAGCAGGAGCGCGCCCATGCTCATTTCGGCGGCGTGGTCGGCGGGCACGGCGGATAGAATCGGTGAATTCATGGTCGGTCCTCAATTTAAGCGCAGCAGACGGCGCGGCGCCAGCGCGCGGATGCCGCCGAGGCGGCCACGGGCCGGCTTCCACTCGATGGTGCCGAGCACCGGAATGCCCAGCATGTCCTTGACGTCGCTCGGCGAACGCACCGGACGGTTCAGCAGCTCCAGCAGCAGGGCCAGGCCGACGCCCAGCACGGTGCCGGCCAGGATGCCGATCAGGGTGTTCAGCAGCACGCGCGGGCCGGACGGATCGGTCGGCGCCACGGCCGGGTTCAGCAGCGAGATGTCGGACTGCTCCGACTGGGCTTCGATGCGGGTCTGCGAGAAGCGCTGGGAAGCGGCGTCGAAGGCGCGCTGGGCGCTGTCGAGGTCTTTCAGCAGCACGCCGAGCTCGTCGCGGGCGCGGTTCAGCTCCAGCACCCTGGCCTTCTGCTTGGCGACGGCATCGGTCAGTTCGGATTCGCGGGCGCGCAGCACCTGGGCGTTGGCGCCGACGCTGCGCGAGACGGTGCCGAGGGCGGCGTTCAGCTCGCCGCGCACCTTGTCCAGCTCGGCCTTGGCGGCCATGTAGCTCGGGTGGTTGCGGCCGTAGCGCTGCGAGGTGTCGGCGAACTTGCCTTCGGCGGTGGCCAGGTTGGCGCGCATCTGCTGGATCAGGGCGTTGTTGGCGACGTCCGGCGAAGTCAGGGCCGAACCGGCGGCGGCCTGGCGCGAATTGCCTTCCATGGCGGCGGTCTGGGCGGCGACCAGCTGGCCCGACAGCTCGTTCAGGCGCGACAGCTCGACGTCGACGCGGTTGTTGTCGAGGCTGACGATGCCCTTTTCCTGCTGGTACTTGGACAGACGCGCCTGGGCCGCTTCCAGATTGTCGCGCAGCTGCTTGGTCTGTTCGTTGAAATACGAAGATGCCTTCTTGGCCGGCTCGGTCTTGAGCTGGACGGTGATCTTCTGGTACTCGTCGGCGAAAGCGTTGGCGACGGCGGCGGCGAAGGCCGGGTCGGCGCCCTTGAAGCTGATCTCGACCACCGAGGATTCGCGCGAAGGCACGATCTCGAGCTTCTTCAGCAGCAGGTCGGCCAGCCAGTCGCGCACCGTGCCGCGGCCTTCGGTCGACTCGTTGAACTGCTGGATCACGGCCGGGCTGGTGGCCAGGTGCAGCGCGTCCACCACCCGCAGCGCCACGTTCTTGCTGCTGATGATGTCGATCTGGGTGGCCATGTAGCCCGGCAGCAGCTGGCCCGGCATGGTCAGGCCGGTCAGCGGATCCACCCCTTTGTAGTTCAACAGAACGGACGCCGTCGCCTTGTAGGTCTTGGCTTGGATCAGGCTCCAGCCCAATGCCAGCGCGACCGTCAGCAGCAGGGTCGTCAGGATGATCTTCTTCCGGGCGAGCAAGATCAGCAGGAATTGATGGACGTTCATGTTGAACCTTTTAAAACGGGGTGGAACAAAAAACCCAGTAAAGCGGTTATCAAAAACCTTCAAATATCAACTGCAAATCAATTTATTAACCAGCACACCAGCTACGTATCGGGGTCTCGAGAAACCGTAGCGAGCAGGGCTCAGTTCTGGCCGAGAAGCGCAGCCGTACATCCGGTACGGCCGGTCCGCCGTAGCGGAGCATCGCAGGCCGGAAATGTGCCCGCGCAGCAGGTTTATCGAGATCCTCACCTTAGAACCAGGATTCTTTTACGGTAATGACATCGTCCACTTGCACGAGATCATCGTTCTTCACATCGATCGTGTGCGCCACGCCGCTCGCATCCTTTCGGGTGACGCGCAGGCCGCGCTGGGTGCCGCGCGGGGTCAGGCCGCCGCCGGCCGAGACCGCCTGCTGCACGGTCATCGCGCGTTCGATGCGGAACGGACCCGGACGCTGGACTTCGCCGGTGATGTAGGCGCGCGGCGCACGTTCGACGAAGACGATGTCGCCGCCGGCCACCTCGTAGTCACGGTTCAGCTCGCCCTTGCGGACCATGTCGACGATGTCGATGGTTTCGCGGGTGGTGTTGCCGTTGCGGGTACGTACCAGGCTGACCATGTCGCCTCCGTCCTGAGAGATGCCGCCGGCAATCGCCAGCACGTCGAGCACCTTGCGCTTGCCTTCGACCGGGTAGCGGCCCGGGCGGTTGACCTGGCCCAGCACCGACACCTGCTGGCTCGCCAGCGTGGTGATGAGCAGGTTCACCTGGGCCTTCTTCAGGTAGCCGCCCTTCTCGAGCAGGCCGCCGATCTTCTTCTCGGCCTGCTGCGTGGTCAGGCCGCCGACCTGCACTTCGCCCAGCAGCGGGAACGTCATGCTCCCGCCCTCCGAAACGCGGGTCTCGGTGGCCAGGTCCGGGCTGCCGTAGACCGTTGCCTTGACCACGTCGCCCGGCCCCAGCACGACTTCGGCGGCGGTGGTGAATCCCGCGGCCAGCGCCA
>CAJYXO010000292.1 GCA_913778765.1 uncultured Massilia sp. | reverse complement strand
CCTGCAACTGCGCCTCGCGGCGCGCGGTCAGGATCAGCGGCACGCCGCGGCGGGCGTATTCGCGGGCGATCTCGCGGCCGATGCCGCTGGAGGCGCCGGTGATCAGGGCGTAGCCGGGAAGCTGGGTCATGACGGTCTCTGGGTGTGGAGCGGGCGGCGTGGCGCAGGGCGGGGCAGGGGCGATGCCTGCCCTTGGCGGCGCATCGGCTATCCTCTCGGCACTTTTTCGCCGGAGATGCGCCGATGCGACGCAAGATCGTAGCCGGAAACTGGAAATTGCATGGCACCCGCCACTTCGCCGCCGACCTGGTGCGGGAGATCGTCACCGGGCTGCACGAGGCCGAGCACGGCGTGGAGGTGGTGATCCTGCCGCCGCTGCCGTACCTGGGCGACCTGATCGAGCATTTCGAGGACCGGCTGCTGCGCTTCGGCGCGCAGGACGTCAGCAGCAACGAGAAGGGCGCCTACACCGGCGAGGTGTCGGCGGCGATGCTGGTGGACGTGGGCGCCGACTATGGCCTGGTCGGGCATTCGGAGCGGCGCCAGTACCACCAGGAGAGCAGCGAGCTGGTCGCGCGCAAGTTCGCCGCCGCCCTGCACGCCGGGCTGGTCCCGATCCTGTGCGTGGGCGAGACCCTGGAGCAGCGCGAGGCCGGGCGCACCGAGGCGGTCATCGCCGCGCAGCTGGCGCCGGTGCTGGACCTGGTCGGCGCCGACGGCTTCGCCCGCGCGGTGGTGGCCTACGAGCCGGTCTGGGCGATCGGCACCGGCCGCACCGCCAGCCCGGCGCAGGCGCAGGCGGTGCACGCGTTCATCCGTGGCGAAGTGGCGGCGCGCGATGCTAGAATCGCGGATTCGTTGCCGATCCTGTATGGCGGCAGCGTCAAGCCCGACAACGCCGCCGAGCTGTTCGCGCAGCCGGATGTCGCTGGCGGGCTGGTGGGCGGCGCCTCGCTGGTCGCCGCGGAATTCCTGGCCATCGTGCGAGCGGCGGCCACCTGTTGAGCGAACGGCCGCCGCTGGCGGCCGTTCGTCCCCCAAGTCGTACTGTCCGGACGGATTTCGAAATGCTGATGGTCATCCTCAATGTGGTCTACGTGCTGGTGGCGATCGCGATGATCGCGCTGATCCTGATGCAACGCGGCGCCGGTGCGGCGGCGGGTTCCGGGTTCGGCGCCGGCGCGTCCGGCACCGTGTTCGGATCGCGCGGCGCGTCCAACTTCCTGTCCAAGTCGACCAAGTGGCTGGCGGTGGTGTTCTTCGCCATCAGCCTGTTCATGGCCTGGTACGCCGGCCACAGCGCGCGTCCGGCCGATGCCAACCTGGGCGTGATGTCGCAGTCGGCCACCCCGGCGCCGGCTGCGCCGGCCGGCGAACTGCAGGTCCCGCAGGCGCCGTCGGCCGCCGCCGCGGCTCCGGCTGCCCCCGCCGCCGCCTCGGCCGCCCAGCAGGCGCCGGAAAAAGCGCAAGAAAAGTCGCCTGCCCCGTCGCAGAAAGACTGAAGGCGGTTACAATATGCTGCGCGGCGGGATTGCCGCGCAGGTTTTACGCAAGCCCAGGTGGCGGAATTGGTAGACGCACTACCTTGAGGTGGTAGCGACTTAGGTCGTAGGGGTTCGAGTCCCCTCTTGGGCACCATTGTTTGGCTACGGTTTCTGTGCGAAGGCATCACGCCCTCGCCCGGAGAATCGTCTATCCCATGCCTGCGCGGCACGCGCGCGGGCACAGGCAAGAGAGAATCGCGAGTGCTGGCCGAATATTTGCCGACCCTGCTGTTTCTGATCGTGGCCACCGGTATCGGCGTCGCGCTGATGCTGGTGGGGCGGTTCCTCGGTCCCCGGCGTCCCGACCTGAAGAAGCTCTCGCCGTACGAGTGCGGCTTCGAGGCCTTCGAGGACGCGCGCATGAAGTTCGACGTGCGCTACTACCTGATCGCCATCCAGTTCATCGTCTTCGATCTGGAAATCATCTTCATCGTGCCGTGGACGCAGGTGTTCATGGACCTGGGCGCTCGCTCCCTGGTCACCATGGGCCTGTTCGTCGGCATGCTGTTCCTCGGTTTTGTTTACGTGTGGAAGAAGGGAGCGCTGGAATGGGAGTGATTCAGACCCTGGATCGCCTGATGACCAACCCGATCCCGGAAGGGCGGGTGGACGACATCCTGCGTCCCGAAGGCGAAAACCCGCTGCTGGAAAAGGGCTACGTCACCACCAGCGTCGACGCGCTGCTGAACTGGGCGCGCACCGGCTCGATGTGGCCGATGACCTTCGGCCTGGCCTGCTGCGCGGTCGAGATGATGCACGCCGGCGCCGCGCGCCTGGACCTGGACCGCTACGGCGTGGTGTTCCGCCCGTCGCCGCGCCAGTCCGACGTGATGATCGTCGCCGGCACCCTGGTCAACAAGATGGCCCCGGCGCTGCGCAAGGTTTACGACCAGATGCCGGACCCGAAGTGGGTCATCTCGATGGGCAGCTGCGCCAACGGCGGCGGCTACTACCATTACTCGTATTCGGTGGTACGCGGCTGCGACCGCATCGTGCCGGTGGACGTCTACGTCCCCGGTTGCCCGCCGACCGCCGAGGCCCTGGTCTACGGCATCCTGCAGTTGCAGAAGAAGATCTGGCGAACCCAGACCATCGCGCGCTGATTCCTCTTTCCTCGAGAGCACGCCAAGCCCCCATGGCAGAGCAAGCATCTTCCTTTAGCGACCGACTCGGCGCCCGTTTTCCCGGCAGCCAGGTCTTCGTGGCCCTTCCGCGCGGCGAAGTCACCCTGGAAGTGCCGGCCGACGCCTGGCACGCCACCTGCCTGGCGCTGCGCGACGAGTTCGGTTTCGAACAGCTGTCCGACCTGTGCGGCGTCGATTACCTCGGCTACGGCAGCGACGAGTGGGATACCTCCGACGTGTCCTCGCACGGCTTCAGCCGCGGCGTCGAAGGCAAGGCCGTGGGCCGTTTCGCCTGGGGTGAGTTCCCCAGCGGTGAGGCTGCCGGCGGCGCCCAGCCGTTGCCGGTCCCACAGCAGCGTTTCGCGGTGCTGGCGCAGCTGATTTCCTACCGCCACAACCAGCGTCTGCGCGTGCGTTGCTACGCGCCGAACGAAGACCTGCCGGTGGTGGCCTCGGTCACCGACATCTGGCCGGGCGCGAACTGGTTCGAGCGCGAGGCGTTCGACCTGTTCGGCGTGGTCTTCGCCGGGC
>CAJYXO010000291.1 GCA_913778765.1 uncultured Massilia sp. | reverse complement strand
CCTGCTGCTCGCCGCGCTGTTCGCGGGCTATGTGGCGCTGCTGTTCCCGCTCACGCCCGGCATCGACGACGTCAAGCAGGCGCGCGTCGCCAGCCCGACCGTGGTGCTGTCCGGCGACGGCCGCGTGCTGGCCAGCTTCGAACAGGGCCTGCAGGAGAAGGTGAAGCTGTCGGAGATCTCGCCGCACGTCGTCACCGCGCTGATCGCCACCGAAGACCACCGCTTCTACGAACACCACGGCGTCGACTTCACGCGCATCGGCGGCGCACTGCTGGCCAACCTGAGGGGCGACGCCCAGGGCGGCTCGACCATCACCCAGCAGCTCGCGCGCAACATGTTTCGCGAGGAGATCGGCAGCAAGCGCAACCTGAACCGCAAGCTGAAGGAGCTGATCACCGCCTTCAAGATCGAAAACACCTACAGCAAGACCGAGATCCTGGAAGCCTACCTGAACACGGTGCCCTTCCTGTACAACACCTACGGCATCGAGATGGCCGCGCGCACCTATTTCGACAAGCCGGCCGCGCGCCTGAGCGAGACCGAGGCCGCGACCCTGGTCGGCATGCTGAAAGGGACCGCGTACTATAACCCGGTGACCAATCCCGAACGCTCGCTGGCGCGCCGCAACGTGGTGCTGGCGCAGATGCTGAAGGCCGGCGCCTTCGACGAGAACCGCTACCGCCAGCTCAGCCGCCGCAAGCTGGGCGTGCATTTCACCCGCCAGTCCGAGCGCAATGGCAAGGACGACCACTTCACCGCCTATGTGCGCAAGTGGCTGGTCGAGTGGGCCGACAAGAACGACGCCAACCTGCAGCAGGACGGGCTGGTGGTGCAGACCACCCTCGACTACGACCTGCAGCAGGCGGCCCAGCGCGCCGTCGAGCGCCAGGCCGACGCCCTGCAGGCCATTGCCGATGTCGACTGGGCCCATTCCTGGCCGGTCAATTCGACCACGCCGCAGACCTACCTCGACATGCGCGGCGGCGTCTCGCCCTTCGATTACTACTGGCAGTCACACGGCGAGCTGCTGGACGCCTTCGTGCGCGAATCCGGCGAATACCGGCGCGCGGTGGACGGCGGCGAAGCGCCGGCCGCCGCCCTGAAACGCCTGCGGGCCGACCGCGACTTCATGCGCCAGCTGAAGACGGCCAAGTCGCGCCTGGAGGCCGGCTTCGTCGCCATGGATCCCACCACCGGCGAAGTCAAGGCCTGGGTCGGCAGCCGCAACTTCCAGCGCGAGCAGTACGACCACGTGGCCCAGGCCACGCGCCAGCCCGGTTCCACCTTCAAGCCCATCGTCTACGCCGCCGCGCTGGAACGCGGCCTGACGCCGGACCATCCCTACCTGGACGCGGTGACGACGATCCGCGACCCGAACGGCACCACCTGGCGCCCGACCGACAACAGCGGCACCACCGGCCGCCGCCTGACCATGCGCGACGGCCTGGTGTACTCGAAGAACACGATCACCGCCCAGGTGATGCAGGACGTGGGCGTGGCGCCGATCGTCAAGCTGGCCCAGGACCTGGGGGTCCGCTCGAGCAAGCTGTCGGCGGTGCCGTCGATCGCGCTCGGCACCAGCCCGGTCACGCTGCTCGAAATGGTCAGCGCCTACTCGACCATCGCGGCCCAGGGCGAATACCGGCGCCCGGTGTTCGTGCGCAAGATCACGGACCGCGACGGCAACACGGTGGCCGATTTCGCCAGCCAGACCCCGCAGCGTGTGCTGTCGCAGGCATCCAGCGAAACCCTGATCGACATGATGCGCGGCGTGATCAACCGCGGCACCGGCACCGGCATCCGCACCCGCTTCGGCATCCAGGCCGACGTCGCCGGCAAGACCGGCACCACCCAGAACAATGCCGACGGCTGGTTCATCATGATGCATCCGAACCTGGTGGCCGGCGCCTGGGTGGGCTTCAACGACAACCGCGTGACGATGCGCTCGAACTACTGGGGCCAGGGCGGCCACAGCGCGATCCTGCTGGTCGGCGACTTCTTCCGCACCGCGCTGGACGGACGCAAGATCAGTGCCGACGCCCAGTTCCCGGGCTATCGCAAGCCGGAACCGGTGGTCCGCCATGAAGAGCCGGAAGAAGAGAGCGACGAGGGCAACGACATGCAGCAGGAAGGCGGGCCGTCGGGCGACGATTCGCACCCGCTGGCGGCGCCGGAAGAGGAGGCGCCGCCGCCACCGCCGGTCGACACCGGCAACCGCTTCCCGAACGACGCCTGAGGCGCCAGCCCGAGATTCTATGCCGGCCCATGCCGCGGCGGCGCCAGCCTGCCGCCCGGCAAAGCACGCCCGTCCGGCCGCCGCGCGCCGGCATCGTCGTTGGCAGCCTGCTCGCCGGCGCCGCCGTCGGACAGGATCAGCTGCTGCGCGCGCGGCGCGGTCGAGATGCCGAGCTCGCGGCACAGCTGCATCGCTTCCAGCAGCACCTGTTCCTGGGTCTTCAGGAATAGGGCGTAGTTGGCGTCCGTGAGGTTGTAGACGATGTCGTACTCGATGTAGTTCTGGTCCAGCGTGGTGAGATTGACGTGGTCCAGCTTCACCTTGTCCTTGGTTTCGATGATGGCGGACAGCCGCGGCGGCACCTTGGCCGCCAGTTCGGGCGGGGTGGCCGGATTGATGCGCAGCGCGAACTGCACGCGGCGGGTGTTCATGCGCTTGAAGTTGTGCACGGTCTTGCGCAGCAGCTCGGCGTTGGCGATCACGATCTGCTCGCCGGACAGGGCGCGGATGCGGGTCGTCTTCAGGCCGACGTGCTCGATGGTGCCGGAAAAATCGCCGGCCGAGATCGAATCGCCGACTTCAAAGGGCTTGTCGACCGCGATCGACAGCGAAGCGAACAAATCGCCGAGGATGTTCTGCACCGCCAGCGCCACCGCCACGCCGCCGATGCCGAGGCTGGCCACGAAGGTGGTCACGTTGATGCCGAGATTCGCCAGCATCGCCAGCAGGAACACGGTCCAGACGCTCCACTGCAGGGCCCAGATCATCAGGGTGTGCGCCACCGTGACCTGTTCGTTCTCCTTGTTCTTGCCGTGGATGCGGAAGTAGCGCCGCGCCGTCACCGCGATCGCGCGGTGCAGCCACAGGGCGAGCTGGGCGCCGAGGGTCACGAACCACAGGTGGCCGACCCGCGCGTTCCAGGGCGGCGGCAGGTCGAGCACCGAGACGCCGATCAGGATCGAGGTCGCCAGCACCGCCAGGTTGCTGGTGCGCGCCAGCGTGTGGCGCAGCACGTCGACGATGGGACGCTGGGCCGCTTCGTCGGACAGTTTGCCGAGGCGGCGCCGGAACAGCACCACGGCGCCGTGGATGAGGATGAAGCTGACGACGGCCGCCGCGAGGGCGAAGGCGGCATTTGGCCAGCCGATGTCGAGGGATGTGAAATAGCCGCGGATGTCCATTGGGCTCCTTTCATGGAAAGCGGATGGGGCAGGGCGCCGGCGGGGAATCGGGCGCCGACGGGCCGGAGGCGCGGACGATGGCCCCGGCGGTGTGCGCGCCGGCATGGCCCGGGAGAGCGGGAACGTTCTCCCGGGACGGCATGCTCATTACATGCTCAGGACAGGCTCAGAACACGTTCGCTAGGGGATCGGTGCTGGCCTCGGTACTGCAGGCGGCTCAGTGCTTGGTGCGCAGGTGCTGCCGCACGGCGTCGGCGCTGTTGCCGGCCTGTTTCACGGCCTGCTGCAGCTCTTCCTTGGACACGCCCAGCGCCTTGGTCCAGTAATGGATCTCGTGCTTTTCGTGCAGGTTGATGCGGGCGCGGTCTTGCGATCCGCGGTTTTGCAGATTGTCGGACATGGTGGCCTCCTTCGTTAACGAGTACAGGGGCAGGATGCCACCAGCGGCGGCCGCATTCCGTTCGCTGGTTCACGCAAAGAAAAGTTCCCATGCGTCAGCAATAGCGCTTGAGCTCGATCAGCAAACCCAGCAATACCCAAGTCGAATGCCGAACAGGGCAGTAGCATCGAGACCGATCTCCGCACCATGTTGGTGCAAATCGGCAACTATCCAAGACCGGAGGCAGCCATGAAGCATCCGCATTCCCCTATTCTGGCGCTGGCGGCAAGCGCCTTCGTGCTGTCTGCCTGCCAGATGCACGGCGGCCGCGTCGACCAGCTGAACGACCTGCGCGGCCCGACCCAGGACGTCCGCGTCGAGCTGCGCGAAGGCACCAACATGGCGGTTTCGCCGTCGCCGGACGGCAGGCGCGTCGTGTTTTCGGCGCAGGGCGCGCTGTGGATCATGCCGGTCCGCGGCGGCGTCGCCACCCGCATCACCGACTGGCGCCTGGAGCCGACTGCGCCGGTGTGGTCGCCGGACGGTTCGCGCATCGCCTTCCAGAACTACGCCCCGGAAGGGAATTACCATATCTGGACCATCGATCCGGACGGCCGCCGTCCGCAGGAGCTGACCACCGGACCGAACGACGACCGCGAGCCGGCCTGGACCCCGGACGGCCGCGCGCTGGTGTTCTCGTCCGACCGCAGCAACGACGGCCAGTACAAGATCTGGACCGTGTCCGCCGACGGCGCCCCGCCTGCGCAGGTGACGACCGGACCGGGCGCCGAGAGCAATCCGGCTGTCTCGCCCGACGGCAACACGCTTGCCTATGTGGACGGCGCCAACGTGGTGACCCGTCCGCTGGCCGGCGGCGCCCCGGCGATCGTCGCGCCGGGCACGGCGCCGGCCTGGCTGCCGGACGGCAGCGGCCTGCTCTACCAGAATGCGGACCGCCAGCTGGTCGTGCGCGGCGCACAGGTCACGACCAACGAAGACATCTTCCCGTTCCCGGTGCGCTTCCTGCCGGACGGCCGCTTCCTGTACACGGCCGACGGCCACATCCGTGTGCGCGACGCCGCCGGCGGCTCGCCGGCCGACATCGACTTCCGCGCCGAACTGCTGCTGCGCCGTCCCGTGTTCGCGCATCCGAAGGACCGCAACTTCGATAACTTCGGCCAGCGCGAGGTGCGGGGAATCAGCGCGCCGGTGCTGTCGCCGGACGGCCAGAGCATCGCCTTCGTGGCCTTGAACGACGTCTGGACGATGCGCATCGGCGAGGCGCCGCGCCGCCTCACCAACGACAGCGACCGCGACATCAGCCCGCAATGGACGGCGGATGGCCGCGCGGTCTACTTGTCCAGCGAGCGCGGCAACGCCGGCCAGCCGGGTGCGTGCGCCGGTGGCGACGTTGACCTGGTCGACCGCCAGCTGGCCGCGATTCCGGGACGCTCGATGGCGCTGCCCAAGCTGTCGCCGGACGGCGGCCGCATCGCCTATGTGACCCTGTCCGGCCAGCTCGAGATCTGGAACCGCGCCACCGGCACTTTCCAGGTGATCGCGGCAGCTAGCGGCAGCCAGGTCAGCACGCCGCAATGGCTGCCGGACGGGCAGCACATCCTGCTGGTCGATAACGAGCGCATCAACAACCGCTTCCGCGAAGGCTACAACAAGCTGCGCGTGATCGACCTGGCGACCGGGCAGGGGACCTTTTACGCGGTGGCCCCAAGCCCGCGCCAGATCTCGGAACGCGACGAGGGCGCGGCCGTGCTGTCGCCCGACGGCACCCGGGTCGCCTTCATCATGGACTCGCTGCTGCACGTGATCCCGCTGAACCCGGACGGTTCGCCGGGCGGTGCGGCGCGCGCAGTCACCAGCGAGCCGGCCGACCTGCCGTCCTGGGGCGGCAACGACACCCTGCTGTACAAGTCGGCGAACCGCATCCGCGTCATCAACGCGAACGGCGGCGGTGCGCGGGACGTCGACGTCCAGCTGCACTGGCAGCAGTCGGCGCCGAGCGGTTCGACCCTGATCCGCGCCGGCGCGCTGTGGGACGGCCTGTCGCCGACCCTGCGCTACGACGTCGACATCCTGGTGCGCAAGAACCGTATCGCCTGGATCCGTCCGCACCAGGCCGGGTCCGAGGCGCAGGCCGAGCGCTACATCGACG
>CAJYXO010000290.1 GCA_913778765.1 uncultured Massilia sp. | reverse complement strand
CCCCGGCGCATCCCTTGAATCCGGCCGGGTTATCCACAAGTTCAGCACAACAGATTCAACAGATTCAGGAGTAACAACACCATGGCCAAGATCATCGGCATCGACCTGGGCACGACCAACTCGTGCGTGGCGATCATGGAGGGCAACAACACCCGCGTGATCGAGAACTCGGAAGGCGCGCGCACCACGCCTTCGATCATTGCGTACCAGGAAGACGGCGAAGTGCTGGTCGGTGCCTCGGCCAAGCGCCAGGCCGTGACCAACCCGCGCAACACGCTGTACGCGGTGAAGCGCCTGATCGGCCGCAAGTTCCAGGAAAAGGAAGTCCAGAAGGACATCAGCCTGATGCCCTACACCATCGCGGCCGCCGACAACGGCGACGCCTGGGTGGAAGTGCGCGGCAAGAAGCTGGCCCCGCCGCAAGTCTCGGCCGAAGTGCTGCGCAAGATGAAGAAGACCGCCGAGGACGACCTCGGCGAGGAAGTGACCGAAGCCGTGATCACGGTGCCGGCCTACTTCAACGACGCCCAGCGTCAGGCCACCAAGGACGCCGGCCGCATCGCCGGCCTGGACGTCAAGCGCATCATCAACGAGCCGACCGCGGCCGCGCTGGCATTCGGCCTGGACAAGACCGACAAGGGCGACCGCAAGATCGCCGTGTATGACCTCGGCGGCGGCACCTTCGACGTGTCGATCATCGAGATCGCCGACGTCGAAGGCGAGAAGCAGTTCGAAGTGCTGTCGACCAACGGCGACACCTTCCTGGGCGGCGAAGACTTCGACCAGCGCATCATCGACTACATCATCGACGAGTTCAAGAAGATCAACGGCCTCGACCTGTCGAAGGACCCGATCGCCCTGCAGCGCATCAAGGCCTCGGCCGAGCGCGCCAAGATCGAACTGTCGTCGTCGCAGCAAACCGAGATCAACGAGCCGTACATCGCCATGGCGAACGGCGCGCCGGTCCACCTGAACCTGAAGATGACCCGCGCCAAGCTGGAATCCCTGGTCGAGGAGCTGATCAGCAAGACCATCGAGCCGTGCCGCGTCGCCATCAAGGACGCCGGCGTCAAGGTCTCGGACATCGACGACATCATCCTGGTCGGCGGCATGACCCGCATGCCGAAGGTGCAGGAAAAGGTGAAGGAGTTCTTCGGCAAGGATCCGCGCAAGGACGTGAACCCGGACGAGGCAGTGGCGGTCGGCGCTGCGATCCAGGGCTCGGTGCTGGCCGGCGACCGCAAGGACCTGCTGCTGCTGGACGTGACCCCGCTGTCGCTGGGTATCGAAACCCTGGGCGGCGTGATGACCAAGATGATCCACAAGAACACCACGATCCCGACCAAGTTCTCGCAGGTGTTCTCGACCGCCGACGACAACCAGCCGGCCGTGACCATCAAGGTCTACCAGGGCGAGCGTGAGATCGCCGCCGGTAACAAGGGCCTGGGCGAGTTCAACCTGGAAGGCATCCCGCCGGCAGCGCGCGGCACCCCGCAGATCGAAGTGACCTTCGACATCGACGCCAACGGCATCCTGCACGTGGGCGCGAAGGACAAGGCCACCGGCAAGGAAAACAAGATCACCATCAAGGCGAACTCGGGCCTGTCGGAAGACGAGATCCAGAAGATGGTGAAGGACGCCGAGCTGAACGCGGAAGAGGACAAGAAGGTCAAGGAACTGGCCGAAGCCCGCAACCAGGGCGACGCGCTGGTCCACCAGACCAAGAAGTCCCTGACCGAGCACGGCGACAAGCTGGACGCCGGCGACAAGTCGACCATCGAGTCCGCGATTTCCGACCTCGAAGGCGTGCTGAAGTCGGGCGACAAGGCCGAGATCGAATCGAAGATCTCCGCCCTGAACACCGCGGCGCAGAAGCTGGGCGAGAAGATGTACGCCGACCAGGCCGGTGCTGCGGGCGCGGCCGGTGCGGCTGGCGCGCAACAGCCGGGCGCCGATTCGGGCGCCAAGCAGGACGATGACGTGGTCGACGCCGACTTCAAGGAAGTCAAGGACGCCAAGTAATGTCACAATAGGGGGTTATACCCCCAGCGCAACATCCCGAGCCGATGCAGCCGTATGGTGCCCGGCTCGGTTTTTTTGCACAGTTAGATTCGTTTTAGTAGACAGCAAGGTGCCGACAAATGGCAAAGCGTGATTTTTACGAGATCCTCGGCGTCGCGAAGACTGCGTCGGAAGACGAGATCAAGAAGTCGTATCGCAAGCTCGCGATGAAGTACCACCCCGACCGCAACCCTGACAACAAGGAAGCGGAGGAGAAGTTCAAGGAGGTCAAGGAAGCCTACGAGATGCTGACCAATCCGGAAAAGCGCGAGGCGTACGACCGTTACGGTCACGCCGGCGTCGATCCGAACAGCGGCATGGGCGGCGGCGGCTTCGGCGCCGGCGGTTTCGGCGATGCCTTCGGCGACATCTTCGGCGACATCTTCGGCGGTGGCCGCGGCCGCAGCGCGGGCCCGCAGGTGTACCGCGGCGCCGACCTGCGCTACAACCTCGAGATCACCCTGGAACAGGCGGCCGCCGGCTTCGACACCACGATCCGCGTACCGAGCTGGGACAAGTGCGACACCTGCCACGGCAGCGGCGCCAAGCCGGGCACCCAGCCGGTGACCTGCTCGACCTGCCATGGCCACGGCCAGGTGCGCATGCAGCAGGGCTTCTTCTCGATCCAGCAGACTTGCCCGAAGTGCCATGGCAGCGGCAAGATCATCCCGGAACCCTGCGCAGCCTGCGGCGGCGCCGGACGCATCAAGCGCAACAAGACCCTGGAAGTCAAGATCCCGGCCGGTATCGACAACGGCATGCGGATCCGCTCCTCGGGTAACGGCGAGCCGGGCACCAACGGCGGGCCGCCGGGCGACCTGTACGTCGAGATCCACATCAAGCCGCACGAAGTGTTCCAGCGCGAAGGCGACGACCTGCATTGTGAAATGCCGATCTCGTTCACCAAGGCGGCGCTGGGCGGCGAGATCGAAGTGCCGACCCTGGGCGGCAAGGTGTCCTTCACCATCCCCGAAGGCACCCAGACCGGCAAGACCTTCCGCCTGAAAGGCAAGGGCGTCAAAGGCGTGCGCTCCGGCTACGCGGGCGACCTGTTCTGCCACGTCGTGGTCGAGACCCCGGTCAAGCTGACCGACAAGCAGAAGGACCTGCTGAAGGAATTCGACCGCCTGACCAAGGAAGGCGGCTCGAAGCACAGCCCGCAGAGCAAGGGCTGGATGGACAAAGTGAAGGACTTCTTCGAGTAAGAAGTCACCGACCGCTGAACGGTGCAAGCCCTCAGCGGTTTTTTTTAGGGAAAAAGATGCCAAATTCAAAACCCATCACCAAAGAGCTGTTTGCCAAGAACCGCGCCTGGGCGGAATCGGTCGTCGCCAAGCAGCCGGATTTCTTCCAATCGCTGTCCGCGCAGCAGGCGCCGGAATACATGTGGATCGGCTGTTCGGACAGCCGCGTGCCCGCCAATGAACTGCTGGGCATGATGCCGGGCGAGATGTTCGTCCATCGCAACGTGGCGAACGTGGTGGTGCACTCCGACCTGAACTGCCTGTCGGTGCTGCAGTTCGCCATCGACGTGCTGAAGGTGAAGCACGTCATCGTCTGCGGCCATTACGGTTGCGGCGGCGTGCATGCGGCCCTCACCGGACGCCGGGTCGGCCTGACCGACAACTGGCTGCGCCACGTGCAGGACGTCAAGCACAAGCACGGCCGCTACCTGGGCGACATCGTGCAGCCCACCGCCGCCCACGACCGCCTGGTCGAGCTGAACGTCGCCGAACAGGTGATCAACTGCGCCCAGACCACGGTGGTGCAGGACGCCTGGGACCGCGGCCAGGAACTGACGATCCACAGCTGGGTGTACGGCCTGAAGGACGGCCTGCTGCGCGACCTCGGCATGACCGTGTCCAGCGCCGAGGAACTGACGGAAAAATACGACGCACTGCTCGAGCGCTACGCGGACGGCTGGACCCCGTCGTGAGCGAGCTGCTGCAGCTGCGCGAACTGGTGCGCCAGTTCGTCGACGAGCGCGACTGGGACCAGTTCCACACGCCGAAGAACCTGGCGTCCGCGCTGACGGTGGAGGCGGCCGAGCTGCTGGAGCATTTCCAGTGGCTGCGCGACGGCCGTCTCGAGGAACTCGGTCCCGACAAGCTGGTCGAGGTGCGGCACGAGATGGCCGACGTGCTGGTCTACCTGGTGCGCCTGGCCGACAAGCTCGACGTCGATCTCGTGGCGGCGGTGCAGGAGAAGATGGTGCTCAACCGGGCCAAGTACCCGGCGGAGCTGGTGCGCGGCGACGCGCGCAAGTACGACGAGTACAAGCGCGAGCACAAAGCCGGTTGAACCTCACTCGCTGGCCGGCAGGCTGCGCAGGCACTGCCCCAGCTGCGCGCGGGTCAGGAACACCGACGGCGCGCCTTCCGAATACGGTCCGACTTCGTAAGGATCGAAGTGGAAGGCGATGCCGCTCGCGGTCGGGGTGAATTTCAGCCAGGCCTTCGTCAGGGGCGCATCCTTGGCCCATTCGTCGGCCCAGGGCAGTTGCTTGGCGTGCAGCTCCCCGACGATCCCCGCCGTGATGCCGGCCAGGCAGGCAGCGCTCGTGTCGACGAAGGCATCCAGGCCGAGCGGTGACAGCCGGCCGCCATCGACGCCGTACTGGCGGGTGATCGAGCCGCCATTGCCGTGCGCGGCCATGTAGTTGTATTCCCATGTCGTGGCTTCGAGGGACATCAACGACGGCGACTTCCAGCGCACCTGTACCCCGTTGTAGCAGTCGAGATCGCCGGCGCACTTGCCCGCCTGTTCCCGCACCCACGCATCGGCCTGGGCATCGTCCAGCACCGGGAACCAGGATGCAAACTTGAAGCGGCGATTCGGGTCGTCCTTGGCGGCTTCCGGCGGCGCCGGACGCTGGACGACCACGTAATCGTAGGCCACGGCGCGCTGCAGCGAGAATGTCATCTGCTTCTTCAGCCTGGCCGAGGTCCAGGTGCCGCTGCCTGACTGCAGGTCCGGCCCGAGCGCGATGTCGAAGCTTTCTTCGACCGGCGCGTTGGACGCCGCCTGCAATACCAGGCGCATCTCCCTGCCGGCTTCGGTGGCGGGCTGCAGATGGAAGGCGGTGTCCTTGACGTGCCTGGGATACCAGTAGGACCGGGTGAAGGGCGCATCCTGGCTGGAAAGCGCGGACGGCCGCGGATACGCAAGCTGGATCTGGAACCGGGTGCCGTCCTGGAAGATGCCGTCGTACAGGCCGCCGGCGTGCCACTGGATCCGGTCGGGCGCCTTGAGGAAATCCTCGCTCGGCGCCACGACATCGGCATGCGCGTTTCCGAGCGCCAGGCAGAACAACAAGCCGGTGGTGAGTTTTTTCATGCTCAGGAATTCGATCTGGCCAGGTAATAGGCCACCAGCCCATCCGAATCGTCGATGCCGACGATGTCCATCAGGCGTTCGAGTTCGGTGCCGACGTGCTCGCGTGTTCCGGCATCCTCCTTCTGCATCGTCTCCAGCGACTGCTGGAACTGCTTCAGCACCCAGAACTTGGTCGGATGCGCCTCGATGCCGGCCAGCAGGCGCGTGGCCAGGTCGTCCAGCGCCACCGCCAGCCGCTCGCGTTCCGGCGACGGGTTCGGGCCGGGCAAATCGGCCAGCTTGGGGCCGTCGCAAAAGGCGCGCAGCTGCTCGATCGTGCGCGGCACGATGAACAGCGGCGCATCCCGTACGAATTCGAACGGGTCGCCGGCCACGATCACATCCCCCCGAGGCAGATGTACTTGATGACGAGATAATCGTCCATGCCGTACTTCGAGCCTTCGCGGCCCAGACCGGACTGCTTCACGCCGCCGAAAGGCGCAATCTCGTTCGAGATCAGGCCGGTGTTCACGCCCACCATGCCGGTTTCGATCTGCTCGGCCACGCGCCACACGCGGTTGATGTCGCGTGCGTAGAAATAGGAGGCCAGGCCGAACTCGGTGTCATTCGCCAGGGCGATCACTTCTTCCTCGGTCTTGAAACGGAACAGCGGCGCCACCGGGCCGAAGGTTTCCTCTTCCGAGACCAGCATCTCGGGCGTCACGTCGGCCAGCACGGTCGGCTGGAAGAAGCTGTGGCCCAATGCATGACGTTGCCCGCCCAGCAGCAGCCTTGCACCTTTGGACAGCGCGTCGGCGATGTGGTGCTCGACTTTCACGATGGCTTTGTCTTCGATCAGCGGACCCTGGTTCACGCCAGGCTCCATGCCATTGCCGACCTTCAGGCCCTTCACCTTTTCCGTGAAGCGGCGCGCGAATTCGTCGTAGACGCCGTCCTGCACGTAGATGCGGTTGGCGCACACGCAGGTCTGGCCGGCGTTGCGGTACTTCGAGGCGATCGCGCCTTCGACGGCGGCGTCGAGATCGGCATCGTCGAACACGATGAAGGAGGCGTTGCCGCCCAGTTCCAGCGACAGCTTTTTCACGGTCGGCGCGCATTGTTCCATCAGCAGGCGGCCGACCGGGGTCGAGCCGGTGAAGCTGAGTTTACGCACGGTCGGATTCGCGCACATCTCGGCGCCGATCGCTTTCGCATCGCCGATCACCACCGAGAACACGCCCTTCGGCACGCCGGCGCGTTCGGCCAGCACGGCCAGGGCCAGGGCGGAATAGGGGGTCAGTTCGGCGGGCTTCAGCACGATCGGGCAGCCGGCGGCCAGGGCCGGGGCGACCTTGCGGGTGATCATCGCGGACGGGAAGTTCCACGGCGTGATGGCCGCGCAGACGCCGATCGGCTCCTTGGTCACGATCAGGCGGCGGTCGCGCGCCGGCGATTCCAGCACGTCGCCCTCGATGCGCTTGGCCTGCTCGCCGAACCATTCGAAGAAGGAGGCGGCGTAGCTGACTTCGCCTTTCGCCTCAAGCAGCGGCTTGCCCTGTTCGGCGGTCATGATGGCGGCCAGGTCGTCCGCGTTTTCCAGCATCAGGTCGTTCCACTTGCGCAGGATCAGGGCGCGTTCGCGCGCGGTCTTCTTGCGCCATGCCGGCCAGGCGGCGTTCGCGGCCTCGATCGCGCGGCGGGTTTCCTGCGCACCCATGTGCGGCACGGTGCCCAGCGATTCGCCGGTGGCGGGATTGGTCACCGTCACGGTCTGGCCCTCGACGGCATCGCACCATTCGCCGTCGATATACGCTTGCTGGCGCAGCAAGGAAGGATCTTTCAGGTTCAGCATGGTTTCCTCAGGCTTGTTCGAATCAGGTGACAAAGATACCACGCACGACAAGGACGGGCAGGCGCGGCCGGCAAAGCGCACCCGCATCCTGGCCTCTGGAAGCAGCTACCGGCTGTACACGCCATCGAAGAAGATGCTGACAAGATGCGCGATGCGCGCCGGTCGCTCGCTTTCGCGCTCAATCGCCAAGGAAATCGCCGTCATGATATGGACCAGGTCGGTGAAGGCCACGTCGGGGCGTACGGCTCCACATTGCTGAGCCTGGCTAAGAAGCTGGGCGCCGACTTCGCCGACCGCCTCGCAACCAGGGGTTCCGCTTTGCAGCACCATGCCGATCGACGCTGCCAGGCCTTCGTAGATATTGATGTGATTAACCATGCCTTCGAGATAGGCGCGTAGCGCGCTGGGGGCGTCCAGCTGCGCCATCCCTTCGCGGCAGGTTTGCGCGAATGCCAGCAAGCGGTCGCTGTAGGTTGCCGCCAGCAAGGCGTCACGTGTTGCGAAGCGCCGGTACAGGGTCCCGATACCGACACCGGCGCGCTTGGCCACTGCTTCGAGGGAGGTCGCATTCCCTTGCTCCATGAACACTTCTTCAGCAGCCGCAATGATGCGTTCACGGTTCTGCCGCGCATCGGCGCGCAGCGTGGTTTTCTGTTCCATCCAGTCGGCTCTCAATTTTTGCTTGCTAAGTGGAGGATACCTCCATATCATAAGTGGAGCAATCCTCCACTTAATACGAAAGGAAGTATCATGCATCGATTTCAGAACAAGGTCGTGGTGATCACCGGCGGCAGTGACGGCATTGGCCTGGCAGCCGCCAAACGATTCGCAGCGGAAGGCGCGTACGTGTACCTTACTGGGCGCCGCCAGGATCGCCTGGACGCGGCAGCCGCGGAGATCGGGCACGGCGCGATCGGCGTCCAGGGCGACGCCGCCAGTGGCAGCGACCTGGACCGGCTGTACGAGCGGATCGGGAACGATCACGGACGCGTCGACGTGGTGTTCGCCAACGCAGGCATTTCCGAGTCCGCGGCGCTTGGCCAGATCGACGAAGCACACATCGATCGGCTCTTCGACACGAATTTCAAAGGCATCGTGTTCACCGTGCAAAAGGCTTTGCCGTTGATGCAGTCGGGCGGTTCCGTCATCCTCGCCGGATCGGGTGCGGGCAGCAAAGGCTTTCCCGCCTTGTCCGTGTACAGCGCCACGAAGGCCGCCATCCGCTCGCTTGCGCGCACCTGGACGACCGACCTCAAGCACCTGGGCATCCGCGTCAATGTCGTCTCTCCCGGAATGATCTATACACCGGCGATGCACACCTACCTGCGGGCCAACCCGGGGATGGAAGACGGCATGATGCAGATGACGCCCTTCGGCCGGCTCGGGGAGTCGGACGAAGTCGCGCGGACGGTGCTGTTCCTGGCGTCCGAAGAAAGCAGCTTCGTGGCCGGCGACGAGCTGTTCGTCGATGGCGGTTTCGTGGCTGTCTGATTGCGGCGCCGATCGGGCGCGCGTCGTATGAGCCGGTTCGTGTTGGCATGCTTTGCAAGTTGACGATAAGATTTTGCTATCGGTTTCTGAACAGCAGAACTTATCTCACTAACAGATTTCAGCAACGCGCAGCGTGAATGCATGCGCTTGTTGATCTGGATTAACGGCCACCCGCATGCGGATCAGATTGCAGTATGATGGTTCGTGTGCGCCACCTCACAAGGTAGAGACCATGCGCCCGATCGTCATCATCCCCGCTTGCACCCGCGATTTCGGAGAACATCCTTATTACGCGGCCCAGCATAAATATGTCGATGCAGTCGTCATCGGCGCCGATTGTGCGCCCATGATCCTGCCGTCGTTGGGGGAAAGGCTCGATCTGGAAACCATGCTCGACCTGTGCGACGGCATCATGCTGACCGGCTCGGCGTCGAACGTGCACCCGAGTTATTACTCTGAGGAAGTGCTCGATCCGACCCTGCCGCAGGATCCGGCACGCGACCAGACGACCCTGCCGCTGATCCGCGAGGCGGTCAAGCGAGGCATTCCCCTCATCGCGATCTGCCGCGGTTTCCAGGAAATGAACGTGGCCTTGGGCGGCAGCCTGCACCAGGCGGTGCAGACCGTCTCGGGCCACTTCGACCATCGCGAAAATCCCGAGCTGGGCATGGACGAACAGTACGGCGACGCGCACAAGATCCGCATCATCGAAGGCGGGATGCTGCACGGCATCCTGGGCAAGGACGAAATCCCCGTCAATTCCCTGCACGGCCAGGGCGTCAACACGCTTGCGCCCGGGCTGACGGTGGAAGCGGTGGCGGAGGACGGGCTGGTCGAGGCGTTTTCGGTGTCGACCTCGCCGGGCTTCACCCTGGCGCTGCAATGGCATCCGGAATGGCGCATCGCCCAGAATCCGTACTCGATGGCGATGTTCGGCGCCTTCGGCGATGCCTGCCGCGCCCGCTTTCAATCCAAAAAACGGAAGAACTTATGACCGCCTATGAAGAATGGGCGGCCCGTCCCGTCCCATAGCGTTCCTGTTCAGACCAACCCGCTCGCCGCGGGCGGCCTTTGCGCGCCTGCGACCCATCAACGAACAGAGGAAGCATCATGGCAATCCGCGACAATTTTTCTTACACCGACATGGAAGAGTGGCTCAACGGTAAACGAGTCACTGAAATCGAATGCCTGGTCCCCGACCTGACCGGCGTCGCCCGTGGCAAAATTTTGCCACGCGTAAAATTTACCGAAGAGCGCGGCATGCGCCTGCCGGAAGTCGTGCTGGGCATGACCGTCACCGGCAATTCGCCGTCGGGCGACGACGCCTTCGACCGCGCGATCGCGACCACCGACCGCGACATGATCCTGAAGGCCGATCCCGGCACGATCACGATGGTGCCGTGGGCCGTCGACCCGACCGCGCAGGTGATCCACGACTGTTATTTCGCCGACGGCCGCCTGGTCGACTTCGCCCCGCGCAGCGTGCTGCGTCGCGTGCTGAAAATGTACGAGCAAAAGGGCTGGAAGCCGCTGGTGGCGCCGGAACTCGAGTTCTACCTGACCGCCAAGAATATCGACCCGAACCTGCCGCTGGCGGCGCCGATCGGCCGCAGCGGCCGTTCCGAGACCAGCCGCCAGGTCTACAGCATCGACGCCGTCAACGAGTTCGACCCGCTGTTCGAGGACATCTACGATTACTGCGACATGATGGGCCTCGACGTCGACACCCTGATCCACGAGATCGGCGCCGGCCAGATGGAGATCAACTTCCAGCACGGCGAGCCGCTCGGCCTGGCGGACAAGGTCTTCTACTTCAAGCGCACCCTGCGCGAGGCCGCCCTCAAGCACGACATGTACGCCACCTTCATGGCCAAGCCGATGGCCGGCGAACCCGGTTCGGCGATGCACGTGCACCAGAGCGTGGTCGACGGCGCAACGGGCAAGAACATCTTCAGCAACGAAGACGGCTCGCCGTCGGACCTGTTCCGCTGGTACGTGGGCGGCCTGCAGAAGTACATGCCGTCGGCGATGGCGATCGTCGCGCCCTACGTGAACTCCTACCGCCGCATCGTGCGCCGCGCCGCCGCGCCGATCAACCTGCAGTGGGGCGTCGACAACCGCACGGTCGGCATCCGCGTGCCGGTGTCGGGCTCGCAGGACCGCCGCGTCGAGAACCGCGTGATCGGCGCCGACGCCAACCCCTATCTCGCACTGGCCGTGACCCTGGCCTGCGGCTACCTCGGCATCCAGGAACACCTCGAACCGACCCCGATGGTCGAAGGCAGCGCCTACAAGATGGAAGTGGAGCTGCCGCAGGGACTGCCGGAAGCCCTGAGCCTCCTGCGCAGGGAAGACCGCCTGCGCGACATCCTCGGCGAGCACTTCATCGACGTCTATTCGGCGGTGAAGGAACTCGAGCACCAGGAATTCATGACCGTCATCAGCCCGTGGGAGCGCGAGCACCTGCTGCTTCATGTTTGAGAAAGAGCGCTAGACAACGATGGGAGTCCAACATGGCAAGCGACATCATTGCGGGCGACGTGCTCGCGCCAGTCCAGGAGGTCGACACGCCTGGATTTGACACACGCGCACTGCAGGCACTCGACAGTGCGCACTACCTGCATCCCTTTACCGATCACGGTGCGCTGCGCGACCGCGGCGCGCGCGTGATGGTGCGCGGGGACGGCGTCTACCTGTGGGATTCGGAAGGCCGCAAGGTCATCGACGGCATGTCGGGCCTGTGGTGCGTGAACGTCGGCTACGGCCGCGCGAGCATGACCCAGGCCGTGGCCAGGCAGATGGACACCCTGCCTTTCTACAACAGCTTCTTCAACACGACCAACGTGCCGGCGGTGATGCTGGCGGCGCGCCTGGTGGACCTTGCGCCACCGGGATTCCGGCACGTGTTCTTCACCGGCTCCGGCTCGGAAGCCAACGACACCATCGTGCGCATGGTGTGGCGCTACTGGCAGCTGATGGGGCAGCCGCAGCGCCAGGCCATCGTCAGCCGCCACAACGCCTACCACGGCAGCACCATCGCCGGGGCCTCGCTGGGCGGCATGGCGGGCATGCATGCGCAGGGCGCGCTGCCGATCCCGGGCATCCACCACATCGAACAGCCCAACTTTGCCGAACATGGACGCGGCATGAGCGAAGCCGAATTCGGGCTGCGCGCGGCCGGCTGGCTGGAAGAAAAGATCCTCGAACTGGGGCCGGAGAATGTCGCGGCCTTCATCGGCGAACCGGTGCAGGGCGCGGGCGGCGTGATCATCCCGCCGCCGACCTACTGGCCCGAAATCCAGCGCATCTGCGACAAGTACGGCGTGCTGCTGGTGTCCGACGAAGTGATCTGCGGCTTCGGGCGCCTGGGAACCTGGTTCGGCTCCCAGTTGATGGGCGCGCGGCCCGACCTGATCGCCTTCGCCAAGGGCGTCACGTCGGGCTATGTGCCGCTGGGCGGCGTCCTGGTGGGCGCGCGCGTGGCCCATGTGCTGGTCGAGAAGGGCGGCGACTTCAACCACGGCTTCACCTATTCCGGCCATCCGGTGGCCTGCGCGGCGGCGCTCGAGAACCTGCGCATCATGGTCGATGAAAAGCTGGTCGAACGGGTGGCGCTGGAAACCGGGCCGCATCTGAAAACGGCGTTCGGGTCGCTGGCGTCGCACCCGCTGGTCGGGCATGCGGAGAGCATGGGCATGGCGGCGGGCCTGAACCTGGTGCGGCGCAAGGGCGCCACCGTGCACGACTGCGAAGCCTTCCCGCGCGAACTGGCGGTGGGCATGGTCTGCCGCGCGCACATGTTCGACAACGGCGTGATCATGCGGGCGGTGGGGGACCGGATGATCGTGGCGCCGCCGCTGGTCATGACGACGGCGCAGATCGATGAGATGGTGGAACGGATTCGCTACTGTCTGGACTTGACGCTGGACGACGTGCAGTCGAGGGGATGGATGGAGTGACGGCTGCTCTGCGAACCTGGATTCACACACTCACCGCCGTCTTGTGCGGCTCATGCCGGTTCTTCAACACCTGCGGCGCCAGCGAGCCCACGATCATGCCGATGAAGCCCGCCAGCAGGCCGGCCAGCTGCCCCGGGAAAGCTTCGCCCAGCGCGGAGATCTGCGGGAAGAACAGGATCCAGGTGGCGATGCCGGCCGCGATCGACAGGATCGCGCCCTGGGTGGTGGCGCGCTTCCAGTACAGGCCCATCACCAGCGGCACGAAGGCGCCGACCAGGGTCACCTGGTAAGCCGAGGACACCAGTTCGTAGATCGAGGTGCCCTTCATCGCGATGGCGTAGGTCAGCACCAGCGCCGCGAACACGACGATGGTCACGCGCATGGCGAACAGCTGCTGGCGGTCGCTCATGCCGGGGCGCAGGTTCTTGAGGATGTTCTCGGTGAAGCTGGTGGACGGCGCCAGCAGGGTGGCCGAGGACGTGCTCTTGATCGCTGACAGCAGCGCGCCGAAGAACAGGATCTGCATGATCAAGGGCATCTTCGTCATCACGAAGGTCGGCAGCACGCGCTGGTAGTCGCTCTTCGCCAGTTCGAGCGCATCGTTGCCCATCACGATGACGGCGCAGGCGACGATGAACATCGGCACGAAGGCGAACAGGATGTAGCTGGCGCCGCCGATCACCGCGCCGGCGCGGGCGGTCGGCGCATCCTTGGCCGACATCACGCGCTGGAACACGTCCTGCTGCGGGATCGAACCCAGCATCATCGTGACGGCGGCGCCGACGAAGAAGGCGATGTCGGTGAAGTGATGCTTGGGCAGGAAGTTCCACAGGTCCTTCTGCTGGATCATGCGCAGCACGGTGCCGGTGCCGCCCGCCAGTTCCGACGAGAACACGGCGATGATCGACATGCCCACCACCAGCACGATCATCTGGATGAAGTCGGTGATCGCCACCGCCAGGAAGCCGCCCACCACCACGTAGATCAGCACGGCCAGGGTGCCGACGATCATGCCGGCGGTCTCGGACATGGCGCCGCCGGTCAGCACCGAAAACACCAGGCCGAGCGCGGTGATCTGCGCCGCCACCCAGCCGAGATAGGACAGGATGATGGCAAGCGAGCAGAACACTTCGATGCCCTTGCCGTAGCGCGCACGGTAGTAGTCGCCGATGGTCAGCAGGTTCAGTTTATAGAGGCGCGCGGCGAAGAACAGGCCGACCAGGATCAGGCAGGTGCCGGCGCCGAACGGATCCTCGACCAGGCCGTTCAGTCCACCCTGCACGAAGCGGGCCGGGATGCCCATCACGGTTTCGGCGCCGAACCAGGTGGCGAAGGTGGTGGTGATCACCATGATCAGCGGCAGGCTGCGGCCGGCCACGGCGAAGTCGGCCGTGTTCTTGATCCTCGTGCCGGCCCACATGCCCAGGCCCAAGGTGCCCAGCAGGTAGATCACGACGGACGAAATCAGGATGGTATTCATTAGGACTCCGGCAGCGGGAAGCGAAATTCTGGGTGGAAAAATTCGCGATTATAGCGGCATACATCGGCAATTGGATCGATTTTGTTTGCTAGTATCGGCTCGACAACGGCATTGCATCCAGAAGGAGACATGATGGCGACCCAGGACTGGCATGAACGTTCCAGATCAGTGCGGATCGACGGCCGCGCCGTCGTCGGCGGCAAGCGTATTGACGCCAGGGCCGGCGCGCGTTTCGACTGTATCTCACCCGTCGACGGACGCAAGCTCGGCGAAGTCGCGCGCTGCGGTGCCGCCGACGTCGACGCCGCCGTGGCCAGCGCCCGCGCCGCCTTCGAAGACGGCCGCTGGTCCGGCAAGGCGCCGGCCGAGCGCAAGCGGGTGCTCGTCCGCCTGGCCGACCTGATGCTGGCCAATAAGGACGAGCTGGCGCTGCTGGAGACCCTCGACATGGGCAAGCCGATCCGCTACAGCCGCAGCGTCGACGTGCAACTGGCCCAGAACTGCATCCGCTGGTATGGCGAAGCAATCGACAAGCTCTACGGCGAAGTCGCGCCCACCGCGCAGGACAGCCTGGCGCTGATCCAGCGCGAGCCGGTCGGCGTGGTGGCCGCGATCATCCCCTGGAACTACCCGATGCTGATGGCGGCCTGGAAGATCGGCCCGGCGCTGGCAAGCGGCAACAGCCTGGTGCTGAAACCCTCCGAGAAGGCGCCGCTGACCTCGCTGCGCCTGGCCGAGCTGGCATTGGAAGCGGGCCTGCCGGAAGGCGTGTTCAACGTCCTGCCCGGCTTCGGCGACGAAGCGGGCAAGGCGCTCGGCCTGCACATGGATGTCGACTGCATCGCCTTCACGGGTTCCACGCGCGTCGGCAAGCAGATCCTGCAGATGGCGGGCCAGTCGAACCTGAAACGCGCGTGGACGGAACTGGGCGGCAAATCGGCGAACATCGTCTGCGCCGACTGCCCGGACCTGGACGCCGCGGTGGCGGGCGCGATCGGCGCGATCTACTTCAACCAGGGCGAGAGCTGCAATGCGCCCTCGCGCCTGTTCGTCGAGGAGTCGATCCGCGAAGCCTTCCTGGACAAGGCGCTGGCCCTGATGCCGACGTACGCGCCCGGCGATCCGCTCGACCCGGATACCGTGATGGGCGCGATCGTCGATGCGGCCCAGATGAAGACGGTGCTCGGCTACATCGAGGACGGCAAGGCCGCGGGCGCGCGCCTGCTCGCGGGCGGCCGCGCGGCGCGCGCGGAGACGGGCGGCCTGTACATCGAGCCGACCCTGTTCGATGGCGTCGACGGCGCGATGCGGATCGCGCGCGAGGAGATCTTCGGCCCGGTGCTGTCCGTGCTGTCGTTCACGGACCTGGACGAGGCGATCAAGCAGGCCAACAGCACGCCCTACGGCCTGGCGGCGGCGGTGTGGACCGCGGACATGAGCAAGGCGATCCGCACGGCACGCCTGCTGCGGGCGGGCACCGTGCATGTGAACCAGTACGACAACGACGACATCACCGTGCCGTTCGGGGGCTACAAGCAGTCGGGGAATGGGCGGGACAAGTCGCTGCACGCGTTCGACAAGTACACGGAGTTGAAGACGACCTGGATTCAGGTATGAGCCGCGGCAGGAGAGGTCGTATTTCACACCGATGAACTCCATTCCACATCATGATATTTGACGGCGATGATGTGGGTCAGGATATTCCGCACCGCAGCATGCCATTCCTCATTGTGAAAAACGATCCGCAAGCCATTGATTTTTTGAAGTAAAAAATTACTCTGCTGTCTTATATAAGACATGAAAGAGTAGGCCGTACTGACACTATGATGAACCCATCCGATTTCGATTCTTTCTTATGGAGTTCACCATGTCCCAGTACCAGAACGATATCCAGGCCATCGCCAATCTGAAGAACCAGCAGGGTGAGGGCTGGCATGCCATCAACCCCGAATCCGCGGCGCGCATGCGCGCGCAGAACCGCTTCTTGACCGGCCTCGACATCGCCCGCTACACGGCTGGCATCATGCGCCGCGACATGGCGGCCTACGACGCCGATCCGGCGCAATACACCCAGTCGCTGGGCTGCTGGCACGGCTTCATCGGCCAGCAGAAGATGATCTCCATCAAAAAGCATTTCAACAGCACCGACCGCCGCTATCTTTACCTGTCCGGCTGGATGATTGCCGCGCTGCGCTCGGAATTCGGCCCCTTGCCCGACCAGTCGATGCACGAGAAGACGGCCGTGCCGGCGCTGATCAAGGAGCTGTATACCTTCCTGCGCCAGGCCGATGCGCGCGAACTCGGCGGCCTGTTCCGCCAGCTCGACGCGGCCGAGGGCCCCGCGCGCGCCGCGATCCAGGACAAGATCGACAACTTCGTCACCCATGTCGTGCCCATCATCGCCGACATCGACGCCGGCTTCGGCAACGCCGAGGCCACCTATTTGCTGGCCAAGCAGATGATCGAAGCCGGCGCCTGCTGCATCCAGATCGAAAACCAGGTGTCGGACGAGAAGCAGTGCGGCCACCAGGACGGCAAGGTCACCGTGCCGCACGAAGATTTCCTGGCCAAGATCCGCGCGGTGCGCTACGCCTTCCTCGAACTGGGTGTGGACGATGGCCTCATCGTGGCGCGCACCGACTCGCTCGGCGCCGGCCTGACCAAGCAGATCGCCTGCACCGCGGAACCAGGTGACCTCGGCGACCTGTACAACAGCTTCCTCGACGTCGAAGAGGTGTCGCTCGAGGCGATGGGCAACGGCGACGTGGTCATCAAGCGCGACGGCAAGCTGCTGCGTCCCAAGCGCCTGCCCAGCAACCTGTTCCAGTTCCGCGAGGGCACCGGCGAAGCACGTTGCGTACTCGACTGCATCACCTCGCTGCAGAACGGCGCCGACCTGTTGTGGATCGAAACCGAGAAACCGCACATCGCCCAGATCGGCGGCATGGTGAAGGAAATCCGCAAGGTCATCCCGAACGCGAAGCTGGTCTACAACAACAGCCCCTCGTTCAACTGGACCCTGAATTTCCGCCAGCAGGTGTTCGACAGCATGCAGGCCAAGGGCGCCGACGTCTCGCGCTACGAGCGCTCGCAATTGATGAGCGCCGAATACGACGACTCGGCACTGGCGCGCGAAGCCGACGAGCGCATCCGCACCTTCCAGGCCGACGCCTCGCGCGAAGCCGGCATCTTCCATCACCTGATCACGCTGCCGACTTACCACACGGCTGCGCTGTCGACCGATAACCTGGCCAAGGACTACTTCGGCGAGCAGGGCATGCTGGGCTACGTGGCCGGCGTGCAGCGCAAGGAGATCCGCGAGGGCATCGCCTGCGTCAAGCACCAGAACATGTCGGGCTCGGACATCGGCGACGACCACAAGGAATACTTCAGCGGCGAAGCGGCCTTGAAGGCTTCCGGCAAGCTCAACACCATGAACCAGTTCTGACCGACCGGGAGTGCATCGCATGCAAATCGAAGCCCGCAACACCCATGCGCCGCTTGGCGCCATACCCGATGCGCTTGCGCATGAGGCGCGCACCGTCGGCCGGGTCGGCATCGTCGGCGCCAATGCCGCCAGCCTCGGCATCGTCACCAGGCTCCTGGATGCCGGCGTACCGGTCACGCTGTTCGAACCCGGGCGCGATGCGCTCGACGACCTCGTCGCGCTGGCCCGGGCAGGCTATGCGGCGGCAGTCGCGCGCGGCGAACTCGCATCCCGCGAGCGCGACCGGCGCCTGGCGCTGCTGGCCGGTACGGTCAATTTCCACCACCTCAAGGACTGCGACCTGATCGTCGATGCGGTATTGACCGACTGCGCAAGCAAGGAAACCTTGTTTCGCCGGCTCGACCAGGTGGCAAAGCCGGACGCCGTCCTGGCGACGCTGGCCAAGGACGTCAGCGTCGACCTTCTTGCCGGCTACACCCGGCGCGCGCGCGACGTGCTCGGCCTGCATCTCGCGCAGCCGCCCGCGGTCGGTGAGGTGTGGACGCCCATGCCCGGGCGGGATACGTCGGACGCGACCCTGAACACGGTGAGCGCACTGGCCCGGAAGCTGCAATAGGTTGCCAGGGCGCCTGTCGTGCCGCGGCAAGCTCATCGATCCAGGGGCTTGCCGGGGCGCGACCGCCCACCGTGCACCATGACGCGAGAAGTGCGGTTGTCACGCGCTCGACGGCGCAATCCGCTATCTGCCTTAGCTTCGATCGACGATCCTGGAAATCAGGTGGCCGTCGAAGGCAAATTCGGATTCGCCGTTCAGGTCCAGCACAGTTCCCGCCCGCGGACCGTCCGGGATGTCCACGGCAAGTTGTCCGCGGTACGCAATGCTCACGATGACCGAGTCTGCGCCTTGTTTGACGGCTGTGATGCGCTGTTCGCGTTCGGAGAACATGGATTTCGCCTGTTCCGCGAGTTGCCTGAACTCTTCCATGCCGGAAGCTTGGGCGGTCAGGTGGCCGCCCGCCCAGTTCTCAAAACGCACGTCGGGTGACAGGAGCTTGAGCATGCCGTCCACGTTGAACGCGTTGTACGCGTCAATGTAGTTCTGGATCGCCTGCTGCTGATTGATTGCCTGCATATACGCCTCTTTCAAGGATGGATACCTTCGAGGTATCGGCTAGGTTGTATTTTTAAAATCTTTAGAGGATTGACTAAGTGGTGCACGTGCAACGACAGGATTTTCCGATCGCGGAACTGTTTCAGTATTCGCTTCCGACCCGATTGCGGACTTGGCTGCGCGATCGGGAACACCCCTGAGTCCATTGACGGGCGGGCAGGCTGGGCGCTCAGATGACGTGGGCCACCGAGGTTATAAGGAGCGCCCCAGGCACGAGCAGCGCTTGCGCCGCAACGGTCCCCGCCAGCCGGCTTCCCACCAGCCAGACAACAGACTTCCTGAACTGTCCTTCGGTGACCTTGCCCTCGATGACATCGTCCGTCATGCCCGACATATGAGGATCGATGAACACGGCCATCATGATGGTGGCGCCGCCATTGATGATGGACGATAGCGTGCTGGAAGTGACGCGAACCGAAGGATCAAGGACACCAGCGTACAGCGAAGCGAACACCCCGACCGTCCACAGGGCAGTAGCGCCGACATTCAACAGCGTGATCCGGCGCGAGACGCCGTGGCCGGATCGAAGGTCCGTCATGTTTCGTACAGCGGGTACGCTGGCGACGTCGCGGAGATAAGAAAGCCCGCCCTTGAAAAAGCCATGAAGGATCAACTTGGGCACTGAGCGGTGGACTTGAAAGTGCATCACCGCGCGACAGAACACACGTTGAAAAGTTGGAATCAATAGCGCACCTGCCACGGTCGCCAGACTTGCCGATACCAGCAACCAGCGAAAATCATTGAGTAGCGACGCGCTTGCAAGACCGCCCAGGCTCGTCTCGACGCGTTTTGCCAGGAAGGGCCCTAGGAAGGAATTAGAAGTTCGAGACACCAGCACGAGGATGCTGAATAGCGCGAGGGAAACGGCTATCCGCTTCGTTCGTATGCCGGCAATGCGCACCGAGTAAGCAAGCGTGCCGATGAGATGGATTACGAACGTAAGGAAGCAGATGAAAAGAAGTTGTGTGTCCAAGTCTTGATTTCCAATAGATCCATCACTGACATTTCCTTGCAACCTTAAGCTCGCATGAGTGTGGAGGCTAAGACCACTTTTGGCCGTTGTCCGGCGGTCGAGTCAGCATACCAGTTTGCCGTTGAGGAAAAGTCTCGGATTGTCGCGACAGACCGGACTCGACCCATTGCGGACGTATTTGGTTCGCAGAAAGGCCTTATTTCGGGCGAATCAAAAATTGATCGGTGCTCGTCAACTGGGCGAGGAGGTACGCACAAGCGTCAGCTTCAGTTGCGAACGATGCCAGCAACGAAGGGTTTCCTCGTTCGATGTACATCACTCGGAACTCTCCATTGGCTTCTTCGAGCGAAAACGAGTCGTCGGAAAATCCATGACCGTATGGTCCGATTCGATAGTAGCGCGACGAGACACCATGATTACTTAAAGCCTGTGCAAGCTCTGATATGTCCATTAATTACTCACTTGTTCCGTCCGCTCCTGGCCCAGGCTGTGTAAAAACGTAATCCCAGGTAAACGGTCCGGGCCCGGTAAACGTTGATGCAGTATCTCATCAATACGAGTGCGAAATGAAGCGTTTCATCGAAGGCGAAGATCGAGGACAAGGC
>CAJYXO010000289.1 GCA_913778765.1 uncultured Massilia sp. | reverse complement strand
GTCAGGATGTCCTTGACCGTGGCTTCAACGCCGGACGGCTGCACCACCAGCTTGTCGCCGACGCTCACCTTGCCCGATTCGACGCGGCCCATGTAGCCGCGGAAATCGTTGGCTTCGTGGCCGTTGTGGCGCGCCACCAGCTGCACCGGGAAGCGGAACGGGGCGGCGTGCGCCTCGTCGTAGACCGACAGGCCTTCCAGCAGCTCGATCAGGGTCGGGCCTTCGTACCAGGGCATGTTGTCGGTCCGGTCGACCACGTTGTCGCCGGCCAGCGCCGATAGCGGAATCGCGGTGATGTCGTTCAAGCCCAGGCTTTGCGCGAACTCGGTGTAGGCGCCGACGATGCGGTCGTACACGGTGCGGTCGTAGTTCACCAGGTCCATCTTGTTGACGGCGACGATCACGTGCTCGATCTGCAGCAGCTTGGCGATGGTCGAGTGACGCTTGGTCTGGGTCAGCAGTTCCACGGAACCGTCGTCACCGAGCTTCACCTTCGACACGTCCACCAGGATGATCACGGCGTCCGCGGTCGAGGCGCCGGTCACCATGTTGCGGGTGTACTGCTCGTGGCCGGGCGTATCGGCGATGATGAACTTGCGCTTCGGCGTGGCGAAGTAGCGGTAGGCCACGTCGATCGTGATGCCCTGTTCGCGCTCGGCCTCGAGGCCGTCGGTCAGCAGCGACAAATCGATGGTGTCGCCCACGGTGCGTTTGTGCTTGGAGCGCGAGACGGCGGCCAGCTGGTCGGCGAAGATGCCCTTGCTGTCGTACAGCAGGCGGCCGATCAGGGTGCTCTTGCCGTCGTCGACGGAGCCGGCGGTGATGAAGCGCAGCAGCGAGGCCTGGCCGCTCTGGTCGGCGGCGTGATCGAGTTCGGTTTTCATATCAACAGTCACGGCGTCCATCAGAAGTATCCTTGTTTTTTCCGTTTTTCCATCGACGCTTCCGAGGTCTGGTCGTCCATGCGGGTGGCGCCGCGCTCGGTGATCTGGGTGATCGCGGTCTCGGCGATGATCTCGAGCGGGGTCGCGGCGGTCGAGGCCACCGGGCAGGTGCAGGAGATGTCGCCGACGGTCCGGAAGCGCACGGTGTGGGTCTCGACCTGCTCGCCGTCGCGGGCCGGGGTCAGCGGGGTCAGCGGCACCAGCAGGCCGTTGCGCGGGATCACCTGGCGCTCGTGCGCATAGTAGATGGTCGGCAGGGCCAGCTTTTCGCGGGCGATGTACTGCCAGACGTCCAGCTCGGTCCAGTTCGAGATCGGGAACACGCGCATGTTCTCGCCGTTGTGGACGCGGGTGTTATACAGGTCCCACAGTTCCGGGCGCTGGGCCTTCGGGTCCCACTGGCCGAATTCGTCGCGGAAGGAGAAGATGCGCTCCTTGGCGCGGGCCTTTTCCTCGTCGCGGCGAGCGCCGCCGATGCAGGCGTCGAAGCCGTGTTCGGCGATGGTTTCCAGCAGGGTCACCGCCTGGGCGGCGTTGCGCGAATCGGTGGCCGGATTGCGCAGGCGCACGGTGCCCTTTTTGATCGAGTCTTCGACCGAACCGACGATCAGGCGCTCGCCCAGCTCCGCCACGCGGGCGTCGCGGAAGGCGATCACTTCGTCGAAGTTGTGGCCGGTGTCGATGTGGACCAGCGTGAAGGGGAACTTGCCGGGACGGAAGGCCTTTTCGGCCAGGCGCAGCAGCACCACGGAATCCTTGCCGCCCGAGAACAGCAGGGCCGGATTGCTGCATTCGGCCGCGACCTCGCGCAGGATGTGGATCGCTTCGGATTCGAGGGCGTCGAGGTGGCGCGCATTCACGTCACCGAGGACGCGGGGGGTGTCGCTGAAAGTCGTCATGGCATTGCCTGTGTCTTGATTCGAATGAGTTTGCCGTCCACGAGGTGCAGCCCGCATTCCTTGGATTCCGGGTTTTCCCACCACCAGCGGCCGGCGCGGACATCCTCGCCGGGCTGGATCGCGCGGGTGCAGGGCTCGCAGCCGATCGACGGATAGCCGCGGTCGTGCAGGCTGTTGTAGGGCACATTATTATCCCGGATATATTGCCATACATCTTGCTCGGACCAGTCGGCCAGCGGGTTGAACTTGGCCATGCCGTGCGCGGCGTCGTCTTCCTGGACGGCCAGCTCGGCGCGCGTGCTCGACTGGGCGCGGCGCTGGCCGGTCACCCAGGCCCTGTTGCCGGCCAGGGCGCGGCCGAGCGGCTCGACCTTGCGCAGGCGGCAGCATTCCTTGCGCATCTCGACGCTGTCGTAGAAGGCGTTCAGGCCATTCTGCGCGACCCAGGCGTCGACCAGTTCGGGCTGCGGGCGGTAGAGCGCGATGTCATGGCCGTAATGCGACTTGACCTTGTCCAGCACGTCCAGGGTTTCCTTGTGCAGGCGGCCGGTCTCCAGCGAGAAGATGCCGATCGGCAGGCCGGCTTTCAGGATCAGGTCGGTCAGGACCATGTCTTCGGCCGCCAGGCTGGAGGCGAACACGGCCGGCGAGAAGTCGCGTGCGATGCGGGCCAGGATGCCGCGGGTTTCTTCGACGCGTGCGTGCAGGTCGCTCATGATGGTTCCCCGCTGGCTCAGATGCCCGCGCCGACGTCGCTGTGCTCGAGCGGCACGTCGCGCTGCACGCGGCGGAACAGCGGCAGCGGCTGGTCCACCGATGCCTGGTAGGTTTCGGAAAACACGGTCAGGCCTTTCAGCGCGTCCTCGATGCTGCGGTCCTGGCGCGTCGCAAAGGCATCGAAGCCGCAGCGCTGCATCTGGAACAGCTGGTCGCGCAGCACGTCGCCGATCGCGCGCAGTTCGCCGCTGTAGCCGAGGCGCTTGCGCAGGTTGAAGGCGATCGAATAGCCGCGGCCGTCGCTGAATTTCGGGAAGTCGATCGCGACCACGCCGAACTCGTCCAGGTCGTCCTTGACGGCATGGGCCAGCTCGTCCGAAGCGAACCAGACGCCGATGTCGCCGTTCGCGCCGGCGCGGCCGAGCAGGCTTTCGCGCTGCGCCTGCCAGACCGTCAGCGGCACGATGACCTTGCCGGCCGGGACCTCGACGGTCTCCGGCGCATCGCCCTCGTCGAGGCGCAGCACGCGCCAGTCGTCGGCGACGACCTCGCGGCCCTTGATGATCCGGGCGTTGTGTTGAATATTAGGCATATTGATCTTCTCCGACAGCCAGTTCGCCGGCCGGGATCGGCGTGGCATACACGTGTTCCTTGAATGGGGCGATGCCCAGGCGCTGGGCGACGTCGACGAAACGCTCGCCTTCGACGCGCTCGCGCAGGTAGACGTCGAGCAGGCGCTGCACCACTTCCGGCATCTGCGGCGCCGAGAACGAAGGGCCGATGATCTTGCCGAGCGCGGCTTCATTGCCCTGCGCGCCGCCGATCGACACCTGGTACCACTCGGCGCCGTCCTTGTCGACACCCAGCACGCCGATGTGGCCGACGTGGTGGTGGCCGCAGGCATTGATGCAGCCGGAGATGTTCAGTTCGATGTCGCCGATGTCGTGCTGGTAGTCGATGTCGTCGAAGCGCTGGGCGATGCTGGCGGCGATCGGGATCGACTTCGCGTTCGCCAGCGAGCAGTAGTCGCCGCCCGGGCAGGCGATGATGTCGGTCAGCAGGCCGATGTTCGGCGTCGCCAGGCCTTTCGATTTGGCCAGCTGCCAGATCTCGAACAGTTTCGCCTGCTCGACGTCGGCCAGCACCAGGTTCTGCTCGTGGGTCACGCGCAGCTCGCCGAAGCTGTACTGGTCGGCCAGGTCGGCGACGAAATCCATCTGCTCGGCGGTGGCGTCGCCCGGCGGCACGCCGGTCTTCTTCAGCGACAGCACCACCGAGGCATAGCCCGCCACCTTGTGCGGCTTGACGTTGCGCTGCAGCCAGTTGGCGAAGGCCTTGTCGTCCGCATGCGCCGCGCGCGGGTCGATGTTCTCGAGCCGGGCATACGGCGGCGGCGTGAAGTAGGCGGCGACGCGCTCGACTTCCTCGCGGGTCAGGGTTTCCGGACCGTCCTTCAGGTCGGCGAATTCCTGTTCGACGAGGCGCGCGAATTCTTCCGGCCCGGTGGCCTTCACCAGGATCTTGATGCGGGCCTTGTACTTGTTGTCGCGGCGGCCGAACTGGTTGTACACGCGCATCACCGCTTCCAGGTAGGTCAGCAGGTGCTGCCAGGGCACGAATTCGTTGATGGTGCTGCCGATGATGGGCGTGCGGCCGAGGCCGCCGCCGACCATGAACTTGAAGCCGACTTCGCCCGCCTCGTTACGCACGGCGGTCAGGCCGATGTCGTGCACGGCGATCGCGGCGCGGTCCTGGACGGCGCCGTTGACGGCGATCTTGAATTTGCGCGGCAGGGCGATGAATTCCGGGTGGAAGGTGCTCCACTGGCGGATCAGTTCGCAGAACGGGCGCGGATCGACGATCTCGTCCGCGGCCACGCCGGCGAACTGGTCGGTGGTGGTGTTGCGGATGCAATTGCCCGAGGTCTGGATCGCATGCATTTCCACCGAAGCCAGGTCGCTCAGGATGTCCGGCGTCTGCTCCAGCTCGATCCAGTTGAACTGGATGTTCTGGCGCGTCGTGAAGTGGCCGTAGCCGCGGTCGTAGCTGCGGGCGATGTGGGCGAACATGCGCAGCTGCTTCGTCGACAGCAGGCCATAGGGCACGGCGATGCGCAGCATGTAGGCATGGCGCTGCATGTACAGGCCGTTCTGCAGGCGCAGCGGCAGGAATTCTTCTTCGGTCAGCTCGTCGTTCAGGCGGCGCGCCACCTGGTCGCGGTATTGGGCGATGCGCTCGCGGACGATGAGATGGTCGTACTGGTCGTAACGGTACATGTTTGGGATCCACAGGGTGGGTAGACTATGTGGAATATTAATAAAATAGCGTCTTATTCCAAACTACTGAGAATTTATTTGCTTATATGAGCCAGTGGCATAAGCAAGCTTGTAAAATGCGCCAATGAACCTACATCAGTTACGCTTCGTGCGCGAAGCGGTCCGCCAGAATTTCAACCTGACCGACGCCGCCAAGGCCCTGTTCACCTCACAGCCGGGCGTGTCGAAGGCCATCATCGAGCTGGAAGAAGAGCTTGGGGTGGACATCTTTACCCGCCACGGCAAGCGCATCCGCGGCCTGACCGAGCCGGGCCGCCTGGTGCTGGAATCCGTCGAGCTGATCATGCAGGAAATCGACAGCCTGAAGCGGATCGGCAAGGAATACGCGGCCCAGGACAGCGGCAGCTTCACCATCGCGACCACCCATACCCAGGCGCGCTACATGCTGCCGAAGGTAGTGCAGGCCTTCATGACCCGCTTCCCGAAGGTGAGGTTGTCGCTATTGCAGGGCAATCCGCGCCAGATCGCGGACATGGTCAAGAACGACCAGGCGGATCTTGCCATCGCCACCGAATCGATCGCCGCCGTCGACGGCCTGATCACGCTGCCGTGCTACCAATGGGAACACGTGCTGGTGGTGCCGCACGAGCACGCGCTGACGCGTTCGAAGGCGATTTCGCTGGAAGAGATTGCGGGATATCCGCTGATCACCTACGATGCCGCCTTCGCCGGCCGCAGCAAGATCGACCACGCCTTCGAACTGCGCAGCCTCAAGCCGGACGTGCTGCTGGAAGCGATCGACGCCGACGTCATCAAGACCTATGTGGAGCTGGGCATGGGCGTGGGCATCATCGCCGGCATGGCCTTCGACCCGGAACGCGACCGCAACCTGCGCGCGATCCCCGTCGGCCAGCTGTTCGGCATGAACGTCTCGCGGGTGGCGGTGAAGCAGGGCGCCTACCTGCGCAGTTATATCTATACTTTTATCGAGCTGCTCGCCCCGACCCTCAACCGCAAGATGGTGGAGTCGGCGATGCGCGGCACGAGCGACAACTACGAGCTGTAACATGAATCACGATCATCAAGACGACAACGACGACAACGACGAACACGAGGACTTCGAGGACTTCGAGGACGACGAGGACTACGAAGACGACGGCGAAGGCCTGTCGGACCGCGACGCCGACCTGGCCGACGTGCGCGAGCAGCTCGCGCAACTGACCGACGGCCTCGAGACCCTGACCCTGACCGGCGACGACGGCACGGTGCCGACCATCCCGGATGGCGTCGCCGGCTGTGGCGCGGTGGTCGCCGAATTCTGCTGGTCGCACCTCAAGCGCGACGAGCAGGACGCCTTCCTGGCCAACGTAAAAAAGGCGGCCGCCAAGAACGCGCTGCTGGTGCTGCTGGACGATATCTACGTCGAGGGCGTCAGCAACCCGGTCGCGCGCACGGATGCGCAGGGCAATACCTACGAGATGGTCAGCCTGGAGGACGGCCAGCGCGTCGAGCGGACCAAGAGCTATCCGACCGACAGCGCGCTGAGGAAGCGCCTGGCGAATGTGGCCAAGGAGATCCGGGTGGCGCGCTGGGAGTATTTCTGGGTGCTGACCTGCAAGCTGAAATAAAGGCCGGGCTTGCCTGAGCGCCGGCCTCAGGCCAGCAGCGTCGCCAGGCAGGCCAGCGCCGACTCGAGCTGTTCGGGGCCGGCGACGCCATAACCGAACACCAGGCCCGCGCGCTCCGGGCTTCCCATGTAGTAGCGCTCCAGCGTGTGCAGGGCATAGCCGCGCTCCCGCATGCGCGCGGCGATGTCGCGGCCGTCGTGGCCCGGTGCGAGCAGCGCGGTGAGATGCATGCCGTAGGCCGACGGGACCGGCGCCAGGCTGGCGCCGAAGCGCTGGCGCAGGCCATCGGCCAGGACCTTGCGGCGCTGCCGGTAGATCTGCCGCATCCTCCGGACGTGCCGCGTCAGGTGGCCGTCCGCCACGAAGGCGCCGACGGCCATCTGCAGGAAGCTCGGGCAATGCCAGTCCATGCAATTCTTGGCCGTGACCAGGGCCGGCATCGCCCACGCCGGGGCGATCAGGAACCCCAGGCGCAGCGTCGGCAGCATGCACTTCGAGAAAGTGCCGACGTAGAACACGTGATCCGCCGCCTCCGCGGTCCTCAGCGCCGACAGCGGTCCGCCGTCGAAGCGGAACTCGCCGTCGTAATCGTCCTCCACGATCACCGCGCCCTTGCGCCGGGCCAGCGCCAGCAGGGCCTGGCGCCGCCGCGGCGACATCGCGACCCCGAGCGGGAACTGGTGCGACGGCGTCACGCAGACGATCGCCGCTTCCGGCGGGATGGCGTCGACCACCAGGCCTTCCTCGTCGACCGGCACCGGAACGACCCGGGCCCCGGCCGCCGCGAAGGCCGCGCGCAGCGGCGGATAGCCCGGGTCTTCGACCGCCACCACCGTCTGGCCCTGCACCACGAGCACGCGCGCCAGCAGGTCGAAAGCCTGCTGGGCGCCGGCCGTGACCAGCACGTCGTCGGCCCGGCAGGCGATGGCGCGCGTGACCGCGACGTGGCTGGTCACGGCCTGGCGCAGCCGATAGTTGCCCTGGCTGCCCTGCGGACTGCGAAACGATGGCGGACGGTTTTCCAGCGAGCGCAGCTGGCGCGCCAGGATGCGCCGGAAGTCTTCGAAGGGAAACAGCCGCGAATCGACCAGCGCGGGCCGCAGTTCGACCGGGCCGGGGGCCGGCGCCGCCGCGGCGGGCGCATCGTCCTGCCAGAACCGCATTGGCGCGGCCACGTCCTTGTCCAGCCAGACCGGATTGATGCGCAGCGCCGCCAGGGCGTCCGGATTGCGCGCCTGGGCCTGGCCGCTGCCCGCCGCCGCCGGCGCCACGAAGGTGCCCGAGCCCTGGCGGGCCACCAGCAGTCCTTCGTTGAGCAGGCGGTGGTAGAGCTCCGCCGCGGTGTTCCGCGCGATGCCGAACTGGGCCGGCGCACTGCGGGTCGGCGGCAGTTTCGTGCCCGGCGCCAGGCGGCCGGACCGGATCGCCTGCACGAACTGGGCGTGCAGCATGCCGATGGCCTGGCGCGAACCTGGCGCGGGCAGTGCGAGTTCGAGCTCGAAGAGGGGACTGTCAGGGAGTTCGCGCATGAAAGTGGCCCAGTAAAAGTTTCCCAAATTGGACCTTCTGGCTTGGTCCACTGCGCCGGATGATAACGCAAAGCACACACACAGGAGACTCCATGCGCTTGTCCATCCCCCGCCATGCCTTCGCCGCCGCCTGCATCGTCCTCGCCTGCATGCCGCCGGCCGGCGCCGCGCCAGCCGGCGCAGTGCGCGACGGCGCCCACGATTTCGACTTCAACCTCGGCACCTGGACGACGCACATCCGCCGCCTGCTGCACCCGCTCAGCGGCGACAAGAGCGCCGTCGAGCTCAAGGGGACGGTGACGGTCAGGCCGGTCTGGGGCGGCCGCGCCATGCTCGAGGAAATCGAGACCGACGGCCCGCAGGGCCACTGGCAGGGCGCCACGCTGTTCCTGTACGATCCGGCGGCGCGCCAGTGGAGCCAGACCTTCTTCAACAGCCAGCATCCGCTGCCCGGATCGAGCCTGGTCGGCGGCTTCGCGAACGGCCGCGGCGAACTGTACGCCCAGGACAGCATCGGCGGCAGGATGGTGCTGGTGCGCGGCACCTGGTCGGAGATCGCAGCGGACAGCCATCGTTACGAGGAAGCCTATTCCGGCGACGGCGGGCGGACCTGGGAAACCGCGTTCTCGGCCCGCCTGGAACGGGTGGCGCCGTGAGAGCCCGCTGGTGGTGGGCGGCAGCCTTCGGCATCGCGCAGCTGGTGCAGGCGCAGCCGGTGCGCGACGGCAGCCACGACTTCGATTTCGACATCGGCAACTGGCGCACGCAGTCCTCGCGCCTCATGCATCCTCTCAGCGGATCGAGCGAGTGGCGCGAGATGGCAGGCACGACCACGGTGCGCCCGGTGTGGGGCGGGCGCGCCAACCTGGCCGAGTACCGTGCCGACGGCAGCGCCGGCAAGGTCGAGCTGCTGGCGCTGCGTCTCTACGATCCGGCGTCCGGCCAATGGGCGATCCATTTCGCCGTCCCCGGCAAGGGCAGCCTCGGCACGCCCGGCGTGGGCGAACTGCGCGACGGGCGGATCGAGTTCCACGACCAGGAGGACTTCGGCGGGCGCCAGATCCTGGTGCGCTTCGCGATCTGGCGCATCACGGACGACACCGCGCAATCCGAGCAGGCGTTTTCGGCGGACGGCGGCAAGACCTGGGAAACCAACTGGATCAACCGCTACACGCGCCTGAAGGCGGCGCCCTGAAGCTAGTGTGCCTGCTTCAGCACGTCCAGCACGGCGTCGACCACGGCCGCCGGCTTGTCGGCCTGGACCACGTGGCCGGCGCCCGCCACCACGCGCTGCCTGCCGCGAGTGGATAAAGCGGCGGTCTCCTTCTGGATCGCCGCGTTCTCGTCTTCCACTGCCTTGTTCAGGGCGCTCTGCGGCTGGCCCGGAACGGCGAACGGGCTGACGCCGCGGGTCAGCACCAGCAGCGGCAGGTCGCCGTAGGATTTGCGGCGCTTGCGCAATTGCTCTTCGCTGGCCGGGATGGCCTTCTCTTCGTCGAGCTTGCTGCGCCAGTAGGCCGGCATGGTGGTTGCCGACAGCACGGCCGCGCCCAGGGTGGGACCATAGGTTGCCGCCGGGTTGCCGATACAATTCTTCAGTTCTTCGCTGCCGCTCCTGAAACCTTTGTTGGCGGCGGCCATGCAATAGTCGTTCTGCTGCGCGATCATCGCATCGACCTGCCGCATCTTGCCCTGGCTGGCCTTGTCCAGGCGCCTGCCGGCGTCCTCGTGTCCCGGCTCGACCAGCACCAGGCCCTTGACCTCTTGCGGGTAGCGATAGGCATAGACCTGCACGTCCATGCCGCCCAGCGAATTCCCGACCAGGACATAGGGCGGCTTCACGCCGGCGCCGGCCAGCAGCTTGTGCAGGTCCTCGGCGACGTTTTCCGCGGTATTCGGACGCTGTGCCGGATCGCTGAAGCCCAGACCGGCGCGGTCGAACACGCAGGCGCGCGTGTGCGCGGCAACGGCGGGCTGCACCCGAAACCAGCCCCAGCCCGCTTCGCCGGACGGCGCATCGAACACCACCGTGGTGGCGCCCTGGCCACTGCAATACAGATGCATCTTGCGGCCGCCGACATCGACCAGCCGGTGCGGTTTGGCGAAGGCGTCGCCGGCCGTTTGCGGCGCCGCCGCCGCGGCCCACAGGGAAGAGGAAAATCCGCCGCTCATCGCCAGCAGCGCCAGCCCAGCCAATCCTTTACGCATCGATGGTCTCCTTATTAAATGTTTAATAATAAACCAGAGATTACGGGATGGACGGTTGGGTTTGCTTAGCGGAAAGTTAACGGAACTGGACGCGGGCGACGACCGGGAAGTGGTCGGACGGATAGCGCTGGTCCAGCGAATCGCTCAGTGCGGCATAGCTGAGCACATCGAAGTGACGATCGACGAAGACATAATCGATCCGCTCGGTTGGCGCGCGGTCGACATGGAAGCCGTTGAAGGTGGCGGCCGGGCCGTAGGGCGGCGCCTGGCTGGCTTGGCGGGCATCGCGCATCGCCTTCGACATCGCCTGGATCTGCACCGTGTCCGGCGTCGAATTGAAGTCGCCCACGCAGATGGCCGGTTCGCCGCGGGCGATTTCGGCGATCTTGCGCAGCATGAGTTCCGCCGAAGCACGGCGCGCCTGCTCGCCCTTGTGGTCGAAATGGACCGAGAACACGAACAGCGTGCGTCCGCTGCCGCGCTCGCGCAGTCGCGCCCAGGAAGCGAGGCGGTGGCAGCATGTCGCGTCCCAGCCGAAGGAAGGGCGGTCGGGCGTTTCGCTGAGCCAGAAATCGCCCTTGTCCAGCAGCGCGAAGCGCCGCTTGCGGAAGAAGATGGCGGAATGTTCGCCGGCGTCCTTGCCGTCGTCGCGGCCGACGCCGACGTGCTCGAATTCCTCCATCTGCGCCAGGTCGGCGATCTGGTCGGGCAGGCCTTCCTGGGTGCCGACGATGTCGAATTCGTGATGGCGGATCAGCGCCTTGACCATCTCCCTGCGGGCGGGCCAGGCATTCGCACCGTCGCCGGCATGGTTGAGACGCAGGTTATAGGTGGCGATGTTGATGGGCGCCGAAGTCGCAGGTGCGGCCGATGCGGCCAGCGTCCACATTGCGCACAGCAGGAATAGGATTGTTCTCATATCGCAGAGTTAACCACATTTCCTGCGCGTGTTGCGCAATGGGAGAGAAACGCGATGCAGTTTATGGTTTTTCCCTTAAACGGCATCGCGAGGGCAGGGCGGCTTAGAAGCTGTGGCGCAGGCCCAGCGAGAACACGTCCGGATCGCGGCCCGGCGCGGTCGCGACCGGGGCGATGGTCACCGACGAGGAGCTCAGGCCGAACACGCCGCTACCGTTGTTGTCGAGGGTGGCATAGCTGGCGTAGATGTTGGTGCGCTTCGACAGCGAGTAGGTGTAGGCCAGCGCCCAGCTGTTGCCCTTGGCATTGCCCTGTTCCTGGCGCTGGTAGTTGGCGTACACGCGGTGCGGGCCGAAGGGCATCGAGGCGCCCAGGTTGGACTGCTTGTACTTGGCCGAACCTTCGCGGTCGGCGGCCATGTAGTTGCCCTTGATCTCGAAGCCGCCCAGCTGGTCGAACTTGTAGCCGGCGCCGAAGGCGGTTTCCTTGTCTTCGTCGGCCGGCACGCGGTTGATCGTGTGGTAGGCCGCGCCCAGGTAGAGGCCGCCCAGGCCGTATTCGACGCCGACGCCTTTCAGGTCGCCCGACGGGGTGTTGGCGGTGGTGACTTCGCCGGCGGCGTAGGCGGCCAGCAGCTTCAGGCCGTTCCACGACGGCGACTTGTAGTTGACCGAGTTGGCCAGGCGGCGGGTCAGGCGGTTGGTGGTGAAGGCCGACAGGTTGCTGCCGTAGAAGCCCTGGCCGAAGGCGTCGGTGGCGCCGGCGACGGCGGCGATCGGCGAGTATTCGCGGCCCAGGGTCAGGGTGCCGAAGCCGCCTTCGAGGCCGACCACGGCGCGGCGGCCGAACAGGGCGGAATCGCCGGCGCCGGTGTCGATCGCGGCGCCCGCTTCGAGGTTGAAGATGGCTTTCAGGCCGCCGCCCAGGTCTTCGGCGCCGCGGAAGCCGAAGCGGCTGCTCGACTGGTTGCCCGAGTTGACCACGGTGGTGCGGCCTTCGGGACCGCCGAGGTCCTGCGACGAGATGGCGGCGTCGAGGATGCCGTACAGCTGGACGTTGGTCTGGGCGGCGGCGAACAGCGGGGTGGCGGCGATGGCGGCGATGATTGCCAGGCGTTTGGCTTGCATTTCAGGACTCTCCAATAAGATGATGGTGAAACTGCCGGCATCTTATTGAAGAGATATGTCGTCCTGATGACAAAAAGAAATTAGACCAGGTGATCCTGCACCGGCAGCACGATGTCGATCCGGGTGCCGGGCGGGTCGTCGCTGCTGACGCTGATCTCGCCGTTCATCGCCCATACCCGTTCGCGCATGCCGATCAGGCCCAGCGACTCGGCCTTTTCCATGTCCTCCGGACGGATGCCGCGGCCGTCGTCGCGGATCGTGATCAAGAGTTCGTGATTCGAGCGGAACAAATTCATGGTCACGCTGCTGGCCTGGGCGTGGCGCGCGATATTCGTCAGCGCTTCCTGCACGATGCGGAAGATGGCGGTGCTGGCGGCATCGTCCAGGCGCAGCTCGGCTTCGTCGGCCAGCAGGGTCGACGGGATGCCGTAGCGTTCGACGAAGTCTTCGCACAGGCCCTTCAGCGCGAAGTACAGGCCGCCTTCGTCGAGCGCGCGCGGGCGCAGGTTGGTGGCGATGCGGCGCAGCGAGGCAATGGCCGTCAGCAGGTTCTGCTCCATGCCGGCCATCAGGCGCAGGCTGTCGCTCGATGTGCCGTCTTCCTGTTGCAGCAGGGTCAGGTCCATGCGCAGCGAGGCCAGGATCTGGCCGAGGTCGTCGTGCAGCTCGCGCGCGATGTGGGTGCGTTCTTCTTCGCGGATGGTCTGCAGGGCCGCCGACAGCTGGCGCAGCTGGTCGTGCGAGCGGGTCAGCTTTTCCTGGACCCGCTGGCGTTCCGAGACGTCGCGCATGATCACGGTGTAGAAGGGCGCGCCTTCGTTGGCGCGCGAGATCGAGCCTTCGAGGGGAATGCGCCGGCCGTCGGCGCGCAGGCCGGTCACGGCGTAGTCGGTGGCGCGGCGGCCGGCGCGGCCGCTGCCGGCGCGGAAGTAGTCGAGCAGTTCGCCGCCCTCGACCTTGTCCGATTCGATGTAGCGCGCCAGCGGGCTGCCGATCATGGCCTCGACCGAGGTGCCGAACAGGCTGGCCGCCGCCGGGTTGGCCATGACGATGGTGTAGCTGCCGTCGGCGGAGACGATGGCATCGCTGGCGTTGTCGACGATCTGGCGGCCATCCTGCACGGTAACGGGTTCTCCGGAAGCATTGCTGCCCAGCCGGCGGCCCGCCGCGAGCCCGAACAGGAAGCAGGTCGCGGCCCAGGCGGTCGAACGGAGGCGCAGTCGGTTCATGGGTGCCTATGAAAAGCGACCCGCTGAGCGGGTCCGGCATCTACCTTACGCGGCTGCGCCCGGTGGGGGCTTGATTTACATCTGTTTGAACAAATGCAGGAAGCTGCGGCTGACTTCGAGCTTGTCCGGACGTCCCTTGATGAGGACCAGGTGACGGCCGCGGATGTCGCGCGTCACGCCTTCGATGGCGTTGACGTTGACCAGGGTGGCGCGGTGGATCTGCCAGAACAGGGACGGGTCGAGCTCATCCGCCAGGTCGCGCACCGGCTTCCTGATCAGGGCTTCGAACTTCTCGGTCTGCACGCAGGTATATTTTTCGTCCGAGCGGAAGAACAGGATTTCCTCGACCGGAATCATGCGCAGGTCCTGGCCGATGCTGGCCTGGATCCATTGCAGGTATTTCGGCTTGGGCGCCGCGATCTTCTCGGCCAGCTGGGACAGCATGGCGGTGACGGTGTCGTTGACGCTGGCGCTGGCCGCCGCCCCCGCGCCGCCCGGGGAGGCCAAACGTTCCTTGAGGCGCTCGACCGTGATCTTCAGGCGCTCGGGCTCGGGCGGTTTCAGCACGTAGTCGACGGCGCCGCGCTCGAAGGCTTCGACCGCGTACTGGTCGTAGGCGGTGACGAACACCACCTGGCTGGCGTCGCCGATGTCGCGCGCCGCTTCCATGCCGGTCTTGCCGGGCATGCGGATGTCGAGGAAGGTCAGGTCGGGCTTCAGCGCGTCGACGAGTTGCACGGCTTCGTCGCCGTTCTTGGCCTCGCCGACGATTTCCAGTTCCGGCCACACCTGGTTCAGGCGGGTACGGAGCAGGTCGCGCATCAGTCTTTCGTCATCGGCAATGATTGCGGTAGGCATGGCTAAAAGAATAAAAGGCAAGAGTGCCGATTATTCAACGAAATGCCGTGCCAGGCAATAGGTAAGCATTACTTCGAGGCAAGCTGATAGGGGATCTCGATGGTGGCGATCACGCCGCTGGGGCTGTTGGCGGCGATGTGCAGCTTGCCGGACTCGCCATGCAGCAGCTTCAGACGTTCCCGGATGTTCGACAAGCCGAGCCCGGTGCCCTTGCTGGGCATGACGCCGAAGCCGACGCCGTCGTCGGCGACCGTCACGCGCAGGCGGCTGTCGACGATTTCCGCCGTCACCGCCAGCTGGCCGCCCTCGGACTTGCATTCGAGGCCGTGCTTGATCGCGTTCTCGACCATCGACTGCAGCATCATCGGCGGGAAGGCGGCGCTGCGCAGGCCTTCCGGCACCTGCATGATCACGGTCAGGCGTTCCTCCATGCGCATCTTGAGCAGGTCGAGGTAGGCGGTGACCATGTCGACCTCGCGCCCGAGGTTGGTGGTGAGGTTGGTGTCGCGCATCTGCGGGATCACGGCGCGCAGGTACTGGATCAGGGTGCGCTGCATGGCCGAGGCGCGCGGCGGGTCGGTCTCGATCAGGTGCTCGACCGAGGCCAGGGTATTGAACAAAAAGTGCGGCTCGACCTGGGCCTGCATGGCCTGCATGCGGGCTTCGGACAGCTGGCGCTGCATCGATTCGCGTTCGGCGACGGCGGTGGCGCTCTGCATCTCGGCTTCCGCGCGCTTCTTGCCGCCCATCAGGGCCTTGGTGCCGAACAGCGCCATCACCAACAGCCAGACGAAGCTGGTGAACCAGGTCGAGGCCTGCTTGTGGTAGCTGCGGGCCTTGGCTTCGGCGGCGTCGTCGACGGCCGCCTCGATCGCGTCCGACAGCTCTTCGCCGATCTGCGGCGGCAGGTCGATGTGGACCTCCTCGCCGTTCGCGCCGCGGATCAGCTTGGCGCCGGGCGTGGCTTTGGCGTCGGTTTTGGTGTGGCCGCCGGGAAGCGGCGTCGCCGGCGTGGCCGGGGTCGCGGGCGTTGCGGGCGCGGCCGGTGCGATGTCGTCGGCGCTGCTGCCGGCCCGGTCGCTGGCTTTCTCGGCGTCGGCCGCGGCTTTTTCCGCATCGGCGGCGGACTTGCCGGCTTCTTCGGCGCGCTTGAGGGCGTTCTCGGCGATCCTGCCGGCCGCGGCCGCGGCCTTGTCGGGGCTCTCTTCGTTGCCGTGGCGCTTGGCGCGCGGATTGATGTGGATGCCGCTGTCGTCGATGGTGATGGCCGGTTCGGCCTTGCGCGCATTGCGTTCGGTGCGGGCGATCTCTTCCTCGCCGCCGGAGAACAGCTCATCCTGCAGGATTTGTCCGGCGACCAGCATCAGGGCGGCGAACAGGAAGAACTTCCACCACGACAGCTGCGTCACCCAGGTGGCGACCGCGTCGAAGGCGTGGTACAGCCACGACAGGGTGTTGGAAAAAGTCTGCTGGGTCGAACGCCGGGTCTGCATGGAGCTCTTCTTGTTGAACGGTAGTCGGGAGTGTAACTGATCCCACGCTCACTGTTGGGATGTTGCAACTTTAATGCCGCGCCGCCGCCAGGGCCAGCGGAATGCGACGGCCTGCAGGAAAGGGGGAGCAGGCTGCAAATCGGCAGCAAATCGCCAGCAAATCGCCAGTAAATGCTGCTTTGAAAGATGCAAAATCGCAATGTATGATGAACGGACGTCCTGGCTGCGCCAGCCCATTATTCGTTCCGCATGCAATGAAAGGGTCAAGCCGATGTCTGCCGTTCCTCAAGCGTACCGCCTCGTTACCCGCAGCGATTTCGACGGCCTGGTCTGCGCCGTCCTGCTCAGGCACCTGGACCTGATCGACGACATCCTGTTCGTCCACCCGAAGGACATGCAGGACGGAAAAATCGCGATCGGCCCGCGCGACATCACCACCAATCTTCCCTACGTGGCCGGGGCCCACCTGGCCTTCGACCACCACCTGTCGGAGACCATCCGCAACAGCGGGCGCCGCGAAAACCACGTGATCGATCCGCGCGCGCCGTCGGCGGCACGCGTGGTGTACGACTACTACGGCGGCGCGCGCGCCTTCCCGGCCGCCTGGCGCGACATGATGGACGCGGTCGACAAGGCCGACGCCGCCCGCTTCTCGCGCGCCGAGGTACTGGACCCGCAGGGCTGGAACCTGCTGAACTTCCTGATGGACGCGCGCACCGGCCTGGGGCGCTTCCACGACTTCCGCGTCTCGAACTACCAGCTGATGATGGATCTCATCCAGCATTGCCGCACCCTGGGCATCGACCAGATCATGCGCCTGCCCGACGTGCAGGAGCGCACCGCCCTCTATCTCGAGCACAACGAGCTGTGCAAGCAGCAGATCCGCCGCTGCGCGAAGCTGCACAGGAACCTGGTGGTGCTCGACCTGCGCGAGGAAAAGACCATCTTCGCCGGCAACCGCTTCCTGATCTATGCGCTGTTCCCGGAAACGAACATCTCGATCCACGTGCTGTGGGGCCTGAAGAACCAGAACACCGTATTCGCCACCGGCAAGTCGATCCTGAACCGCAGCTCGAAGACCAACATCGGAACGCTGATGCTAGAGTATGGCGGCGGCGGCCATGAGAATGCGGGGACGTGCCAGGTGTCGAACGAGATGGCGGCGGAGGTGCTGGGCGCCTTGATTCAGCGGATTACCAGCGAAGGCTGAGGCCCGCGGCCTTCAACCGTCGTCACCGCGCAGGCGGGGACCTAAGTTCTGCAGGCGCAGTCGAAACGCGAGCAAACTTGGATCCCCGCCTTCGCGGGGATGACGTGCCAGCGTTGCGTGAACCGGCTCAGGCCGGTTGATGACGCCGCAGCATCTGCTGCGCCGCCTCCGCCCCCAGCGGCGCACTGAACCAGATTCCTTGCAACTGGTCGCAGCCATGCGACTTCAGGAATTCCACCTGCGGCCGCGTCTCCACCGCCTCGCCGACCACCTCCATGTTCAGGTTGTGGCCGATGTCGATCAGGCTTTTCACCAGCGCGGCCGTGCCGTCGCCACTGTCGTTGCCGATCAGCTCCATCGAGCTGCGCGACAATTTGACCTGGCCGGCTTCGAGCTGCTGCAGGAAGGCGAGATCGCACAGGCCGGCGCCGAAGCCGTCCACCGACACGCACACGCCAAGCCCGCGCAGCTGGCGCGACAAATCGCGGCCGAGGCCGGGATTGCGCAGCAGGCCGTCGATCGGCAGGTCGAGCTGCAGGCTGTCGGCCGGGAGGGCGTGGCGCGCCAGCATCGCCGACAACGCATCGACGAAGTCGCCCTGGCTGTATTCGCGGTAGGACACATTGACGGTCACCGGTACGACGGCGCCATGATTCCCATCGCGCGCGCCGCCCTGGCGCAGCTGGGCGGCGAAGGCGCAGGCCTGGTCCAGCACGCGGCGGCCGATCGGCACGATCACGCCGATTTCCTCGGCCTCGGCCAGGAAGCGGCTCGGCGGCAGCACGCCGTGCTCCGGATGGCGCCAGCGCAGCAGGGCCTCGAAGCCGGTCACCTGGCCGGTACGCAGCGAAACGCGCGGCTGGTAGAGCAGGAACAGCTCGTCGTTCTCGAGCGCGTGGCGCAGGTCTTCCTCGATCTTGCGCTTGGCGTCGCTGCTCGAACGCATGTCGGCCGAGAAGAAATGCACGTCGTTATGGCTGCCATTGCCCTTGCCGTGGTACATCGCGACGTCGGCCGCGCGCACCAGCTCGGTGGCCGTGGTGCCGTCGTGCGGGTAGAGGGCCACCCCGACGCTACCGCCGACCTGGATCTCGCGGCCGTTGAAGGACACCGGGATCGCGAAACTCTGGCGCAGGCGCTCGACCATGCGCAGGGTAAAGCGCAGCGAGGGCTGGTTGGCCAGCACCAGCACGAATTCGTCGCCCGACATGCGCGCCACGGTGTCGCTGTCGCGCACCGAGGCCTGCAGGCGCCGCGCCACCACCTTCAGCACCACGTCGCCGGCTTCGTGGCCGAGGGTGTCGTTGATGGCCTTGAAGTTGTTCAGGTCGATCAGCACGGTGGCGACCAGCGATTTCTGGCGCTGCGCCATGTGCACGGCCTGGTCGAGCCGGTCCCACAGCAGGTTGCGATTGGCCAGCCCGGTCAGCGGGTCGTGGTTGACCTCGTGTTCCAGGTGGGCGGTGCGCTGCATCGCCGCGGTGACGTCGGTGATGACGCCGATGAAATGGGTCACCGCCCCCTGTTCGTCGTGGACGGGCGTGATGTTCAGGTCGTTCCAGAACAGCTCGCCGTCCTTGCGCAGGTTGCGCAGCACCACGTTGACGGATCGGTGCGCCGCGATCGCTTCGCGCAGCGCGTCGCGCTCGTTGGTATCCATGCCGGGCGCCGCCATGAAGCGCGGATCGCGTCCGAGGACTTCGGCGGCCGGGTAGCCGGTGATGCGCTCGAAGGCCGGGTTCACGTATTCGATGGCATTGTCGGTGCCGTCGAAGCGGGTGATGACGATGCCGTTGCTGGCCGCGTGCAGCGCGCGTTCGCGCAGGCGCAATTGCTCGTCGCGGGCGCGCCGCTCGCCCATGTCGATGCCCAGCCCGAACAGGTAGGGCGCGCCGTCGCAAAGGACGCGGGTGCCGCACAGCAGGACAGGGCTCTCCTTGCCGCTTTTGGAGACGTAGTCGACCTCGAGCCGCATTTCCTCGCCGTTCTCGAACACGCGGCGCATGGCGTTCGCCAGCAGCGGGCGCTGGGGCAGGTCGAGCATGTCGATGGCGCGCGTGGCCGCCAGTTCCTCCGGCGCGTATTCGGTCAGCATTTCCAGGTTGCGGTTCCACAGCACCAGGCGGCCTTCCCGGTTGATCGCGTAGAAGGTGCCGGGAAACAGGTCGACCACGGCCGCCAGCGGCGCCTCGGCCACCTGCTGCGTGTCGGAAGCGCCGGACGCGCGGCTGGCGGCCACGACGACGGCGCAGCGCTGCAGCGCGCCGCTCCCATCGAATTGCGGCGCCAGCGTCATGCCGGCGCGCAGCACGCGGCCCTGCGCGCCATGCAGGCTTGCCGCCAGTTCCGCGCCCTGCGTACCCGACGCCATTGCGCCCAGGGCGTCGCGCCAGGCGTCCTGCCCGGCCGCGAAGAGGAGGGTGGCCGGGCGGCCGAGCACGTCTTCGGCGGCCAGGCCGAACAGGGCGGCGCAAGCGTCGTTCCAGCCAGATATATAACCCGCCTGGTCCGTCATGAAGACGGCGCGGGCCGAGGTAGGGGTCTCGAGCATGCGGCACTCCCATCGATGGTCAGAACAAGGTCAACTGCCGTTGGACAGTGGACCGGATGTTCCGTTCCATCCGGAATGGGATTTATAAAAGAAAAAACGGCGCGGAAAATCCGCGCCGTTTTCCGGGACAAGCGGTGCTTCAGGCCGCCGCTTCCTGCCGCGGGGGCAGGGCCAGCTGATTGTCCACGCTGAACTGGTAATCCTTGAACACGTGCTCGGCAGACAGGATCTGGTAGTTGCCGTCGGACAGTTTATGCGTCGTGTCCTTGAGGCGGTAGGTGGTCGA
>CAJYXO010000288.1 GCA_913778765.1 uncultured Massilia sp. | reverse complement strand
ACGGCCGGCGCCAGGTCGATGCGGGTGACGCGCGGCGAGACGCCGGCATCGACCCAGCCCAGCGGCGTGAAGTAGACGCTGTCAGCGCCGATGCTTTGCCGGCGTCGACCAGCATGATGCTGACCGTGAGCGCCGACGGCGCCGACAGCGTCTACTTCACGCCGCTGGGCTGGGTCGATGCCGGCGTCTCGCCGCGCGTCACCCGCATCGACCTGGCGCCGGCCGTGGGCCGTAACGGCGCCTTCCGCGAACAGGCCGTGGTGCTGACCTTGGCCGGCACCGCCAGCATCTGCGACCCCAGGGTCGCGGCCCACGATTCGCGCGGGTGCCCGCAATGAGGCCGCGCCTGACTGCGCCCCCGCGCCTGCGCCGCCAGTCGGGCATCGCCCTGATCGAGGTGCTGGTCGCCATCGTCCTGCTGGGGATCGGCGTGCTCGGCACCATCGGCCTGCAGGGCCGTTCGTATTCCGCCCTGGCCGATACCGGCATGCGCGCCGAAGCGACCATCGCCGCCGACAAGCTGATCGGCATCGCCACCAACGACCTCGCCAACCTGAACGCCTACGCGCTGACCGCCGGCGGCAGCCCGGGTGCGGCGCTCCAGCCCTGGTACGACGAAACCCTCGCCCACATTCCCGGGGCCCGGATCGCGGTCGCCGTGACCGCGCCCAGCACCACCGCGCCTGGCCGGATGACCGTCACCATCCAGTGGATGCGCAAGGCCAATTCGCCGACCAGCAAGCATACCGTCACGTCCTATATCGCGCCCGCCCAATGAGCATCCGATTCCATTCCAGCCGCGGCTTCTCGCTCGTCGAACTGATGGTCAGCGTGGTGATCGGCATGCTGGCGCTGCTGTTCGCCATGCGCCTCCTGACCGGCGCGGAGCAGAACCGCCAGTCGGCGATGGGCGGTTCGGATGCGATGCAGAACGGGATGCTGGCGCTGTTCTCGATCAGCGGCGACGCCGGCCAGGCCGGCTACGGCATCAACGACCGCATCGTCGCCGGCTGCGACACGGTCTTCAGCGACAATGGCCACTTCACGATGGCGCCGGCCAGCCGCGGCGGCGTCGCCATCCAGCCGATCGCGCCGGTGGTGATCGAGTCCCAGGCCGCCGGCCCGGACAAGGTCACCTTCTACTCGGGTTCCGCGGCCACCGGCGCGGCCACCCTGCGGGTGCTGATCGACTACGCCGGCGGCGCCCGCATCTACGTCGACCGCATCCCTTACGGCTTCGCCCAGGGCGACGTGATCCTGGCGGTGCCCGAGCAGGTCGGCGGCAAGTGCGCGCTGGCGCAGCTGTCGGAGGATCCGGCCGGCCTGCCGCCGCCGCCCGGCCAGCAGTACGTGGTGATTTCCCAGGGCGCCGCCTCGCGCTTCAACAGCGGCGCCCTGGGCGCCAGTTTCACCGGCAACGCCGCGCGCCTGTACAACCTGGGCCCGGCCGGCTCGCTGTCCTTCCATACCTGGTCGGTGGCGGACGGCTACCTGCGCCTGAGCGCGACCGACAACGGCGACTCGGCCGCCGCCGCGCCGGTGGCGGACAACATCGTCTCGCTGAAGGCGCAGTACGGTTTCGATACGCGCGCGGGCGCAGCCTTCGATCCGGCCAAGGGCCTGCAGGTCTCGAAGTGGTCGTCCACCATGATCTCCGCCGACGGCGACGCCGTCGCCGGCAGCCCGGAGGACTGGCAGCGCATCGCCGCCGTGCGCCTGGCGGTGGTCGCGCGCAGCAAGAATCCGGAACGGCCGGCCAAGGGCGCGGCCTGCAACGCCACCACCGCCAAGCCGGTGGCCTTCGCGACCGCGGCGCCGGCCGGCGTGGCGGCGGCGCCGGTCACGATCGACGTCGCCGTCGCCGGCGACAGCGTCGACTGGCGCTGCTACCGCTACCGCGTGTTCGAGACCGTGGTCCCGTTCCGCAACGCCAGCTGGAGGCCGTGAACATGCGCGCCCATCGTCCTCGTTTCGTGCGCCGCCAGCAGGGCGTGGCCCTGCCGGTGATGCTGATCATCCTGGCCGTCATGCTGGTCGGCAGCATCTACCTGCTCAGGAACACCCATTCGACCACGCTCACGACCGGCAACCTGGCCTACGACGCCACGCTCAGCAAGCAGGCCGACCTCGGCCTGCACACCGGGTTCGAATGGCTGCGCGGCACCTCGACCGGCAACAAGGCCGCGCTGAATTCGCCCGACGCGACGGCCGGCTACGTCGCCCACCTCGACACCACGCAGACGCCGCGCGACGCCCAGCAGAGCGGCTTCTGGGCCGGCAGCAAGACCATCGACGGCCCCGATGCCGGCACCCGGATCGAGTACGTGATCCACCGCCTGTGCGCGGTGGACGGCGGCTACGACGAGAACAACAACCGCTGCGTGCAGACGTCGTCCAGCGCGGGCGCGGCGCCCGGCCAGGTGCCGTTCGGCCAGAGCATGGCGCGCGACACCCCTGATTACGACGGTACGCCGATGCTGCACTACGTGATCACGGCGCGCATCAGCGGCCCGCGCGGCGCCAGCGTGACCAACCAGATGATTGTCCTGATCGGCGCCTAGCGCCTGCCAACCATGAAAAAAATCCTTGGCTTCCTGACGCTGTTGCTGCTGGGCGGTTCGGCGTTTGCCGCGGTGACCAGCATCGCCCAGCTGCCCCTTTTGAGCATCAGCGGTACCGGCAACGTCAAGCCGAACCTGATGCTCCTGTACGATAACTCGGGCTCGATGGCCAGCGCCTTCACGCCCGACTACATCGACGACAGCGTCACCTGCCGCTCGCGCGCCCTGATGTCGGGCGGCACCCGCGGCTGCACCGTCGGCCAGCCGCCGTTCACCGCCAGCGACTTCAACCGCCAGTACTACGACCCGAAGGTGAGCTACACCCCGCCGGTCAAGGCCGACGGCAGCTCGTACGCGTCGATGACGCGCAACGCGACCAGCGCCTGGACCTCGGTCACCACCGACGGTTTCGGCATCAACAAGAAGGACCTGCTGGGCAACAGCGCCTCGACCACCAACCTGGCGACCGGCTTCCCGGACCTGCGCTGGTGCGATTCGAACAACAGCAACTGCGCCTACACCCCCGCGACCTACACCTACCCGAACGACTCGCGCTACAACCCGCAGGTCACCAACTCGAATCCCTACTACTACACGATCAACGTCGCCGAGTACTGCACCGACGACACGCTGACCAACTGCCAGACCACCGCGGTCGGCGCGCCGGCGCCGGCGGGCTATCCGAAGCCGGCGAAGGTGCGCTGGTGCGACAGCACGGCGCTGACCCGCTGCCAGGCCAAGTACGTCGGCAACTACAGGTATCCGCGTTTCTCGAACCCGAACGGCGGCGTGGTCGCGGCCTACGGCACCATCACCATCGGCTCGTCCGCCAGCACCGGCGCGACCAGCATCGACAGCGTGTCGGTGACGGAGCCGGGCGGCGCGGTGGTCATCACCAACGGCCCGGTCGGCGCCTCCACCGGCACCAACACCGCCACCAAGCAGGCCACCGTGGCGACCTCGCTGGCGGCCTCGATCATCGCCAAGACCGGCCTGACCAACCAGTACGTGGCCTGCGTGCGCACGCCGACCCCGACCTCGACCGGCGTGCCGGCCTGCTCGACCTACGGCATCACCCTCGGCGCCAACAACATCGTCGCGGTGATCCCGATCGACTGCGTGAGCGGCACCAGCAGCAAGTCGGTGGGCATGTGCTCGGTGGTGTCCGACAGCAGCCGCAGCGGCTGGCAGATGAGCGTGAACGCGCCGCAGGCGGCGGTCCAGATCAGCAACCCGGCCACCGCCCTGATCAGTGTCTCGGGCAAGGCCACCAAGAAGCTTACCCTGAACAGCGGCACCAGCCTGGGCGGCGTCCGTGTCATGAGCAGCAACCTGACGATCTCCAGGAACGACACCGCGGCCAACGTCGCGTCCGACATCGTCGCCCAGATCGGCACCGGCGGCACGATCCGCGCCTACGTCGGCGGCAACAGCATCTCGACCGCCTGCGACAACCAGCCCAATACCGTGGTCTGCCTGGTCGACACCGGCGCCACCACCGGCGGCGCGACCGTGTCCATGGGTTCGCTCAGCGACAACAGCGGCGGCATCGGCTTCTCGACCACCGCGGCCAGCACCCCGACCGTCGTGTACGACGCCATCCCGGCCACCACCGCGCCCTTCGGCGCCGGCGCCGCGGTCTTCGTCCGCACCGACATCGTGCCGACCGTGACCAGCTATCCGAAGGCCGACAGCCGCGCCGACTGCGCCGGCGCCACCTGCACCTACGACGAGGAGATGACCAACTTCGCCAACTGGTACGCCTATTACAAGACCCGTAACCAGATGATGAAGACCGCGGTCGGCCAGGCCTTCCAGCCGATCAATTCGAACTACAACGTCGGCATCGTGTCGCTGTCGACGGCGGCGGCCGAAGGCAGCATGACGCCGCCGCGCGAGTTCTCGGGAACCAACCGCAGCAACTGGTACACCACCCTGTACGCGATGAATGGCAGCCAGTCGACGCCGATCCGCCAGGCCCTGCACGCGATCGGCAAGCTGTACGCCAACCAGGATCCGTACAAGGCGGCCAGCGGCAGCGAGGTTGTGCAGTATCCCTGCCAGCAGAACTTCACCTTCGTCACCACCGACGGCTACTGGAACGGCGGCGCCGCCGCCGACGTCGTCAACAACGACAACGTCGAGAACACGAAGCGCTTCTGCACCCGCGCCAACGGCTGCCTGGACCCGAGCGCGCAGTCGTACAACTCGCTGGCCGACGTCGCCCTGTACTGGTACAACGGCGGCTCGAACACGACCCTGACTTCGCTGCGTCCCTCGCTGGAAGACTGGACCAAGCCCGGCCTGGTGCCGGCGCCGGACGGCGAGAACACCCGCCTGCACGTCAACACCTACGCGCTGGGCCTGGGCGTGGACGGCATCATGAACTACGAGGACAAGTACGATACCGCGCCCCAGCCCGGCGGCGATTTCTACAAGCTGATCACCGGCGTCACCAGCGGCTGCCCGTGGAACAACAACGGCGCCTACGTGTGGCCGGATCCGAAGACCAGCGACTCGAGCGGTTCCGCCGCCTACCAGTCGCGCGTGGACGACCTCTGGCACGCCGCCATCAACGGCCGCGGCAAATACTTCAGCGCTTCCGATCCGAAGCAGGTGGTGTCGGGCCTGAGTTCGGCGCTGTCGAACATCAAGGTGCGGATCGGCGCGGCGGCGGCGGCGGCGACCTCGACGCCGAACATCTCGCAGCAGGACAACGACATCTTCTCGGACACCTTCACCACCGTGAAGTGGTACGGCGAACTCACCGACCGCAAGCTCGATCCGGTCACCGGCAACGTCGGCACCACGGTGGTCTGGAACTCGTCGAACACCGTCGGCCGCAAGGTGGCGGACGCCACGGATACGCGGGTCATCAAGATGCTCGACCCTGTCAACAAGGTCCTCAAGAACTTCAAATATGCGGAGCTGACCGCCGCCGAAAAGGCCTGGTTCGACAACAAGTGCACTGCGTTGACGCAGTGTTCGAGCCTGTCCACGAGCGACCGCGCGATCGTCAACAGCGGCGCCAACATCGTCGACTGGCTGCGTGGCCAGCAGCAGTACGCGGACGGCAACGTCATGCGGGCCTACTCGCGCACGGCCACCAATGCGCCGGGCCTGGACACCACGCTGCCGATCGTGCTGGGCGACATCGCGTCGTCCAAGCCGGCCTATCTGCGCGAACCGCGCAAGGGCTATACCGCGACCGACTACGCGGTCGACTTCAAGACCGCGCAGAAGGACCGTATCGCGACCGTGTTCGTGGCCGCCAACGACGGCATGCTGCACGCCTTCAAGGCGGCCACCGGCGAGGAAATGTGGGCCTACGTGCCGCGCATCACGATGAAGAAGCTGTACCTGCAGGCCAGTACCACCTACGGCACCAACCACCAGTTCACCACCGACGGCTCGCCCGAGGTGGCGGACGTGAAGATTCCGGGCAAGGGCTGGCGCACGGTGCTGGTGGCGGGCCTGAACGCGGGCGGCCGCGGCTACTACGCGCTCGACGTGACCGATCCTGACAGGCCGCCGCTCCCGCTGTGGGAGCTGTGCGCCGACGCGACGGTCTGCAGCGGCATCAACTACGACGCCGACATCGGCCTTACCTTCGGCAACCCCCAGTTCGGCACCTGGAAAGATGCGTCCGGGACCGAGCGCTGGGTCGTGCTCCTGACCGCCGGCTACAACAACGTGCCTGGCGCCGACGGCATCAACACCGGCAGCGGCAAGGGCTACCTGTACGTGGTGGACGTGAATACCGGCCAGGTGCTGAGCAAGACGACCACCGGCGCCGGCGACGCCGCCACCCCGTCCGGCTTCGCCAAGATCACGGCGGTCAGCCTGAACCCGTCCACCGATCCGAAGATCACCTATGTGTACGGCGGCGACAACCTGGGCAAGATGTGGCGCTTCGACTTCACCGCGCCGGGCGACCCGCAGGTCATGCTGATGGCCGATGCCGGCGCCAGGCAGCCGGTGACCTCGCGCCCCGAAGTCACCATGTGCCGGGTCAACAACAAGGATGCGGCCGGCAACATCACCCCGGGCGCCGGCGCGGCCGTCATCTACGGCACCGGGCGCCTGCTGGACATCAGCGACATCGCCAACAACGACCTGCAAAGCGTCTACGTGCTGAAGGACGGCGGCAGCGCCATCACCCCGACCCAGTGGCGCAATGCCGCCAACATGTCGAAGCAGAAGCTGGCCAAGTCCGATACCGGGTCCGGCGCCATCTACACCCTGAGCGGTCCGGCGATCGACCTGTCGACCCAGGCCGGCTGGTACTTCGACCTCGACCAGAACACCGGCGAGCGCGTCAACCTCGATCCGAAAGTGGTGTCCGGCACCCTGAACGTGGTGTCGAACATGCCGACCTCGTCGTCGGACTGTTCGGTGGGCGGCACCAGCAACCTGTACCAGCTGGACGTCTGCACCGGCGAGCAGGTGGTGATCGACACCGCGCTCGGCGAAATGGCCGGCCGCACGCTGTCGACCAATGCCGCGGCGGTCGGCTTCATCATCGTGCGGCTGCCGAACGGCACCATGAAGCTGGTGGCCACCACGGCCGACGGCGGCAACGTGTCGGTGCGCCTGCCGGCCTCGGACAGCGAGGAAGCGCGGCGCGCCGGCTGGCGCCGCGTGCGCGAGTAAGCTTCGCTAGGGCGCTGAGCCGGCATCGATCCGGGTCAGCGTCTGCGTGATGCTGCTGCCGTCCGGCCGCACCAGGCGCAGCTGGACCGGCAGCCAGCCCCGGTCCGGCGCCAGCCACAGTTCCAGCCTCTCCTGACCGGCCGGCACCACCTGCGCCAGGCGCCAGGCCCGCAGCTCGCCCAGCGCCGTCGGCAAGGGCTCCTCGCCCATCACCAGGTAGCGCGCGATATCGGCGCTGCCCGCGTCTCCCACCACGATCCGTATCTCGTTGTTCACCTGGCCGACGATCTGCTCCGGCTCGCCCAGGCCGATGCCGGCCAGCTGCATCAGTACCGAGGCCCGGTCCTGGGCGCCGACGGCGTCCGGCGCGTTGCGCGGGGCGATGCCGGCGTCGCTGCTGCCGCCTTCGCTGCGGAGCCGGCCCTGCACGCCGTCGACGCTCAGCGTGTAGTGTTCGCCGTCGCTGCGCCAGTCGATGCCGGCCATGCCGTCGGCGACGGCGGCGGCAGCCGGCGCCTGGCGGGTGAGGGCGTAGGACAGGCGTACCGGCTCCGGCATGCGGACCCGGTAGCGGCCCGGCATCTGGATCAGCGGCGCGCCGGCGCTGTCGGACGGCATCTCGGCGGCGGCCGCGGTGGCTGGGGCGGGTTCCGCGGGCGTGGCGGGGATGGCCTCGCTGGCCGCTTCGCGGGCGGCGGCGCGTGCCGGTGC
>CAJYXO010000287.1 GCA_913778765.1 uncultured Massilia sp. | reverse complement strand
CTTCGTCGTCGACGTCGGCTACCACAAGGGCGCCATCACCGAAGCCGGCAAGCTGGGCATCCCGGTCATCGGCGTGGTCGACACCAACCACTCGCCGGAAGGCGTGACCCACGTGATCCCGGGTAACGACGACTCGTCGAAAGCCATCACCCTGTACGCACGCGGCGTCGCCGATGCGATCCTGGAAGGCCGCGCCAACGCCACCAACGAAGTCGTTGAGGCAGCCAAGGCCAGCGACGACTTCGTCGAAGTTTCCGAGCAAGCTTAATAGCCGGGCGGACCGCGGTCCGCTGAAGTAAAGAAAGGGGCGCCGAGCCTGTCATCGAGCGCCCCTTTTTGCAAGCAGATTCAGCAAGAACAAACTCACTAGGAGAATTCATATGGCAGCGATTACTGCAGCGATGGTTGGCGAACTACGCGCCAAGACCGACGCACCGATGATGGAGTGCAAGAAGGCACTGAACGAAGCCGAAGGCGACATGGCGCGTGCGGAAGAGATCCTGCGCGTCAAGCTGGGCGGCAAGGCCTCGAAGGCCGCGTCGCGCGTCACCGCCGAAGGCGTGGTGACGGCTTACGTTGCCGGCAACGTCGGCGCGCTGGTCGAAATCAACTCGGAAACCGACTTCGTCGCCAAGAACGACGAATTCATGGCCATGGCCAACCTGGCCGCCAAGCTGGTCGCCGAGAACAACCCGGCCGACGTCGCCGCCCTGGCCGCCCTGCCGGTCGACGGCAAGACCTTCGATGACGTGCGTACGGCACTGATCGGCAAAATCGGCGAGAATATGACCGTTCGCCGCTTCCAGCGCTTCGAAACCACCGGCAAGCTGGCTTCCTACCTGCACGGCTCGCGCATCGGCGTGATCGTCGACTACGACGGCGCCGACGAGCAAGTCGGCAAGGATGTCGCCATGCACATCGCCGCGATGAAGCCGGTCGCCCTGTCGTCCGAGCAAGTGCCGGCCGAACTGATCGAGAAAGAGCGTTCGGTCGCCCAGCTGAAGGCCAAGGAAGACGCCGACAAAGCCGTCGCCGAAGGCAAGCAGCCGCAATCGGAAGAAATCGTCGCCAAGCGTATCGACGGTTCGGTGCAGAAGTACCTGAAGGAAGTGTCGCTGTTCAACCAGGCTTTCGTGAAGAACGACAAGCAGAGCATCGAGCAGATGTTGAAGGCGAACAACGCCACCGTCAAGGCATTCACCATGTACGTGGTGGGCGAGGGCATCGAGAAGAAGGTCGACGACTTCGCAGCCGAAGTCGCTGCCCAGATGGCGGCGGCCAAGCAGTAATCAGCAGTAAATGAAGACGGGCCGAAAGGCCCGTTTTTACAGCATCACCAGATTTCGATTCATCTTACATCCAGGAGCCCCATTCATGACCAAACCAGCCTATCAACGAGTCCTCCTCAAACTGTCTGGCGAAGCGCTGATGGGCGACGATCCGTTCGGCATCAACCGCGCCACCATCGAGCGCATGGTTGCCGACGTGGCGGAGGTGTCGAAGCTGGGCGTGGAACTGGCGGTGGTGATTGGCGGCGGCAACATCTTCCGCGGCGTGGCCCCGGGCGCGCAAGGCATGGACCGCGCGACCGCCGACTACATGGGCATGCTGGCCACCGTGATGAACGCGCTGGCGCTGGCCGACGCGATGCGCCAGCAGGGCATCACCGCGCGCGTGATGTCGGCGATCGGCATCGAGCAGGTGGTCGAGCCCTACGTGCGTCCGAAGGCCCTGCAATATCTCGAGGAAGGCAAGGTGGTCGTGTTCGCCGCCGGCACCGGCAATCCCTTCTTCACCACCGACACCGCGGCCGCCCTGCGCGGCTCCGAAATCTCGGCCGAGATTGTTTTGAAGGCAACCAAGGTCGATGGCGTATATACTGCCGATCCGAAGAAGGATCCGCACGCTACCCGCTATGAATCGATTTCCTTCGACGAAGCGATCTCCCGGCACCTGCAGGTGATGGACGCCACCGCGTTCGCCCTGTGCCGCGACCAGAAGCTGCCGATCAAGGTGTTCTCGATCGTCAAGCCGGGCGCGCTCAAGCGCGTGATCATGGGCGAAGACGAAGGTACACTGGTACACGTTTAATATCCGATATTGAGTAACAACGCAGAAAAACACAGGAGAGCAGCATGTCTGTAGCTGACGTGAAGAAAAATGCCCAGGACAAGATGGCAAAATCCATCGAGACCCTGCGCGCCAACCTGGCGAAAGTCCGTACCGGCCGCGCCCACACCGGCCTCCTCGACGCCGTCATGGTCGAGTACTATGGTTCGCCGACCCAGCTGTCGCAGGTCGCCAACCTGACCCTGATCGACGCCCGCACCATCGGTGTCCAGCCTTACGAAAAGAAGATGCTGGGCACGATCGAAAAGGCGATCCGCGATTCCGACCTGGGCCTGAACCCGTCCTCGTTCGGCGAGATGATCCGCGTGCCGACCCCGCCGCTGACCGAAGAGCGCCGCAAGGAAATGGTCAAGCTGTGCAAGTCGGAAGCCGAAGACGCCAAGATCGCCGTGCGCAACGTGCGCCGCGACGGCAACGAACAGCTGAAGAAGCTGGTCAAGGACAAGGCCATCTCGGAAGACGACGAGCGCCGCGCCTCGGACGACATCCAGAAGCTGACCGACAAGGCCGTGGTCGACATCGACAAGCTGGTTGCCGAAAAAGAAAAAGAAGTCATGACGGTGTAAGCTGCGGGGCAGGGCGTCCGCATGGGCGCCTGAAGCCGCACCTGTCCGCCGGCCCGGGCGATCCCCGTGCCGGCGCCTCGTTTCTACCGCCGAATCCGGCCTGATTTATGATTTTCAAAAGTTCGACCACCGCAGTTCCCGACGCGCCGGCGGTACCGCGCCACATCGCCATCATCATGGATGGCAATGGCCGCTGGGCCACGAAGCGCCTGCTGCCGCGCGTGGCCGGCCACGTCAAGGGCGTGGATGCCGTGCGCAAGATCGTCGAAGCCTGCGTCGAGCGCGGCGTCGAATACCTGACCCTGTTCGCGTTCTCCTCGGAAAACTGGCGCCGTCCGGCCGAAGAGGTGTCCTACCTGATGGGCCTGTTCGTCACGGCGCTCGAGCGCGAAGTGGCGAAGATGCATGCGAATAACATCCGCCTGAAGGTGGTGGGCGATTTGTCGCGCTTCGACCCGAAGCTGCAGGACATGATCGCCGCCGCCGAGCGCCGCACCGCCAACAACAGCCGCCTGACCGTCACCGTGTGCGCCAATTACGGCGGCCGCTGGGACATCATGCAGGCCACGAGCAAGATGGTCGCCGCCAATCCGGGCGTGCTCGAGTACACCGAAGAGCTGCTGGCCCCGCACCTGGCGATGGCCTATGCGCCCGAGCCGGACCTGTTCATCCGCACCGGCGGCGAGGAACGCATCTCGAACTTCCTGTTGTGGCAGCTGGCATACTCGGAGCTGTATTTCACCGATGCCTTCTGGCCCGATTTCTCCCCCGAATCGCTGGACACCGCGATCGCGTCCTACCAGAGCCGGGAACGCCGCTTCGGCCGCACCGGCGAACAGGTAGCAACCAAGGCAAAATAACGAGCCCGATGCTGAAAACCCGCGTCATCACCGCAATCGTCCTGCTGGCAGTGCTGCTGCCGGTCCTGTATTTCAACAACTTCACGGCGTTCGCGGTGGTGGTGACGGTGTTCTTCGGCGCCGCCATCTGGGAATGCATGCGGCTGTTCAATCCCGGTACGGCCAGCGCCCACATCGTCGCCCTGGTATGGACCGCCGTGTTCGCCGCTTCCGTGTTCACCGGCCGCACCAACCCGGCGTTCTGGGCCGCGCTGAGCCTGGCGTTGTGGATCGCGCGCTTCGCGCCGTCGCTCAAGCTCGGCCTGCCGCCGCTGGGCAGCCCGTCGAACACACTGCTGAGCCTGGTCTACGCCTTCGCCATCGTCGGCTGCTTCGCCTCGATCGTGGTGCTGTTCTCGCACTCGCCGCTGTTCCTGCTGTCCGTGATGGCGATCGTGTGGGTGGCCGACATCGGCGCCTACTTCTCCGGCAAGGCCTTCGGCAAGCACAAGCTGGCGCCGTCGATCTCTCCCGGTAAATCCTGGGAAGGCGCGATCGGCGGCGGCATCGCCGTGCTGGTGCTGGCTTCGCTGTCGGTGGCCTACGGCGGCGACGCCTTCGCCGACACCTTCGCCGCGCGCGTGGCGCACGGCTTCGGCTGGCCGGCCCTGCTGGCCATCCTGGTCCTGATGGTCGCCGCCAGCATCGTCGGCGACCTGTTCGAATCCCAGCTCAAGCGCCGCGCCGGCATGAAGGACAGCAGCAACCTGCTGCCCGGCCACGGCGGCGTTCTCGACCGGATCGATGCACTGGTCCCGGTCCTGCCGCTGGCAGCCCTGATCGGCTCCCGGTTATAAGCGGCTCTGAAGGAGCAAGACATGCAACGCGTTACCATCCTGGGCGCCACCGGCTCGATCGGCGTCTCGACCCTCGACGTGCTCGCGCGTCATCCCGATAAATACAGCGTCTTTGCCCTGAGCGCCCACGGCCGCGTCGACGAGCTGGCGGCCCAGTGCCGCCAATTCCGACCGCAGCGCGCGGTGGTCGGCTCGCCCGAGGCGGCGGCGCGCCTGGCGAACATGATCGCCGACCTGCCGACCGAAGTCTCGTACGGCGAGCAGGCCCTGTGCGAGATCGCCGCCAGCGACGGCACCGACACCGTGATGGCCGCCATCGTCGGCGCCGCCGGCCTGGCGCCGGCCCTGGCCGCCGCGCGCGCCGGCAAGAAGGTGCTGCTGGCGAACAAGGAAGCGCTGGTGATGTCCGGCCAGCTGTTCATGGACGCCGTACGCGAGCACAAGGCGACCCTGCTGCCGATCGACAGCGAGCACAACGCGATCTTCCAGTCGCTGCCCAGCCACTACGGGCGCCAGCCGGACGCCGCCGGCGTCGCCAAGATCCTGCTGACCGCGTCCGGCGGCCCCTTCCTCAAACGCGAAGTGGACACGCTGGAGCAGGTGACGCCGGAAGAAGCCTGCAAGCACCCGAACTGGTCGATGGGCCGCAAGATCTCGGTCGACTCCGCCACCATGATGAACAAGGGCCTGGAAGTGATCGAGGCTCACTGGCTGTTCGGCGCCCCGGCCGACCGGATCGAAGTCGTGATCCATCCGCAGAGCGTGATCCACTCGATGGTGTCCTACGTGGACGGCTCGGTGCTGGCCCAGCTCGGCAACCCCGACATGCGCACCCCGATCGCGCATGCGCTGGCCTATCCGGAGCGGATCGCATCGGGCGTGGCCCAGCTCGATTTGACCACGATGGCTGCGCTCGAATTCCACGCGCCCAGCCTGGAGCGCTTCCCCTGCCTGGGCCTGGCCTTCGACGCCCTGCGCGCGGGCGGCACCGCGCCGAGCCTGCTGAATGCCGCCAATGAAGTGGCAGTGCAGGCCTTCCTCGACCGCCGCATCGGCTTCCGCGACATCGACCGCGTGGTGCGCCGTGTGATGGACGAAGAGGAACACGGCGCCGCTTCCAGCATCGAAGCGGTACTGGCGCAGGATGCGCAGGCCCGCCTGGCGGCCGAACGCATCGCCGGCGCACTCGCTCGGAGATAAGGCCATGGCACTCAAGGACATCCTGCTCGGCTTCCTGCTGGGCCTGGGTCCCCTGATCATCCTGCACGAACTGGGGCATTACTGGGCCGCGCGCCTGTGCGGCGTGAAGGTGCGCCGGTTCTCGATCGGCATGGGCAGGGTGGTGTGGTCGCGCCGTTTCGGCCGCGACCAGACCGAATGGGCGTTCTCGGTCCTGCCGCTGGGCGGCTACGTCAAACTGGTCGACAGCCGCGACCCGCAGTCCGCGCCGCTCGACGCGGATGAAGAAGCGCGCGAGTTTACGCGCCAGAACGTGTGGAAGCGCATCGTCATCATCGCCGCCGGTCCGGCGGTCAACTTCGCTGTCGCCATTGCGCTGATGGCCGGCCTGTTCATGGTCGGGAAGGAAGAGCCCGGTACGCGGCTGCGCACGATGGCGCCGGCGACCCCGGCCTACATCGCCGGCATGCGCGGCGGCGACGCGGTCAACGCCGTGAATGGCAAGCCGGTCGGGACCTTCGGCGACCTGCGTTGGGAACTGGTGCAGGCCGCCCTCGACAAGCGCGAGGCCGAACTGCAACTGGGCGGCAGCGGCGGCGGCAGCTACCGCGCCGTGATCCCGGCCGCGACCATGGCGAAACTCGACGCCGAAGGCGACATCATGAGCACGCTCGGCCTGCAGATGTGGCGCCCGCGGCCGACCGTGGAGAAGGTGATCGCTGGCGGCGCGGCGGCGCGCGCCGGCCTGCGCCAGGGCGACCTCCTGACCGCGATCGACGGCCAGCCGCTCGCCGATGGCGCCGACCTGATCGCCATCGTGAGCAAGGCGCCGGGCCGCACGCTGCAGCTGGACCTGCTGCGCGGCGGCCAGCCGCTGCGGGTGGCCATCACGCCGGAGCGCGATGCGGCGCGCGGCGTCGGCATCGTCAAGCTGATGGTGGCGCAGGCGCCGGAGATGGTGCTGGTGCGCGCCGGTCCCCTGGACGCCATCGCCAAGGGCGCGCAGCGGGCCTGGGAGGGCAGCGTGACGACCCTCAAAATGATCGGCCGGATGATCACCGGCGAGGTCTCGCTGAAGAATGTCTCGGGACCCTTGACCATTGCAAACGTCGCCGGACAGGCCGCAAATGCGGGCTTCGGCTTCTATATCGAGGTGCTCGCCTTCATCAGCCTGAGCCTGGGTGTAATGAATCTGTTACCAATTCCCGTTCTGGATGGCGGCCAATTGCTGTATTATTCGCTGGAAGTTTTGACCGGGCGCCCCTTGTCCGCGCGGATCGGAGAGATCGCGCAAGCCGCAGGGTTCGGCCTGATGCTCATGCTGATGGCGCTCGCCGTCTTCAACGACCTGGTGCGGTTCTTCTGATGCCTGGCGCAGAATACGTAGTTTGTCCAAAATGACTGACCCATTGATCTAACCAATGAAATTACAATCTGATCGTCCTGTCCTGCCGCGCTTTGCCATGCCCTCCCGTCGTAGTCTGATCGGCGCCGCCGTGCTGGCCCTGTGCGCCGGCCACGCTGCCGCCGTCGCTCCCTTCGTCGTGAAGGACATCCGGGTCGAGGGCATCCAGCGCACCGAGGCGGGCACGGTGTTCAGCTACCTGCCGGTCCGCGTCGGCGAAACCTTCGACGACGACAAGGGAACCGCGGCGATCAAGGCCCTGTACGCGACCGGTTTCTTCAAGGACGTGCGGCTCGAAGAAGAAAACGGCGTGCTGGTGGTGCTGGTCGAGGAACGTCCGGCCATCTCGAGCGTCGATTTCACCGGCACCAAGGAATTCGAGAAAGACATGCTGGTCAAGGCGCTGAAGGAAATCGGCGTCGGCGAGACCAAGATCTTCGACAAGGCCTCGGTCGACCGCGCCGAGCAGGAACTGAAGCGCCAATACCTGTCGCACGGCCTGTACGGCGTCAAGATCACGACCACCGTGACCCCGATCGAGCGCAACCGCGTGACGATCATGTTCAACGTCGACGAAGGCGATGTCGCCAAGATCAAGGGCATCAACATCGTCGGCAATAAGGCCTTCAGCGACAAGCAGCTGCGCGAACTGCTGCAGCTGAACACCTCCGGCTGGTTCACCTGGTACTCGAAGGCCGACCAGTATTCGAAGCAGAAGCTGACCGGCGACCTGGAATCGATCAAGTCCTGGTACCTGAACCACGGCTATCTGGAAGCGAACGTCGAGTCGACCCAGGTCGCGATCACGCCGGACAAGAAGGACATCTACCTGACCATCAACATCACCGAAGGCGAGAAGTACACCGTCTCCGGCGTGAAGCTGGAAGGCGAGACCTTCGGCCGCGAGGAAGAACTCAAGCAGCTGATCCTGCTGCGCGCAGGTCAGACCTATTCGGGCGAGCTGCAGGAAGCGTCGAACAAGCGCATCGCCGACCGCCTGGCGAGCTTCGGCTATGCCTTCGCGAACGTCACCGCGAACCCGGAAGTCAACCGCGACAAGCGCGAAGTGGCCTTCACCTTCCTGGTCGATCCGGGCAAGCGGGCCTACGTGCGCCACATGACCATCTCGGGCAACACCATCACCCGCGATGAAGTCATCCGCCGCGAATTCCGCCAGTTCGAGAGCTCGTGGTACGACCCGACCCGCGTGAAGATGTCGCGCGACCGCGTCGACCGCCTCGGCTACTTCAAGGACGTGACCGTCGAGACCCCGGAATCGCAGGGCACCACCGACCAGGTCGACGTCAACATCGCCGTGGTCGAAAAGCCGACCGGTAACTTCATGATCGGCGGCGCGTTCTCGCAGGCCGAGAAGTTCACCTTCACGGCCTCGGTCACCCAGGCCAACTTCGCCGGCAGCGGCAATACCGTCGGCATCGAACTGAACACCAGCAAGTACAACCGCACGCTGTCGTTCGCCCAGACCAATCCGTACTTCACCGACGAAGGCGTGTCGCGCGCCTTCCAGCTCTACCTGCGCACCTCGCGTCCGCCGGCGCTGAACATCGGTTCCTACACCGTGCGCCAGCTGGGCGGCAACCTGACCTTCGGCGTGCCGTTCTCGGAAACCGACACCGTCTACTTCGGCGCCGGCCTGGAACGCACCAAGCTGGAGACCGACGAGAGCTCGCCGACCCTGTACAAGGAATTCGTCAAGCAGAACTCCGCTGACGCGGCGACCAAGCTGACCGGCGTGGGCAGCGCCACCACCAATGCGATCCCGCTGACCGTGGCCTGGGGCCGCGACTCGCGCGACAGCGCCGTCACCCCGACCCGCGGCCGCTACCAGCGCGCCAACCTGGAAGTCGACCTGCTGGGCGACGCCAAGTACTACCGCGCGATCTACGAACACCAGTGGTACCGCCCGCTGACCCGCTGGATGACGCTGGCCCTGAAGGGCGAGCTGGACATCGGCGGCGGCCTGCAGGGTCACGCCTACCCGGTCTTCAAGAACTTCTACGGCGGCGGCATCGGTTCGGTACGCGGCTACGAGAGCTCGTCGCTGGGCCTGGTCGACCCCTATACCCTGGACGCGCTGGGCGGCGCCCGCCGTATCATCGGCAACGCCGAGCTGCAGTTCCCGTTCCCGGGCAGCGGCACCGACCGCTCGCTGCGCTGGTTCACCTTCGCCGACACCGGCCAGGTCTACCAGGAAGGCCAGCGCATCCGCCTGGACCAGCTGCGCTACTCGGCCGGTATCGGCCTGTCGTGGATTTCTCCGGTGGGTCCGCTCAAGTTGAGTTATGCTAAGCCCTTGAACGCCAAGCCGGGCGACCGCCTGGAACGCTTCCAGTTCCAGATGGGCACCGGCTTCTGACAAGGATTGCGGAGAATGATGGTGAATAAATCGATAGCCTCGTTGCCAAAAACACTGGCGCTGGCCGTCCTGTGCGCGGGCGCGCTGGTGCACGTCGGCGCGCAGGCGCAGAGCGGCACCGGCCGCATCGGTTTCGTCTACACCGAGCGCCTGATGACCGAATCGAAGCTGGCCCGCGCCGCCGACGAAAAGCTGCAAAACGAGTTCTCGAAGCGCCAGAAGCAGGTCGACGACATGGTCAAGCGCTACAAGAGCGCACGCGAGAAGTTCGACGAGGACGCACCGAAGCTGGCCGACATCGACCGCACCCGCCGCACCCGCGAGCTGCTCGACATGGAAAAGGACGTGCAGCGCATGCAGCGCGAGTTCAACGAAGACCTTTTCCAGCGCAAGAACGAGGAGCGCGCCGCGATCGCCCAGCGGGCATCGAAGCTGATCGAACAGGTGGCCGAACAGGAACACCTCGACGTCGTGCTGCAGGAATCGGTCTGGACCAGCCCACGCATCGACATCACCGACAAGATCCTCAAGCTGCTCGATAAATAAGCAGCACCATTCGCACGATACGAACGCCGTTCGGCATGCATGCCGAACGGCGTATCATTATCCAGATTTACTTTTTCACGGAACGACCAGATGGGCACTCGACTGGGTGAATTGGTCGAACGCTTCGGCGGACAGCTGGTGGGAAACCCGGACCTCGAGGTCCAGGGGATCGCACCGCTCGACAGCGCCGGCGATTCGCATATCAGCTTTCTGAGCAACAGCAAACTGCGCGCACTGGCGGCGCAGAGCCAGGCGGCGGCACTGATCGTCGCCCCGCTCGACGACGCCACCGTCGCCGCCACCTACGAAGGCGCGCGCATCGTCACCACCAACCCCTACGCCTACTTCGCGCGGGCGGCGCAGTACTTCGCCTCGCTCGACGAGATCGTGCCGGCGCCCGGCGTGCATCCGAGCGCGGTGGTCGACCCGAGCGCGGAAATCGACCCCAGCGCGCATATCGGCCCGCACGCGACCGTGGAAGCGGGCGCGAAGATCGGCGCCGGCGTCATCATCGACGCCGGCTGCTTCGTCGGCCGCGGCGCCGAGATCGGCGAGGGCACGCGCCTGTTCGCCAACGTGACCTTCCACGCCGCCTGCCGGATCGGCAGGCGCGGCATCCTGCATTCGGGCGCCGTGATCGGCACCGACGGCTTCGGCTTCGCCAAGGAGAACGGCGTCTACATCAAGATTCCGCAGACCGGCCGCGTGCTGCTGGGCGACGACGTCGACGTCGGCGCCAACACCACGATCGACCGCGGCGCGCTGGCCGACACCGTCATCGAAGACGGCGTCAAGCTGGACAACCAGATCCAGATCGGCCACAACTGCCATATCGGCGCCAACACCGCGATGGCCGGTTGCGTCGGCGTGGCCGGCAGCGCGAAGATCGGCAGGAACTGCACCTTCGGCGGCGCCGCCATGGTGCTCGGCCACCTGGAAATCGCGGACAATGTCCATATTTCCTCGGGCAGCATGGTCTCGCGCTCGGTGCTCGAGCCGGGCCAGTACACCGGTTTCTATCCGCTGGCCAAGAACGCCGAGTGGGAGAAGAGCGCCGCCATCGTGCGCAACCTGAACTCGATGCGCGAGAAGATCCGCGCGCTGGAAAAACAGATCAAAACCTTGAGCGAGAACGCAGAACAAAAATGACGACCGACACCACCAGGACCGAATCCAAAATCCTCAACATCACCCAGATCAAGGAATACCTGCCGCACCGCTATCCGCTGCTGCTGGTGGACCGCGTGGTCGACTATGAACTCGGCAAGACCATCACCGCGATCAAGAACGTGACCGTGAACGAAGAGTTCTTCAACGGCCACTTCCCGCACCAGCCGGTGATGCCGGGCGTGCTGATGGTCGAGGCGCTGGCCCAGACCGCCGCCATCCTGTCCTTCATGACCATGGGTGTGAAGCCGGACGAGAATTCGGTGGTGTATTTCGTCGGCATCGACAACTGCCGCTTCAAGCGTCCGGTCGGCCCCGGCGACCAGCTCAGGATGGACGTCGAGATCGTGCGCAACTCGCGCGGCATCTGGAAGTACAAGGCCGAGGCCAGCGTCGACGGCAAGGTGGCGGTGGAAGCGGAACTGATGTGCACGATCCGCGCCGCCGAGCAGGCAGCCGCACCGGCGGCAGCGGGGCAGTAATGAGCAGCCGGATCCACCCGACCGCGATCGTCGATCCGAAGGCCGAGCTGGACAGCTCGGTCGAGGTCGGCCCGTACTCGATCGTCGGTCCGCACGTGGCCATCGATGCCGGCACCGTGGTCGGTCCGCACGTGGTCATCGAAGGTCACACCACGGTCGGCAAGAACAACAAGTTCTTCCAGTTCTGCTCGATCGGCGCCGCGCCCCAGGACAAGAAGTGGGCCGGCGAGCCGACCCGCCTCGAGATCGGCGACGGCAACACGATCCGCGAATTCGTCACCATGAACCTGGGCACGGCCCAGGACGAAGGCGTGACCCGCCTCGGCGACGACAACTGGATCTCGGCCTACGTCCACCTGGCGCACGACTGCCAGGTCGGCAGCCACACGATCTTCTCGAACAACGCCCAGCTGGCGGGCCACGTCCACGTGGGCGACTGGGCCATCCTGTCGGGCTATTGCGGCGTGCACCAGTTCTGCAAGATCGGCGCGCATGCCTTCATCGGCATGTACACCAGCCTGACCCAGGACGTGCCGCCGTTCGTGCTGGTGTCGGGCAATCCGGCCGAGGCGCACGGCGTCAACATCGAAGGCCTGAAGCGCCGCGGCTTCACGCGCGAGCAGATCAACGCGATCCGCGCCGCCTACAAGACCCTGTACCGTTCGGGCATGACGCTGGAAGAGGCCAAGCTGCAGCTGGCCCAGGATGCGGCGGGTGCGGGCGAAGGCGGGCAGCACGTCCAGGCCATGCTGGACTTCCTCGGCACCACCACCCGTGGCATCGTCCGCTGACAGGGCCGGCGGGACGGAGCTCGCGCTGGTCGCCGGCGAGGTCTCCGGCGACATGCTGGCGGCGCGCCTGATGGCCGGCCTCAAGCCGCACCTGCCCGACGTGCGCTTCACCGGCATCGGCGGCCCGCGCATGCTCGAACAGGGCCTGCACTCCGAGGTGCCGATGGACACCCTGACGGTGCGCGGCCTGTTCGAAGTGATCCCGCGCTACCGCGAACTGAAGGGCATCCAGAACCGCCTGCGGGACCGGCTGCTGCGCGAGCGGCCGGCCGCCTTCATCGGCGCCGACTACCCAGGCTTCAACCTGGGCCTGGAGGAGCAGCTGCGCGCGGGCGGGATCCCGACCGTGCACTTCGTCGGCCCGCAGATCTGGGCCTGGCGCGGCGGGCGCATCAAGAAGATCCAGCGCGCGGTCTCGCACATGCTGCTGATCTTCCCCTTCGAAGAAGAGATTTATCGGCAAGCCGGCGTGCCGGCCACCTACATCGGCCATCCGCTGGCCGAACAGATCCCGCTGGCGCCCGACGTGGCGGCGGCAAGGCGCCGGCTCGGCATCCCGGAAGATGCGAAAGTCGTGACCGTGATGCCGGGCAGCCGCATGGCCGAGATCAAGTACCTGGCCACGGCATTCGCCGGCGCGGTCAAGCTGCTGGCCCGGCGCGACCCGAGCGTGCGCTTCATCGCGCCGATGGCGGGCGAGCGCCAGAAGGCGTATTTTATGGCATTGCTGGCGCAGGCCGGGTTGTCGGATGCGCCTCTTGCGCTGATCGACGGCCAGTCGCACGACTGCATCGCGGCCGCCGATGCGGTGCTGGCGGCTTCCGGCACGGCGACCCTGGAAGTGGCGCTGTTCAAGAAGCCGATGGTGATCGCGTACAAAGTGATGCGGGCGTCGTGGGAGATCATGCGCCACATGGGCTACCTGCCGTGGATCGGGCTGCCGAACATCCTGGCGCGCGAGTTCGTGGTGCCGGAATTCCTGCAGCACGCGGCCACGCCGCAGGCGCTGGCGGATGCGGTCTGGTTCCAGCTGACCGATGAAGCGAACCGATCGAGGCTGCGGCAGCGCTTCCTCGACATGCACCACAGCCTGCTGCGCAACAGCGCCGAGGAGAGCAGCCGGGCCGTACTTGAAGTGATACACCAACGATGAGCAAGAAGAAGTTCGATTTCTATCCCGGCCTGCCGACCCGCGGCCGTCCCTTCACCGCCGCCGACGTCGTCTGCGGCGTGGACGAGGCCGGACGCGGCCCGCTGGCCGGCCCGGTATACGCCGCCGCCGTGATCCTCGACCCCAGGCGGCCGATCGAGGGCCTGCGCGATTCGAAGAAGCTGACCGAGGCGCGCCGCGACGAGCTGGCCCCCATCATCCGCGCACAGGCCCTGGCCTGGGCCGTCGCCGAATGCTCGCACCACGAGATCGACGCCCTGAACATCCTGCAGGCGACCATGCTGGCGATGCGCCGCGCGGTCGAGCAGCTCGGCATGGCGCCGACCATCGCCCTGATCGACGGCAACCGCTGCCCGCAGCTGCCGGAAGCGATCCGTGCGCATGCGGTGGTGGAAGGCGACGACAAGGTGCACGCCATCTCGGCGGCCTCGATCCTGGCCAAGACCGCGCGCGATGCGGCGCTCAGGGCCCTGCACGACGCCTATCCGCAGTACGCCTTCGACCAGCACAAGGGCTATTCGACCGCGCTGCACCTGGAGCGCCTGCGCCTGCACGGGCCGTGCCCGGTGCACCGCCGCTCGTTCGCGCCGGTGCGGGCCCTGTGCGAGCCCGACCTGTTCGCGGCCTTCGACGGCGTGGCCGCATGAAGACCGTCAGCTCGCGCGACAACGCATTCTATAAAGACCTGAAAGCGCTGGCGACCAGCTCGCAGGCGCGCCGCAAGGCCGGCCGCTCGCTGCTGGACGGCGTCCACCTGTGCCAGGCCTGGCTCGACCTGCGCGGCCTGCCGGCGCATTGCGTGGTGTCCGAGGAAGCGCTGTCGAATCCGGAAGTGGCGGGCATCGTCGCCCGCGTCGAAGCGGCGCG
>CAJYXO010000286.1 GCA_913778765.1 uncultured Massilia sp. | reverse complement strand
GCCCTGCCGCTCGAGGCGCTGTTCGACGACGCCTTCCAGGCCGTCGCACGCGACGGCGCCGGCACCGTCGAAGTGACGATGCGCCTGCTGCGCCACCTGGGCGAACTCGGCGCCCTCGACCGGCGCCTGGCTGCGTGCGCGCGCCGCCAGGCCGATTTGGCGCTGGCACGCGCCGACCGGGCGATGGACTTTCCCCACGACCTCGCCCAAGTCAGGGCGCGCCACGCCGAATTCTGGGGACCGGCCTGACCTACTGTCGACCTGCGCGCAACGACGCCTCCAGCGCGTCCGCCAGCGCCGCCGCCTGAAGCGCCGGATCGAAGTCCGCATGGCGGCGCGCGAAGGCCTGCGCCGCCTCCCTGTAACCCGCATCCTCGAGCAGCATGCGCACGATGGCCGGCCAGTCGCGCGGCCGGGCCAGCTCGTTGATATTGATCCCCGCCCCCATCTCGCGCACGCGGCGCGCCGTCAGGAAGGATTCCGTCGACTGCGGCAGCAACAGCAGCGGCCGGCCCGCCAGCAGGGCCTGCGAGACCGTCGATTCGCCGGCGTGGCAGACCACCAGGTCGCATGCGGGCAGCGTTGCCGCCAGGTCGAGCGGCTTGCGCGCCCACAGGATCGACGGCGCGGCCAGAGGCGGCCTGGCGCCGCCGGCCACGTGCGGCGCGTAGCACAGCACGCGGCAGCCGGCCGCCTGCAGTGCCGACAGCATGGCGCCGTGCTCGGGGTGGGCCGCGTTCAGGTAGGCGAACACCGTCGGCCCCTCGCCGGCCGGCCACTGCGGCGCCAGAGTCGCGGGCTGCGCCCCTGGCGGCGGCAGGTTCGGCCCATACCAGGCGCCGGCATCGGCCGGACGGCGCCACGGGTCGAGCTCGGGCCAGGTGCACAGCAGCGGCGCGTCGCCCAGCAGCAGACCGGCGGCCTGCGCGAGCGGCGGCGCTTCGTGGCGCACCAGCACCTTGTTGGCGCTGTCCAGCAGGCGCGCCTCGCTGGCCGCCATGCGCTCGCGCGGCGCCGGCTCCCAGTCGCGCAGCGGCGGCAGCGGCCGGCCGGCGGGCGGCATGCTGAAGCCGGCGCCGACGGCGGCGCCCGGGACGCCGAGGCTGCGCGCGGCCAGCACCGCACCCGGCGCATAGTCGCAGACCGCCAGGTCGGCCCGGGTCGCCCACAGCAGCGCGCGCCAGCCGTCCACCAGGCCGCCGACGGCGCCGGCGTCGATCCAGCCGCAGGCCAGCAGGATGTCGGCCAGGCTGGCTTCCGGCGGCAGTCCTTCGACGCGGTGCAGCCACAGCGGCGCCTGGAACACCGGGACGTCCAGGCCGTGCAGCAGGCGCTGGGTGTGGACCAGGTCGCGCAGCGCGAAGCTGACCTGGTGGCCGCGCTCGATCAGCGGCAGCGCCAGCGATTTGAGGCGCCCGGCGTGGCCGAGGGCGCCGCCGAGTTCCCAGCAGAGGAGGATGTTCGCCACGCCTGGATCCGCTCAGTACGCGCCGTCGCCGGCAAAGCGCAGCCGGTACCAGACGATGCCGATCAGCTCATACAACGCATACCACGAGCGGCGCATGCCCTCGGCTTCCGGAATCCACGCGCCGAGCGAGCGCGCCTGGTCGCCGAAGAACATGGTCGGCGCCTCGACCACCTCGAGTCCGGCGTGCTCGAAGGCCGCGCGCGAACGCGGCATGTGCATCGCATCGGTCACCAGCAGGATGCGCTTGATGCCGTCCTTGCGCAGCATGGCCGCGCTGTAGGCCGCGTTCTCGAAGGTGTCGCGCGAGCGCGGCTCGATCCAGCGCACCGGCACGCCGAAGTCTTCGCGCAGCGCGACCGCCATGGCGGTTGCCAATGCCTGGCTCTCCGTATCGGCCGCCTTGGCGCCGACCCCGCCCGTGACCAGGATCGGCAGCCCGGTAAGGCGCTGCAAGTGGGCCGCATAGCGCATCCGCGCCAGGGCGTAGTAGTCGGGGATGTCGCGGTCGCCGTATTCCGGCGCATCGCGCAGCCGGCCGGCGGCCAGCACCACGATCGCCTGGGCGCCTGCATGCCCGGGGTCCAGCAGGGGCGCCGTCATCGCTTCCAGCGGGCGCACGAACAGCGAAGCGCCGGCATTCGTCGACAGGATGGCCAGCGCCGCCAGCCCGGTCCCGGCGACGATGCGCCCGGCGCGCGGCCAGCGGCGCCAGATGAGCAGGCCCAGCGCGATCAGCAGGAACAGGTTGGCCGGCGGGAGCACCAGGGCGCGCGGCATGGCGTTGAGCAGGTCGAGCATCGAATGGGTCGGCGTCAGCGGAACAGACAGGCATTGTAGCGCCAACGCTCAGGGGTGCGGCCGGGTCTCCATCTTCTTCGCCTCCCTGCCCGCCCCGCCCTGCTGCCCGACCCGCTCGTACTCGGCGATCACTTGGGCGCCGAACAGCAGCAGCGCGGCGCCGATCTCCAGGCTGAACATGACCACGATGGCGGTGCTCATCGAGCCGTACACCACGTTCACCTTGGACAGGGTCGAGAAGTACCAGACCAGCACGTGCCGCGCGATTTCCCACAGCAGGGCCGCGGTGACGCCGCCGACCAGCGCATGCGACAGCGCCGGGCGCCCGACCGGCATCACCATGTAGATCGAGGTCAGCACGAGGATCTCGCCGGCGAGTCCCAGCAGATAGAGCAAGGCGCCGGACACGCCGTGCAGCGACCAGCTGTAGCCGAACAGCTCGACGCTTTCGGTGCCGATCACCTGCAGGGTGCCGGCCACCAGGGTCACGATCATGATGCCGAAGCCGAGCGCCAGGATGTAGCAGTAAGGCAGCAACGCCGACACCAGGAAGTGGCGGCGCCGCACGGCCACGCGGTGCACGAAGATCACGCTCATGGCGTTTTCCAGCACCGTGAAAGCGAAGGAGCTGAAGAAGACCATGGTGGCGACCAGCACCCAGGTGATCAGGTCGCGCTCGTCGAGGAAGTGGGCGACCTCGGCGACGATGGCGCCGGACTGGCCGGGCAGCAGCAGTTCCAGGTAGCGCCGCAGCGTCAGCAGCAGCTCGGCTTCGTTGATGAAGTGGGACAGCACCACCACCACCAGCATCAGGAAGGGCACGATCGACAGCAGCGCGTAATAAGCGACGGCGCCGGCCAGCAGCAGGCCCTGGTTGCCGCGGAAGGATTTCACGACAGCCAGCGCGAAGGCGAGCGGATGGCCCAGGATGTAGGCATTCGCGCGCCGGTTCAGGACTCGCAGGCGCAGGCCGCGCGCGGCCTTCATCGGGCCAGCCTGATGCCGCTGAACTGCCAGCGCGCGCCGGCGGGGAAGAAATTGCGGTAACTGGCGCGGGCATGGCCGTGCGGCGTGGCGCAGGACGAGCCGCGCAGCACGTACTGGTTGATCATGAACTTGCCGTTGTATTCGCCCAGCGCGCCGGCGGCCGGCGCATAGCCCGGGTAAGGCGCGTAGCTGCTGCTGGTCCACTGCCAGCACTCGCCGAACATCTGCGACAGGCCGTCGCTGCCGGCCGCGCGCGGATGCAGGTCGCCGCAGGCGATGGCGACGTCGCGCGCCGCGAACTCCCATTCCGCCTCGGTCGGCAGGCGCGCGCCGCGCCAGCGTGCGTAGGCGTCGGCCTCGTACAGGCAGACGTGGGTCACCGGTCGCGCCGGGTCGAGCGGTTGCAGGCCGTGCAGGGTGAACTCCATCCACTGTTCGCCCTCGGAGCGCCAGTAGAAGGGCTGCTGCACTCCGCCGCTGCGCACGAGGTCCCAGCCTTCCGACAGCCACAGCGAGGGATCGCGGTAGCCGCCGGCCTCGACGAACTCGAGGTACTCGGCATTCGTCACCAGGCGCGAGGCAAGCTGGAAAGGCGCCACGTAGGTGCGGTGGCGCGGCAGCTCGTTGTCGAAGCAGAAGCCCGGACCGCGGTGGCCGATCTCGGCCAGGCCGCCGTCGAAGTCCAGCCAGGCCAGGGTCCCGGCCGGACAGGAGGCCGGCAACGCGGAATCGAGGTAGGCCGGGTACAGCGGATTCTGGGCCAGCAGGTGCTTCAGGTCGGTCAGGATCAGTTCCTGGTGCTGCTGCTCGTGCTGCATGCCCAGCTCCACCAGGGCCGCCAATTCACGGTCTTCCGGCGCGGCCTGCAGCAGGCGCGCGATGCGGGCGTCGACGTCGCGGCGCCAGGCCAGCACCTCGTCGAAGGCCGGGCGTGTCAGCAGGCCGCGCTGCGGCCGCGGGTGCTTGTCGCCGACGCCGTTGTAGTAGGAGTTGAACAGGACCCGGAAGGCCGGATGGAAAGGCCGCCAGCCGGGTTCGCGCGGCTCCAGGATGAAGGTCTCGAAGAACCAGGTGGTATGCGCCAGGTGCCATTTGACCGGGCTGGCATCCGGCATCGACTGCGCACAGCAGTCTTCGGCCGACAAGGGTTCGGCCAGGTGCACGGAGCGCTGGCGCACCTGTTCGAATTCGCGGGCCTGGCGGTGTTCGTTGGCGCCCATGATCGTCTCAGTGCATGGCGCCCGGCGGAATCGCCCGCGCATGGATCACGGCAAACCAGCCGCGCGCATCCTGCCATACGCCGGCAGCGGCAAAGCCGGCCTGCTCCAGCAGGCCGACGGCGTCGCTCGGCCGGTACTTGTAGCTGTTCTCGGTATGGATGCATTCGCCGGCCTCGAAGCGGCGGCTGCCGCCCTGCCAGCTGACCTGCTGGCTGCTGCGCGCCTCGAGGTGCATCTCGACCCGCCGCATGCGCTCGTTGTAGAAGCCGCGATGGCGCCAGGCGCGGATGTCGAAGTCGGCGCCCAGCAGGCGGTTCGCGTGGCGCAGCACGTTCAGGTTGAAGGCGGCCGTCACGCCGAGCGCGTCGTCGTAGGCCGCGTCCAGCACCGCGTGTTCCTTGGCCAGGTCGATGCCGATCAGGATGCCGCCATCGGCTCCGCACTGGGCGCGCACGCGGCGGAGAAAAGCCAGCGCATCTTCCGGCGTGAAATTGCCGATCGAGGAGCCCGGGTAGAAGAACAGGCGGCGCTCGCTGCGCACGACGTCCGGCAGCTGCCAGTCGCCGCCGGAGAAGTCCATGCCGAGGGCGTTCATCTCGATGTGGCGGAAGCGCTGCTGCAGGCGTTCGACGGCGTCCTGCAGGAAGTCCGCCGAGATGTCGACCGGGACGTACTGGGCCGGATGCAGCAGCGGAAACAGGCGCGCCGCCTTGGCGCAGTTGCCGGCGCCGAGGTCGATCAGGGTGGTGCCGGTGCCGACCGCGCGCGCGATCTCGCCGCCGTGGCGCTCGAAGATCGCCGCTTCGGTGCGGGTCGGATAGTACTCGGGCACTTCGCAGATGGCCTCGAACAGCTTGGAGCCGAGTGCGTCGTACAGGAACTTGGGCGAGATGCAGGCATCGCGCGCGCGCAGGCCGGCTTCGAGTTCGGCCCGCAGGCGCAGGGCTTCGGCCGAGGTATCGGCCGGCAGGTCGAAGTCGGCGAGTGCGGATGGATCGAGCGGATGATTCAGCATCGGATGGTCCCCAACATGTTGACGTTTTTTCCATCATAGCCGAATTGGGAAAGGACCGTCGCCATGCTACAGTGGCGCTCTATGCTCGAACTCGTCGACCTCACCAAAACCTACGGTGGCCGCACCGTGCTGTCCCGTCTTTCGCACCGTTTCGTCCCCGGCGAATTCGTCGCCGTGATGGGCGAATCCGGGGTTGGCAAGTCCACCCTCCTGAACCTGATCGCCGGCCTGGACACCCCGGACGCCGGCCAGGTCGTGGTCGACGGCGCGCCGATGTCGAGCCTCGACGACGATGCCGCGACCAAGCTGCGGCGCAGCCGCATGGGCTTCATCTTCCAGGCCTTCCACGTGCTCCCTCACCTGACGCTGGAACAGAACGTGGCCCTGCCGCTGCTGCTGAACGGCGCCGCGGACACCGGCCGCGCGCGCGCCATGCTGGACGCGGTCGGCCTGCAGGGCCGCTGTGCCGACTTCCCGCGCCAGCTGTCGGGCGGCGAGCTGCAGCGGGTGGCGATCGCGCGCGCGCTGGTGCACCGCCCCGCCCTGCTGCTGGCCGACGAACCGACCGGCAACCTCGATCCCGACACCGCCCAAGGCATCCTGCACCTGCTGCGCGACGAGATCCGCGCCAGCGGCGCCGGCGCCATCATGGTCACCCATTCGCACGCCGCAGCGGAAATGGCCGACCGCATCCTCGTTTTGACTCGTTCCGGATTGAAATTGGCGTAAGTTCCGCACAGAAAGACCGAACTTATAAACTTTTAGTCATGAACAGTGCGTCAAGATTGTCAAAGTCGTAGTAGCATTCCAACAAACCCACCCAGCATAAGCAACCAACAACGGTCGGGCAAACTCTCCAAAACAAGTCGGTCTGTCTTGAATGTTCATCCACACCGGAGGAAATTCATGAGCGTACGACAGAAAAAACAAGAGCTGCTCGAGGCGATGCACCGCGCCCGCGCGCTCGAACCGTCGAGTTTCGTCCCCAATCCTTTGCTCGACACCCTTATCCAGCGCATGCAGCTGAAGAACGACGCGGAGCTGTGCCGTGTCCTCGAAGTGCAGCCGCCCATCATCAGCAAGATCCGGCACCGCAAGCTGAACGTGGGCGCCACCATCCTGCTGCGGATGCACGAGAAGTCGAACATCCCGATCCGCGAGCTGAAGGAGCTCACGGCCGAGGCGCGGGCGAACACGCCGGGGCGCACCACGCACTGACGGGGCGGCGGCAAGGCGAGGCGTGCCGGCGCATGCAGCATGACGCTGCAACGCGGCCATGGCGGTCTTGTCGGGCGCTCTTATTCGGCGGGTGGGCGGCCGGTCTTGAGCTGCGGCAGCGCGTCGAGCACGGCGCGCAGCGACGCGGCGTCGAGCTGGCCGAGCAGGGCCACGCCGATGCGCAGCAGCTCGCTCTTCTTGACCTCGAAGCCGGCCTTCAGGCAGGCCTGCTTGACGGCGCCGAGCACCGCATACTCCTGCTCCGGCATGGTGAAGCTGTCGCGCACCAGGCACGGGCGCACGGCCGGCATATCGGTTTGCGCCGCTGCGGCGGCGCGGCCGGCACGCGGCTGCGCCGGCGACCTGGCTGCCGGCCTGGCGGCTGCTTTTGCGGACGTCTTCGCAGGCGCTTTCGCGGCGGCCTTGGCCGCGGTCCTGGCTGCCTTCGCGGCCGGCGCCGCCGCGCGCTTCGTCGCGGCCGGCCTGGTTGCGGCGGCCCTGCGGGCGGCAGGTTTGGCTGCCGCCGCTTTCTTCGCTGCGGGCTTCGCGGCGGCCGCTTTCCTTGCCGCCGGTTTCACTGCGGCCGGCTTGCTCCCGGCCCGCCCTTCAGCTGCGGCCGCGCCGGTTTTCGCGGCTGCCTTGGCTGGCGCCTTGTCCGCCTTTGCTGCTGATGCGCGCGCCGTCTTCGCGGCGGCGCCGGCGGCTGCTGTCTTCGCCATCCCGTGCTCCATCATCAAACAAACCAAACAATATAGTCGATTTGGCGTCGTTGCGGAAGGACGGCACGCTTGAAGCGCCTCAGGTTCCAGCGCAGGTGCTGGTGATGGCGACGGCGTCCGTATCGGCGTCCGCGTAGTCGCGGGCGATGCGCGCGAACTCGCCTTCGATCTCGAAGAAGGCGTCCAGCACGGCGATCCAGCGCCCCAGGCCGGACAGGTCGCGCGCGCCGCGCGCGCGGCTGCCCAGGTCAGGGCCGTTTTCCGACATACGCGCTTCCGCTCACATGGTTGGCGACGACGCCCAGCGCGCGTTCGCGCTTGCGGTAGGCCGCGCCGTCACGCACCTCGGCGATGGTCTGCCAGATCCGCCCGGCCAGGGCCGGCTGGCGCGCCACAAAATCGTGGGACAGCATCAGGTAATAGGGCTTTTCGAGCAGCAGCAGCGGCAGCACCTCGATCTGCTGGGCCAGCGGGCCGCGCACCAGGCGCACGGCGTCGCCGCCGCCAGCGCCACCGCCACCGCCTCCACGCGGCCGGACACCAGCTTCTGCAGCAGCTCGTCGGAGCGCTGGCTGCCCTCGTCCACCAGCACGCCCTGGGCGCGCAGGAAGTCGCCGACCGAGTAGCCGAGCTGGAAGCCGACCCGCCCCTCGAGGTTGCGGAAGGCCTTGCCGTCCCAGTCGACGCGGCTGCCCTTGCGCCGCGCCAGCACGTAACGGTCGATGTGCATGCGCTGCGCCGGATCGGCCTTTTGCCCGCCCGGATAGGCGCCCAGCGCCAGGCGCTCCTGCGAAAAACTGACTGCGAAGGCGCCGCCGACCTGGTTCGCCTTCAGCTGCGCCAGGCAGCGCTTCCACGGCATGCTCTGGTAGTCGAATTCGACCCCGATGCGGCGCGCGACTTCGTTCAGCAGTTCGAAATTCAGGCCGCCGCCGTCCAGGGTGCGCCACGGCAGCACTTCCTGGCGTTCGAAACACAGCGGGATGCCGGGTTTATTCGCGGCCAGGACCGGCCAAGCTGCCGTCGACAGGGTGAAAAGGAAGACGCCAAGGGTGAACGGACGCTGCATCGCGGGGACCGGCATTGATGCTGGTTGGAAAAAATTGGAAATTTGTGACCGGGGAACGACAGCTGGGGCAACGCGGCCATGCGGGCTTTGTCAGGCGCTCACCGGCTGGCGGCGCCGGTGCAGGTCGTGCAGCAGGCCGCAGCGCAGCCCCGCCTCGGTTTCCAGCAG
>CAJYXO010000285.1 GCA_913778765.1 uncultured Massilia sp. | reverse complement strand
GTCAGGCCGTCGCGCGCGCATCGCTGCGTGCTGCTTGGCGCCGGCCTGTCCCTGTTCGCGGCGGCCATCGCCGTGGGTGTTGCCGCGCCCATGCGTTTCCACGCGGCCTCGTTCCAGGCCGTCGCGCTGGCGCTGTCTGCTGCCGTGCTGATGCATGCCGGGTCGGGCAGGGCAAAGACGCACCGGATTGATATTTCTGGAACCGGCGAGGTGGTCCTGACGGTACAACAAGGGCTGCGCGGGCGGATGGCGGCCTGCACCAGCGTGACCCTGCTGCCGGGTTCCGTGGTCTGGCCGCCGCTGATGCTGCTGCGCCTGCGGGCGCCCGGCGCCGCGGTGCAGGTGCTGCCGGTGTGGCGCGACAGCGTCGAACCGGACGTGTGGCGGGTGCTGGCGGTGGCCGTGCCGGCCGAAATAAGTCGAACTGTTTGCAGCGGGCCAACTCTTAGCAACAAGGACGTTCAGTGACGACCGAACGCGAGTGCGATCAACTGCTGGTGGAACGTGTCCAGGCCGGCGACCGGCGGGCGTTCGACCTGCTGGTGTCGAAGTACCAGCGCCGGCTGATGCGCCTGGTGTCGCGCCTCGTGCACGACCCGGCCGAAGCGGAGGACGTGGTGCAGGAAACCTTCATCAAGGCCTTCCGCGCCCTGCGCCACTTCCGGGGGGACTCCGCGTTCTACACCTGGCTGTACCGGATCGGCATCAACACGGCGAAGAATTTTCTCGTCACGCAGGGCAGGAGGGCGCCGACCTCGACCGAAGCCGATGCGGAACGCGCGGAAGGATTTGACGACGCGGATAGTTTGCGGGACATTAATACGCCAGAGTCCGTTTTGGCCAGCAAGCAGATCGCATTCACCGTGAATGCCGCCATGGAAGCGCTGCCACTGGAATTACGGACCGCGATCGTCCTGCGTGAAATCGAAGGCTTGAGTTACGAAGAAATCTCCGAAGTGATGGCGTGTCCGATCGGTACCGTGCGCAGCAGGATTTTCAGGGCGCGCGAAGTCATTGCCGAAAAATTGAGGCCCTTGCTCGATATTCCGGCTGACAAGCGTCGGTAGGGTGCGATACAGGCGATATGGAATCTGAACCGGCGTGATGGAACGACGATGGACACGAACAAAAAGAACCGCGAATACGTCTCCGCCCTGATGGACGGCGAGATCCCGGAATCCGACCTCGAGCTGGCCATGGCCGCGCTCGGCGGACAGGATGGACAACAGGCCTGGGACACCTGGCACCGCATCGGCGACGTCCTGCGCGCCGAAGCCGGGGCCGACCTGTCCGCCGGCTTTTCGGAACGCCTGGCTGCGCGCCTGGCGGCCGAGCCGCTGCCGAGCAAGCGCAGCGCCACCGCGGCCGACGCGGCTGCCACCACCGCGATCGTCGCCGGGCCGCGCTGAGCCGGCGTTCGCGCTGGCCGGCGTCCGCTGCCGCCGCCGCTGCAAAGCTGCCGCTGCCGCCGGGTCCGTACCGTGGCGACAACATTGGTATTTTGGCTTACCATTACATCAATTCAAGCCTGCATACCATCCGACCCCATGACAAGCAAAACTGGAAGCACGATCCTGTCCGCCCTGCTGTTTACGGGCGCGAGCCTGATGTTCTCTCCGGCAGTCCACGCCGAAGCCGCTCCCGCCGCCGGCGCCGCCGCAGGCGCCGCCCCGGTGGTGACGCCGCCGGTGGCCGGCCTGCCCGATTTCGCCGACCTGGTCGACAAGGCCGGCCCGGCCGTCGTCAACATCCGCACCACCGAGCGCGTGAAGCTGGGGCAGGGCGGCGGCGGCGACGAGGAGATGCAGGAATTCCTGCGCCGCTTCTTCGGCGGCCAGATCCCGCCGCGCGGCGGCCGTGGCGGCCGCGGCCAGCAACCGCAGCCGCAGGAAGAGGAAGTGCAGCGCGGCGTCGGTTCCGGTTTCATCATCTCCGACGACGGCTACGTGATGACGAACGCCCACGTGGTCGAAGGCGCGGACGAAGTCACGGTCACCCTGACCGACCGCCGCGAATTCAAGGCCAAGGTGCTGGGCGCCGACAAGCGCAGCGACGTCGCCCTGCTGAAGGTCGAGGCGCGCAACCTGCCGTCGCTGCGCATCGGCGACTCGAACAAGATCCGCGTGGGCGAATGGGTGATCGCGATCGGCTCGCCGTTCAACCTGGAGAACACCGTCACCGCCGGCATCATCTCGGCCAAAGCGCGCGATACCGGCGAATACCTGCCGCTGATCCAGAGCGACGTGGCGGTCAACCCGGGCAACTCGGGCGGCCCGCTGATCAACATGCGCGGCGAGGTCATCGGCATCAACTCGCAGATCGCGACCCTGTCCGGCGCCTATAACGGCATCTCCTTCGCCGTGCCGATCGACGAAGTGATGCGGGTGGCGGACCAGATCAAGAAGACCGGCAAGGTCACGCGCGGACGCCTGGGCGTGCAGATCAGCGAAGTCACGCGCGACGTCGCCGAATCGCTGGGCCTGGGCCGCGCGCGCGGCGCCGAGGTCGCGATGGTGGAGCCGGGCGGTCCGGCCGAGAAAGCCGGCGTCAAGGTCGGCGACATCATCCTGAAATTCAACGGCAAGGACATCGAGAAGAGCTCGGACCTGCCGCGCCAGGTGGGCGGCACCGCGGTCGGCAGCCGCGCCACCGTCACCGTGTGGCGCCGCGGCCAGCAGCTCGACCTGCCGGTCAACATCGTCGAGCTGCAGGACGAGCAGGCGCCCGGCGCCAAGCCGGCGCCGAAGAAGAAGGCCCCCGACCAGTCGACCAATGCGCTGGGCCTGCAGGTGTCGGACCTGACCCCGGCCCAGAAGCGCGAAGCGCGGATCGAATCCGGCGTGCTGGTCGACTTTGCCGATGGCCGCGCCGCCGCCGCCGGGATCCAGTCGGGCGACCTGATCCTGCAATTGAATAACGCCGAAGTGAACAACGCGGCCCAGTTCAACGGCCTGGTGACCAAGCTCGATGCGAAGAAGCCGGTGGCCCTGCTGGTGCGGCGCGAGGGCGTGACCCGCTACGTCGTCATCAAGCCAAGGCAATAAGATCGATGAGCCGCACGCACCGCTTCACCCTGTACTCGCGCAGCTACTGCCACCTGTGCGAGGACATGCTGGCTGCCCTGCGCAATGTCATGGCGCGGGAAGGGTTGCCGTTCAGCGTCGACGTGGTCGACGTCGACGCCAGCCCGGACCCCAGCCTGCTGGCGCGCTTCGACGAACTGGTGCCGGTGCTGATGGGGGACAACCCGGACGGCCCGGAGCTGTGCCACTACTTCCTCGACGAAGAGGCGCTGCGGCGCCATCTCGGACGGACGCAGCAGCCGGCTTGAGCCGCGGTGCTCAGGCCGCGAGCGCGGCCGGCATGTCCATCTCTTCCAGACCCAGCAGGCATTCCACGAAGCGCCGCTTGACCCGGCTGCGCGGGCTGTCCCAGAAGCTTTCCAGGCGCGCCACCGGCTGGCCGGCGGCCAGCACGTCCAGTTCCAGCGGCTGGCCCAGCAACTCGCGGTGCACGTAGCTGGCGAAACATTCCGCAAAATCGTCGTAGGGATTGGTCGCGCCGTACAGGCTGGCGAAATCGCTGCGTTCGAGGCCGGCGCAGGCGTCGACCAGGGCGTCGCCGCCGAGCTTGCGCTGGCCGTAGAAATCCACCTGTCCGCGCCAGTCGAAATCCGAGGCCGGCTGCGGCAGGAAGCGGCCGTCGGCGACCTGCCAGCTCAGGTCCAGCCAGGCGAAGCGTCCCGCCGGCACCGGCGCCCACCAGGCCGGCAGGAAGGCATGGCCGGCGCTGACCACATGGCCGAATTCATGCAGCAGCAGGTACTGCATGGCGCCGGCGCGGGTGTCGCGTGCGGGCGCGGCAATCGTCGCCGACAGCGTATAGTCGCCATTGCCGCCGCCATGCAGGAAGGGCAGGTTTTCCTTCCAGGTCGCCCAGGAATTCGCCCCGTGCGGCGCCAGCATGCCGATGTCGAGCAGCACCACGCAGCCGAGGATCCGTCCCTCGGCATCGGCGACGATGTCGGTGATGCCCGAGGAACCCAGGCCATGGCCCAGGCAGACGCCCAGCAGCAGCGGATCCACCAGCGCGCGCACCGCGGCCGGCATCCCGGCAAGGGCTTCGCCCAGTTCGCGGCGCAGCCCGGGCGTCGGCGCCACCGGCACTGGCACCGCGTCGAGGCCGGAGGCGAGATTCACCTTGTGCACGAGTTCGCACACTTCGGGCGGCATGGCCAGGATGCGCTCGTGGAGCGGCAGGCGCTGGCGCGCTTTCCAGGCTTGCGGGTCGGGAGCGATGATCATGGTCGGCCTCGTGGTCGGGTGGAATGGCGGGTCTTGCATGCTTATCGGCGTGTTCGCTAAATACTTGACGGTAGGCAATCCGGGCTTTCTGGCCCGAAATCCGGTAAAATGCGCCGTTTGGATTCTCCGCTTGATCAAAGCGCTCGTCCGGGACGGCATGGAAGCCCCGGTGAAGCGCTTTTTTCGTATTGCCGCGCATGCTTGTGTATGCATGCCGCGCTTTTTGGTTCTGAGTTTTGTTAATGAAAAATATTCGTAACTTTTCCATCATCGCCCACATCGACCACGGCAAATCGACGCTGGCGGACCGCATCATCCAGATGTGCGGCGGCCTGTCGGAACGTGAGATGGACGAACAGGTGCTCGACTCGATGGACCTGGAGCGCGAGCGCGGCATCACCATCAAGGCCCAGACCGCGGCGCTGAGCTACAAGGCGCGCGACGGCCAGACCTACAACCTGAACCTGATCGACACCCCGGGCCACGTCGACTTCTCCTACGAAGTCTCGCGCTCGCTGTCGGCCTGCGAAGGCGCGCTGCTGGTGGTCGACGCGTCCCAGGGCGTGGAAGCCCAGACCGTCGCCAACTGCTACACCGCGCTCGACCTGGGCGTGGAAGTGGTGCCGATCCTGAACAAGATCGACCTGCCGCACGCCGACCCGGACAACGCCAAGCAGGAAATCGAGGACGTGATCGGCCTCGACGCCTCCGACGCCACCACCTGCTCGGCCAAGACCGGCCTGGGCGTGGAAGACGTGCTGGAAACCCTGATCGCCAAGGTCCCGCCGCCGGAAGGCGACCCGGATGCGCCGTTGCAGGCCCTGATCATCGACTCCTGGTACGACAGCTATGTGGGCGTCGTGATGCTGGTGCGCGTCAAGAACGGCACCCTGCGCCCGAAGGACAAGATCCTGATGATGGCGACCGGTTCCCAGCAGCTGGTCGAGCAGGTGGGCGTGTTCAGCCCGCGCTCGGTGCAGCTGCAGCAGCTGACCGCCGGCCAGGTGGGCTTCATCATCGCCGGCATCAAGGAGCTGACCGCCGCCAAGGTGGGCGACACCGTCACCCTGGCGTCGAAGCCGGCCCCTAGCCCGCTGCCGGGCTTCAAGGAAGTCCAGCCGCAGGTGTTCGCCGGCCTGTTCCCGGTCGAATCGAACCAGTACGACGCGCTGCGCGACTCGCTCGAAAAGCTGAAGCTGAACGACGCCGCGCTGCAGTTCGAGCCGGAAGTCTCGCAGGCGCTGGGCTTCGGCTTCCGTTGCGGCTTCCTGGGCCTGCTGCACATGGACGTGGTGCAGGAGCGCCTGGAGCGCGAATTCGACCAGGACCTGATCACCACCGCGCCGACCGTGGTCTACGAAGTGAAGATGCGCGACGGCACCATGATCAAGGTCGACAACCCGTCGAAGATGCCGGAAGTGTCGAAGATCGACGAGATCCTCGAGCCGATCGTCACCGTCAACCTGTACATGCCGCAGGAATACGTCGGCTCCGTGATCACCCTGTGCACCAGCAAGCGCGGCGTGCAGATGGACATGAGCTACCACGGCCGCCAGGTCAAGCTGGTGTACGAGATCCCGATGGCCGAGATCGTGCTGGACTTCTTCGACCGCCTGAAGTCGACCTCGCGCGGCTACGCCTCGATGGACTACGAGTTCAAGGAATACCGCGCCGCCGACGTGGTCAAGGTCGACATGCTGATCAACAGCGAGAAGGTCGACGCCCTGGCCATCATCGTCCACCGCGCGAACGCCGCCTACCGCGGCCGCCAGGTGGCGGCGAAGATGCGCGAACTGATCCCGCGCCAGATGTTCGACGTGGCGATCCAGGCCGCGATCGGCGCGACCATCATCTCGCGCGAAAACGTCAAGGCGATGCGCAAGAACGTGCTGGCCAAGTGCTACGGCGGCGACATCACCCGCAAGAAGAAACTGCTGGAGAAGCAGAAGGCCGGCAAGAAGCGCATGAAGCAGGTGGGCTCGGTGGAGATCCCGCAAGAGGCATTCCTGGCCATCCTCCAGGTCGAAGATAAATAAGAAAGAGTCGAACGACGATGAATCTGCAACCGATCCTTGGGAATTTCGCGCTGATCCTGTTCGTGGCGATGCTGGTCACGGGCGTCATCTGGTTCCTCGACGTGTTCGTGCTGTCCAAGCAGCGCCGGGCGAAAGCCGACGCTGCGCTGGCCGAGTACGACGCCCACCGCGCCAAGCTGACCGCCGACGGCATCAAGGTCGACAGCGGCAACCGCGCGGCGCTGGAAGCGTCCATCCTGCGCCAGCCGACCTGGGTCGAATACTCGGGCAGCTTCTTCCCGGTGATCGCCCTGGTGTTCTTCCTGCGCTCCTTCCTGTTCGAGCCGTTCAAGATCCCGTCCTCGTCGATGGTGCCGACCCTGCTGGTGGGCGACCTGATCCTGGTAAACAAGTTCGACTACGGCATCCGCCTGCCGGTGATCAACAAGAAGATCATCGACGTCGCCAATCCGCAGCGCGGCGACGTCATGGTCTTCAAATACCCGAAGGACATGAGCCAGGACTACATCAAGCGCGTCATTGGCGTGCCCGGTGATAAAATCGTCTACGAGAACAAGCGCCTGACCGTGAACGGCGTGCCGGTCCAGTACGAGCCGATGGACGACTACCTGGACGACGAGCATCCGGTGTATCACAAGCAATACCTGGAAAAGCTGGCGAACGCGCCGCACCGTATCCTGAACATGGAATCGCAGCGCACGATCAACCTGGCGGCGGTCGATCCGGATTTCCCGCATCACGAAAATTGCACCTATTCCTACGATAAATTTACCTGTATCGTACCGGAGGGCAACTATTTCATGATGGGCGATAACCGCGACAACAGCGCAGACAGCCGCTACTGGGGCTTCGTGCCGGACCAGAACATCGTCGGCAAGGCTGTGTTTGTTTGGATGAACTTCGGCAACCTGAAGCGCATCG
>CAJYXO010000284.1 GCA_913778765.1 uncultured Massilia sp. | reverse complement strand
CCGGCGACAGCGCCGGTGCCGAACAACTGCTGCTGGCCGAGCTTCAGCGCAGCAAGACGCCGTATTACTACATGCCGGAACTGGCCGGCCTGGCCGAGGCGCGCGGCGACAAGCAGACGGCGCTGTTCTGGCTGAAGAAGGCCTACGAGAGCGCACAAGGCCCGGCCACCCGCGTGCAGTGGGGCGTGCTCTATGTCGATGGGCTGGTCCGGCTGCAGCCGGACAATGCCGCCGCGATCGAGACGGCCGCCGGCCAGGTGATCGGGGAGTTGGCCGGCCAGCCCGACGGCTATCACCAGCGCACCCGGCAGCGTTTCGATACCCTGGCCAAGACCCTGCAGGCCTGGAGCAAGGGCCACGACGGCAGCGCGGTGCTCGCGCGGCTGCAGCACAAGATGCAGCAAAGCTGCGGCAGCCAGGCAGGCGACACCTGCCAGCATTGGTTGGGGTGAGGGCGCAAGGCGCGCCACCGGCCGCATCACGCTTCCACGCGAGCAAGACCGCTGCACCGGCGCCGTCGCAGTCCCGGCATCGGCACTGCGACGTTGCAACGCGGCGCGCAGGCGGTCGCAACCGCCTTGCGTTGGCGGCGCGCGAAACGCGCGCGCCGCCGGCTCCGGTCAGGCCGCCACGCGGACCGGCGCCACCGGCTGACCGGCGCCCTGGCTGCCGGGGCGTCGGCCGCTGCTGGTATGCGCATTCAGGCCTTGCGCCTGCCCTTCCAGCGCGCGCGCGGCTTCGGCCATCTTTTCCACCAGCGCCGCGTTCTGCTGCGTGGCGGTATCCATCTGTACCACGATCTGGTTGACCTGGCCGATGCCGGCGCTCTGCTCGCGGCTGGCGCCGGCGATGTCGGTCATGATGCGCTGCACTTCGCGCACCGAGCCGAGCAGTTCCTCCATGGTGGCGCCGGCGCGTGCGACCAGCGCCGAGCCGCGATCGACCTGCTCGCTGGAACCGGCGATCAGGCCACGCACTTCCTTGGCCGCATCGGCGCAGCGCTGGGCCAGGCTGCGCACTTCGGTGGCGACCACGGCGAAGCCGCGGCCCTGCTCGCCGGCGCGCGCCGCTTCCACCGCCGCGTTCAAGGCGAGGATGTTGGTCTGGAAGGCGATGCCGTCGATCACGCTGATGATGTCGGCGATCTTGCGCGACGCGCTCTCGATGCCGGCCATGGTCTGGACCACGTCGCGCACCACCTCGCCGCCGCGCTGGGCGACGTCGCTGGCGCCGTCCACCAGGCGGTTGGCGTGGCCGACGTGCTCGACATTGCGCTGCACGGTGCCGGTGATCTCTTCCATCGAGCTGGCCGCCTCTTCCAGCGCCGCGGCCTGCTGCTCGGTGCGCCGGGCCAGGTCGCTGTTGTCGTCGACCATCTCCGCGGCGGCCGTCTGCAGGGTGTGCGCTGCTTCGCCGAGCTGGCGCGCGGCGTGGATGTCCAGCAACGCGCCGACCGCGCGCAGCGGGGTGCCGTCGGCGGCGCGCTTGGTCAGGCCACGCGCGCGGAACCAGCGGTACTCGCCGTTCTTCAGCTGCAGGCGGTATTCGATGTCGAAGCCGGTGCGACCGGTGCGGTCGTTGAGGTGCGCGGCGAACGCGTTGAGCGCGAGCTGCGCGTCTTCCGGATGCAGGCGCGAGGACCAGCTGTCGAGCACGTTGGGGAACTCGGCCTCGGAGGCGAAGCCCAGCAGCGAACGGAACTGCGCCGACCACCAGAACTCGTTGGACGGATTGATCGGATCGCCGGCGACCACGCTCATGTCCCACAGGCCGTCGTTGAGCATGTCCGCGCCCAGCTCGAAGCGGGTCAGCACCACGTCCAGGAACGCCTCGCGCTCGCGCCGCTCGGTGATGTCGGTGAGCGCGCCGGCCACCCGCAGCGGTAAGCCCTGGGCGTCGCGCTGGGTGGTGCCGATCGCGCGGAACCAGCGGTACTGGCCGTTCTTCAGCTGCAGGCGGTAGTCCACGTCGTACGGAGTCTGGCCGCTGCGGTCGCCCAGGTGCTTTGCGAACGCGTCCAGCGTGGCCTGCTTGTCGTCCGGATGCAGGCGCGAGGCCCAGCTGTCGAGCACGTTGGGGAAGTCGAGCTCGGAGGAGAAGCCCAGCATCGCGCGGAACTGCGAGGACCACCAGAATTCGTTGGCGGGGTTGACCGGATCGCCGGCGATCACCCGCATTTCCCACAGGCCGTCGGTGGTCGCCTTGGTGACCAGGTCGAAACGGACGTGCATGTCGTCCAGATTGGCGAGGGCACTGTCGGCCTGCGCACGGGCGCGGTCACGGTCGGCCTCGGCCTCGCGCAGACGCTCGGTCAATGCCTGCAGCTTCGCCGCGTCTTGCTTGCTCTTGCCCCACATACGTGTCTCCGCGGCTGTGCCGATCTTGGTCGTTCGCACGGTAACGACCTCGACCGGCAACACTTGAGCGGGGGGCTGAACGCGCGGTTCAGGCGATCCAGTGATCGACCAGCAGGAACGCGAACAGCGCCATCAGGTACACGATGGAGTAGCCGAACATGCGCATCGAGAACATCTCGTCCGGCGGGTCGAGCATGCGCCAGGCGTACCAGA
>CAJYXO010000283.1 GCA_913778765.1 uncultured Massilia sp. | reverse complement strand
CCGCGCGCCGGCATCGTGCACCGCCTCGACAAGGATACCAGCGGCCTGATGGTGGTCGGCAAGACCCTCGAAGCCCAGACCGACCTGGTGCGCCAGCTGGCGGCGCGCACGGTCAAGCGCGAATACTTCGCGCTCGTATGGGGCACGCCGCGTCTGTCCGGCACCGTCGATTCGCCGATCAGCCGCCATCCGACCGAGCGCACCAAGATGGCCGTCTCGAACGCGCCGATGGCGAAGCCGGCCATCACGCACTACGAGCTGCTGGCCAAGGGCGAACTCGACCGCCGTCCGGTGAGCCTGGTGCAGTGCCGTCTGGAAACCGGCCGCACCCACCAGATCCGCGTGCACATGCAGTCGCTGGGCTACAGCCTGGTCGGCGACACCGTCTACGGCAAGCCGCACCTGCTGTCCTTCTTCCACCGCCAGGCCCTGCAGGCGCGCCGCCTCGGCCTGACCCACCCGGTCACCGGCGAGCACATGGAGTGGGTGGTGCCGCTCGCCGCCGACTTTGCCGAGCTGCTCGCGCGCGCCGGCATCGAAGAGCCGGAAGCGGCCTGATGGCGGAACTGCGGCGCGAGCACCTGGTCCGGCCCGACTGGCCGGATCTGCCGGCGAATGTCGGCGCGCTGGCGACCACCCGCCTCGGTGGCGTGAGCCTCGCGCCTTTCGATGACGGCAACGGCGGCGGCGGCCTGAACCTCGGCCTGCACGTGAAGGACGACCCGGACGCGGTGCAGGAAAACCGGCGCCGCCTGCAGGCCCTGCTGCCGGGGCGGCCGGCCTGGATCGCCCAGGTGCATGGCGCCGACGTGGTCGATGCGTCCCTGGTCCGGCCCGGTGCGCCGGTGTGGACCGGCGACGCCAGCACGGCCGTCGACGCCGGTGTGGTGTGCGCGATCCTGACCGCGGACTGCCTGCCGGTGCTGTTTGCCGACCTGGAAGGGAAGGTGGTGGGCGCCGCCCATGCCGGCTGGCGCGGACTGGCCGGCGGCGTGTTGCAAGCGACGGTCGCGCGGATGCGGGCGCAGGGCGCCGGCGAAATCACCGCCTGGCTGGGCCCGGCGATCGGTCCGCAGGCTTTCGAAGTGGGCACCGACGTGCTGGAAGCGTTCCGCGCCGCGCTGCCCGATGGCGGCGCCGATGCGGCTTTCCGTCCCTATCCCGGCCGTGAGAGCAAATACCTGGCCGACATGCCGCTGCTGGCGCGCCGCCTGCTGGCTCGCGACGGCGTGGACCGCGTTCATGGCGGCACGCATTGCACCTTCAGCGAAGGCGAGCGTTTCTATTCCTATCGCCGCGATGGCGCCGGCAGTGGACGCCAGGCAAGTTTGATTTGGCGCGTTTGATCTCGCGCTTGATCCTGATTAAGTGAGCGGCGGGTCCGGGCGTTTAGAGTCCTGAACTTTCTGCTTGCGCGCCCGGCCTCGGCGCCATGCTCCCGTCAGGTACAAAACAAGGGATAATGGCAACATGCCGTAAAACAGGAAAGTCATGATGCCCGCCACGATGGAGGGCTCGGTGGCCGCCATCAGCGTCACGACATACATCCATCCGATGGCGAGGATCCACATGGCTCTTTCCTGGTTGCGTACACATACCCGATTTTAAACAATGGATGCCGATATGAATACGCCCGAAGCTAGCTCGCAGCCCGGCGCTGCCTGGATGTCGCAGTTTTCCGATCCCGCCAATTGGCAATCCTGGATGAAATTCGCCGACCCGTCCGCCTTCGGCGCGCCGTTCAATGGCGCGTTCGGCGGCGGCATGGCCCAGCAGGCCGCGCCCGTGATGCGCATGCTGGGCGATTTCGGCGCCGGCCTGCCGCAGGCCAGACTCGAGGCGCTGCGCAACGATTACCTGCAAAAGGCGATGCGGCTGTGGCAGGACCTCATGAGCGGCAAGACCTCGGAAATCAAGGACAGGCGCTTTTCCGCGCCCGAGTGGACCGCGAATCCGATGTCGGCTTTCAGCGCCGCCTCCTATCTGCTGAACTCGGAATTCCTGATGGCGATGGCCGACGCGGTCGAGGCGCCTGCCCGCGACAAGCAGAAGATCCGCTTCGCCGTACAGCAGATCGTCGACGCCCTGTCGCCGGCAAATTTCCTGGCGACGAATCCGGAAGCGCACAAGAAAATCCTCGAAACGAATGGCGAAAGCCTGACCAAGGGCCTGCAGCACATGCTGGCCGACATGCAGAAGGGCCGCATCTCGCAGTCCGACGAGTCGGCCTTCGAAGTCGGCCGCAACGTCGGCGTGACGCCGGGCACGGTGGTGTTCGAGAACGAACTATTCCAGCTGATCCAGTACACCCCGACAACGCCGACCGTGCACGAGGTGCCGCTGCTGATGGTGCCGCCCTGCATCAACAAGTTCTACATCCTCGACCTGCAGCCGGAAAACTCCCTGGTGCGGTATCTCGTGGAGCAGGGCAATACCGTGTTCATGATGTCCTGGCGCAATCCGGACCAGTCGCTCGGCCACCTGACCTGGGACGATTTCGTCGACCAGGGCGCGGTCAAGGCGATCGCCGTCGCCGGCGAGATCAGCGGCAAGGAGAAAGTGAACGTGTTCGGCTTCTGCGTCGGCGGCACCATCGCGGCCAGCGCGCTGGCGGTGGAGGCGGCGCGCGGTCGCCAGCCGGCGGCCAGTCTGTCGCTGTTCACGACCCTGCTCGACTTTGCGGACAACGGCGTGCTCGACGTCTTCGTCGACGAGAACCAGGTTGCGCACCGTGAACAGACGCTGGCGAAGGGCGGCCTGATGCCGGGCCGCGACCTGGCCACGACCTTCTCGTCGCTGCGTCCGAACGACCTGGTGTGGAACTATGTCCAGCAGAACTACCTCAAGGGCAAGACCCCGCCGGCCTTCGACCTGCTGTACTGGAATGCCGACAGCACCAACCTGCCGGGGCCGATGTTCTGCTGGTATCTGCGCAACACCTATCTGGAGAACAAGCTGAAGGAGCCGGGCGCGCTGACCGTCGCCGGCATGCCCATCGACCTTGGCAGGATCGACTGCCCGGTGTTCGTCTACGGCTCCAAGGAAGACCACATCGTGCCCTGGGAGGCGGCGTTCGCGTCGATGAACCTGCTGAACCCGAAGAAGGCGAAAGCGAACCGCTTCGTGCTCGGGGCTTCCGGTCACATCGCCGGCGTGATCAACCCGGCGTCGAAGGGCAAGCGCAGCCACTGGGTCAACCAGACCAATGGCCGCAACCGTCCGAAGACGCCGGCCGAGTGGTTTGCCGGCGCGACCGAGGTCAAGGGCAGCTGGTGGGCGGCGTGGGCGAAGTTTCTTGCGGAGAATGGCGGTAAGGAGGTCGCGCCGCCGGCCCAGCCGGGCAATGCCCGGTACCAGCCGATCGAAGCGGCGCCGGGACGCTACGTGCAAGCCCGCGCCGACTGAGCTCCGGACAGTGTTTCTTGATAGGCAGGCAACTTGCTAGAAAAATAATCGAGTTGCCTGCCGAATAATTGCTGCGCCTGCGTTCGCAACGTGGTATTTTTAGCGCCTATCCTCTTGGAATCGGAGACACCGCCGGGCTGCACGACGGCCTTGCGGACCGCATAACAGAGCGCTGCGGCGCAATATTTGGAACCTGAGATGAGCAGTGGAAAAAAGAGCAGCGAACGCCTGATCAAGAAATACCCTAACCGCCGTCTGTACGACACCCAGACCAGCTCCTACATCACCCTGTCCGACGTCAAGCAGCTCGTGCTGGAAGCGGACGAGTTCACGGTGGTGGACGCCAAGACCAATGAAGACCTGACCCGCAGCATCCTGCTGCAGATCATCCTGGAAGAAGAAGCGCATGGCGCGCCGATGTTCTCGAGCGCCGTGCTGTCGCAGATCATCCGCTACTACGGCCATGCGATGCAGGGCATGATGGGCTCCTACCTGGAAAAGAACGTCCAGGCCTTCACCGACATCCAGAACAAGTTCGTCGGCAATGCCGCCGGCGCGATGGAAGGCAAGCCCTTCTCGACCGAGATGTGGACCCAGTTCATGAACATCCAGGGGCCGATGATGCAGGGCATGATGAACAACTACATCGACCAGAGCAAGAATCTGTTCCTGCAGATGCAGGAGCAGATGCAGAGCCAGAGCAAGGCGATGTTCGGCAGCTTCCCGTTCGGGGTGCCGACCGATACCAAGAAGTAATGTTGTTCGACGGTCCCGTACTTCGGGTCCGTCGTTCCCGCGAAAGCGGGAACCCATGCTGAGCAGCAGGATTCACATCCAAAGCGTGCCGCGTACTTCACCAAGCTTGGCACTTCAGCATGGATCCCCGCCTGCGCGGGGATGACGTGCGACAGCTGGTTTTCCTGAACCCGTACATCCTGTACAATCGCGGATTGCCCAGAATTTTCCGCCGCAATCCACATGCCTGAACTCCGCCGCAATCCGCTTCCTGATGCTCAAGATGTCGCCGTCGCCGAGGCGCCGGTCCAGAACGATGTCGCGATCCCGCCCGCTCCGGTGACGGCCGGGGGCGCCGCGCCCAAGGTCGGCTTCGTCTCGCTCGGCTGCCCGAAGGCGCTGGTCGACTCCGAGCAGATCCTGACCCAGCTGCGCGCCGAAGGTTACGAGACCGCCAAGTCCTATGCCGGCGCCGACCTCGTGATCGTCAACACCTGCGGCTTCATCGACGCCGCCGTCCAGGAATCGCTGGACGCCATCGGCGAAGCCCTGGCCGAGAACGGCAAGGTCATCGTCACCGGCTGCCTGGGCGCCAAGAAGGATGCGGCGGGCGACGACATCATCACCAAGGTGCACCCGAAGGTGCTGGCGGTGACCGGTCCGCACGCCGTCACCGAGGTGATGGAGTCGGTGCACCTGCACCTGCCGAAGCCGCACGATCCCTTCGTCGACCTGGTGCCGGACCACGGCGTCAAGCTGACGCCGAAGCACTACGCCTACCTGAAGATTTCGGAAGGCTGCAACCACCGCTGCAGCTTCTGCATCATCCCGTCGATGCGTGGCGACCTGGTCTCGCGTCCGATCCACGAGGTGCTGCAGGAAGCCGAGAACCTGTTCAAGGCCGGCGTGAAGGAACTGCTGGTGATTTCGCAGGACACCAGCGCCTACGGCGTCGACGTCAAGTTCCGCACCGGTTTCTGGAACGGCCGCCCGATCAAGACCCACATGACCCAGCTGGCCGAAGCCCTGGGCGAGATGGCGAAGCAGTACGGCGCCTGGGTGCGCATGCACTACGTCTACCCGTATCCGCACGTCGACCAGGTGATCCCGCTGATGGGCGAGAATCTCGTGCCTTACCTCGACATCCCGCTGCAGCATGCGCACCCGGACGTCCTGAAACGCATGAAGCGTCCGGCCAGCGGCGAAAAGAACCTGGACCGCATTCTGGCGTGGCGCAAGATGAATCCGGACCTGGTGATCCGCTCGACCTTCATCGCCGGCTTCCCCGGCGAGACCGAAGAGGAATTCGAATACCTGCTGGACTTCCTGCGCGAGGCGCAGATCGACCGCCTCGGCTGCTTCGCCTATTCGCCGGTCGAAGGTGCGACGGCCAACGAACTGGCCAACCCGGTGCCGGAAGCCGTGCGCGAAGAACGCCGCGCCCGCGTCATGATGCTGCAGGAAGAGATCTCCCTGAAGCGCATGCAGGCCAAGGTCGGCAAACGGATCCGCGTGCTGGTCGACGAAGTCGGCCCGCGCGAAGCCATCGGCCGCTCGGCGGCGGATGCGCCGGAGATCGACGGCGTGGTCCACATCAAGCGTGCGCTGCAGGCGGGCAGGCAGAAGCCGGCGGTGGGCGAGTTCATCGAGGTGATCGTCACCAAGGCCGATGCGCACGATCTTTGGGCGACCGTGGCCTGAATCAAGCGGGAACGCGGAATAAACCACCGTCGTTCCCGCGAAGGCGGGAACCCAAGTTGGCCGGGCAGTCGAAACGCAAGCAAACTTGGATTCCCGCCTTCGCGGGGATGACGGGCCAACATGGAGCAAAAATAATGACCAAAAAATCCCTCCAGACCACCCTGATCCACACCGACTACGTCGCCCCCGAAGGCTTCGAAGCCTTCCCCAGCGCCATCCACCACGCCTCGACGGTGCTGTTCAAGGACGTCGCCAGCATGCGCAGCGGCGACTGGAAGAACAAGAACGCCTATACCTACGGCCTGCACGGCACGCCGACCACCTTCACGCTGGAAGCGCGCCTGGCCGAGATCGAAGGCGGCAATCACTGCCTGCTGGCGCCGTCCGGCCTGGCCGCGATCTCGATGGTCGACCTGGCGCTGCTGACATCCGGCGACGACGTCCTGCTGCCGGAGAACGTCTACAACCCGAACCGCGAACTGGGACGCTGGCTGTCCGCCGACTTCGGCATCACCGCGCGCTACTACGATCCGCTGGTCGGCGCCGGCATCGCCGAACTGATCCAGCCGAACACGAAACTGATCTGGACCGAAGCGCCCGGCTCGGTGTCGATGGAAGTGCCGGACCTGCGCGCGATCTGCGCGGCGGCGAAGGAGAGGGGCGTGCTGGTCGCGCTCGACAACACCTGGTCGGCCGGCATCGCGCTGCGCGGCTTCGACCTGGGCGTCGACATCGTCATGCAGGCCCTGACCAAGTACCAGTCGGGCGGCTCGGACGTGCTGATGGGCGCCGTGATCACGCGTGACAAGGCGCTGATCGACCGCATCGCGCTGGCCCACATGCGCCTGGGGATGGGCGTCAGCGCCGACGACGCCTGGCTGGTGATGCGCGGTTTGCCGACCATGAAGCTGCGTTTCGACGCCCACGATTGCGCGGCGCGCAAGGTGGCGGGCTGGCTGAAGGCGCGGCCGGAGATCGCGAAGGTGCTGCATCCGGCGTTCGAGGACTGCCCGGGCCACGCATTCTGGCAGCGCGACTTCAGCGGCGCCGGCGGCCTGTTCTCGGTGCTGTTCGACCAGCGCTATACCGAGGAGCAGACCGACCGCTTCGTCGATGCCCTGACACTGTTCGGCATCGGCTACAGCTGGGGCGGCGCGAACAGCCTGGTGATGCCTTACCGGATCCAGGCGATGCGCCGCAACTGGCCGGACGCGGGGATCCTGGTGCGCTTCAATATCGGGCTGGAAGATACCGGCGACCTGATCGCGGACCTGGAGCAGGCGTTCGCGAAGCTCTGATCAGACCGGCATCGGCTTGTTATTGTTCAAGTCCAGGAAGCCGCGGATGATCCGGTAAGCCATCCACAGCCAGGTGCCGACCCAGATCAGCCATGCCAGCGGAATCCCGATCACGGTGACGAACAGGATGCCGGCCACGATCATCCACACCACGTACCACCAGAACGAACGGATCATCCAGGTGTGGTGCGAATAGACCATGGTGCCCATGGTCTCGGGACGCCGGATGTAATTGACGATCAGCACCACGAAGTTGAGCAGCCCGAGCGAGAAGAAGAAGGTGGCCGCGTGGGCGATGTACAGGATGCGGGCAAACTGCTTCGCATCTTCCAAACCGCGTTCGTAGACGAGTTCCTGGGACATTGCCGGACTCCTTGTGAGTAGGTGGCGTCGATTCGACGATAGCTGAACGCGCGTTCAGAGGGCGCGCGCGCGGGATTGTACCCATGAAATAATGCTGCCGGCATCCATCGCGCCGGCCTGGCGCGCGATTTCCTTGCCGCCCTCGAACAGGGCGATGGTCGGGATGCTGCGGATGCCGAACAGCCCGGCGATATCCTGCGACGCTTCCGTGTCCACCTTCAGCAGGCGCACGCGCGGTTCGAGCCGGGCGGCGGCCTGGGCGTAGGCGGGCGCCATCATGCGGCAGGGGCCGCACCAGGCAGCCCAGAAGTCGACCAGCACCGGGATGTCGTTGCGGCTGATGTGGCGCGAGAACTGGGCGCTGCTCGTGTCGACGGGCTTGCCTTCGAACAGCGCGCGCGTGCACTTGCCGCAGACCGGCTGGTCGGCAAGGCGCTCGTGGGCGACGCGGTTGACGGCGTCGCAATGGGGACAGACGATGTGCAATGGATCGGCCATACGATGCTCCTGCAGTAGTTCGCTTGTTCATATTGTAAGGCCGTGCGACGCGAATCCAAGGCCCCGGCATAAAATCGGCCCATGAACGATCGTCGTCCACCCATCGCCGCCACCGCCGGGGCACGCCTGATCGGCTGCGCCGGCTGGAGCCTGCACAAGGACGTGGCGCCCGATTTTCCCGAAGACGGCAGCCACCTGGAGCGCTATGCCGCCGTGTTCCCGGCAGTCGAGATCAACTCGTCCTTCTACCGCCCGCACCAGCCGCAGACCTACGCGCGCTGGGCCGCCAGCGTGCCGCCCGGGTTCCGTTTTTCGGTCAAGCTGCCGAAGGCGATCTCGCACGAGGCGCGCCTGCGCGACGCCGACGAACTGCTCGACCGCTTCGCCGGCGAGGTCGATCACCTCGGCCCCAAGCTGGGCTGCGTGCTGATCCAGCTGCCGCCGAAGGGCGTGTTCGACGAAGAAGCGGCGCGCGACTTCCTGCCGCGCCTGCGGCAGCGCATCGGCTGCATGCTGGCGCTGGAGGCCCGCCATCCGACCTGGTTCTCGCCGGCCGCGACAAGCGTCCTGCGCGAGCACGGCGTGACGCGCGTCATGGCCGATCCGCCTGCCGGGCAGCCGGGACCGCACGTCGCCACCACCGCGGCCAGCTACATCCGCCTGCACGGCACGCCGAGGGTCTACTATTCCAGCTATCCGCAAGCTTTCCTCCGGGACGTCGAGCAGCGCATCGCCGCCTTGACGGAAAAGGGCGCCGACTGCTGGTGCATCTTCGATAACACGGCCGCTTTCGCAGCGGTGCCGAATGCCCTCGAGGTGCTGCGCGCCCTGAAGCCGGCCGCCATCGTTTGATCCCATGATGGTCTGCGCCACCTTCCGCTTCTACGGTAATCTGAACGACTTTCTGCCGCGCGACCGGCGCCAGCGCGACATCGCGGCCCGGTGTGCGCGCATGGCCACCACCAAGCACATGATCGAAGCGCTCGGCGTGCCGCATACCGAGGTCGAGCTGGTGCTGGTGAACGGCGAGGGCGCCGGCCTCGACCTGCTGCTGGAAGAGGGCGACCGCGTGGCCGTGTATCCGCGCTTCACGCGTTTCGACGTCGGCAGCCTGGCGCCTGCGCCGATGCTGCCGGCGGGGCGCATCCGCTTCGTCGCCGACGCCCACCTGGGCGGCCTGGCGCGGCTCTTGCGAATGGCCGGGTTCGACACCATCTACGACAACGGCCTGCGCGACGACCAGGTCGAGGCCCTGGCGGCCGACGAAGAGCGCGTGGTGCTGACCCGGGACCGCGAACTGCTGAAGCGCCGCACCATCGCCTACGGTTGCTATGTGCGCGCGCTGAAGGCGGAAGACCAGCTGCGCGAAGTGTTCGAGCGCCTGGGCCTGGCCGATCGCGCACGTCCGTTCACGCGCTGCCTGCATGACAACGCGCCGCTGCATGCGATCGGCAAGGCCGAGGTCCTCGAGCGCCTGCCGCCCATGGTGGCCGCCTGCCAGGACGGATTCAGCACCTGCGACGTGTGCCGGCGCGTGTACTGGAAAGGCACGCACTGGCAGCGCATGAGCAGGGTGCTGGAGCAGGCGGCGCGGGGCGACCGATGAATCCGTGATGTACACTATGACGATCCTTTGCGAGACCGCGTGAGCCCATGTTGCAACAGGTAAGCTTCCCCCTCCGAAACGAATGTCCGCCGGGCGCCTGCGTCTGCGAGCGCGAGCGCCTGCTCGCCGAACCCGGCGCCGACCTGCGTCCGCTGCGCCTGACCCGCATGGAGGAACAGAAGCTGATCGAACGCATCGAGACCATCGCCAGCTACGACGAGCTGAAACGCCTGCAGGAGAAGATCCGCGCCAACCTCGGCGTCGAGCTGAAGATTGCGCCGGGACCGAACGAGGTGCGCACCCTGCGCGGCATCGTGATCCTGCTGGAAGACCGGCCCGGCCTGTGCAAGAAGGTGCGGCAATCGATCCCGGCGGCGGTGCGCAAGGCCCTCGACCGCCATCCGGAGATCACGTATGCGATCCTGGACGCGCATGACCTGTTTGGGATGTAGCCAGCGAATGGTGGCGGCGCGAACGCCTCGGGAATGGACGCTTCGTCAATGCCCCTGCCCACCCCCCAGATAAGCCGCCACCACCTTCGGATCGGTCTTCAGGCTCTGCGCCTCTCCATGCACGGCGATGCTGCCGTTCTCCAGCACATAGCCGTAGTCGGCCACGTTCAGGGCCGCCTGCGCGAACTGCTCGACCAGCAGCATGGTCACGCCTTCGGATTTCAAACGCGCGATGATGCGGAAGACTTCGTCGACCAGGATCGGCGCCAGCCCCATCGAGGGTTCGTCGAGCAGCACGACTTCCGGGTTCAGCATGACCGCGCGCGCCATCGCCAGCATCTGCTGTTCGCCGCCGGACAGGGTGCCGGCGAGCTGGGTGCGGCGTTCCTTCAGGCGCGGGAACAGCTCCAGCGCGCGTTCGAGGTCGTGCTGGACGTCGCCTTTCGGGCGTGCGCGGGTGAAGCGCGGGAAGGCGCCGAGCAGCAGGTTGTCGGTCACGCTCATGGTCGCGAACACGCGCCGTCCTTCCGGCGAATGGGCGAGGCCGGCGCGCGCGATGTGGTGCGAGTCAAGGCCGGTGATGTCGCGCCCGTCGAGCTGGACGCTGCCGCTCTTCGGTTTGATCATGCCCGAGATGGCGCGCATGGTGGTGGTCTTGCCAGCGCCGTTGCTGCCGATGAGGGTGACCAGCTTGCCCTTCGGGACCTCGAGCGAGATTCCGTGCAGGACTTCGACCTTGCCGTAGGCGGCGTGCAGATTCTGGATCGATAACATGCGCTCTCCTAGTGGGCGGCTGCTTGCGGCGACGGCGAAGACGGCGACGATGCGTCGGCGCCGCCGCCCAGGTAGGCGTCGATCACCTTCGGATCGGACTGCACGCTGGCCGGCGTTCCTTCGGCGATCTTCTGGCCGAAGTCCAGCACCGTCACGGTGTCCGAGATGCCCATCACGACGTCCATGTGGTGCTCGATCAGGACGATGGTGATGCCGTGGTCGCGGATCTTGCGGATGATCGCCATCAGCTCGCGGATGTCGGGGGCGGTCAGGCCGGCCGCCGGTTCGTCCAGCAGCAGCAGGCGCGGATCGAGGGCCAGCGCGCGGCCGATCTCCAGCACGCGCTGCTTGCCGTAGGGGAGGTTGCGCGCTGGCCCTCGATCCGCGCCTGCTGCTGCTGGACGAACCGGCGGCCGGCCTGACCGCCCCCGACATCCGCGAGCTGATGGCGATCATCCGCAAGAT
>CAJYXO010000282.1 GCA_913778765.1 uncultured Massilia sp. | reverse complement strand
GCGAACGCTGGTGGCCTGGCCATCGCTGGCGGCGGCCATGCCGCGCATGGCGCCGGCCAGGTAGCTGACCTTGCCGACGATTTCCTCCATCGTCCGTCCGGCCTTGTCGACCAGCTCGGAACCGACGGCAATCGCCGACACCGATTCCTCGATCAGGCCCTTGATTTCCTTGGCGGCGGACGCCGAGCGGCCCGCCAGTACACGCACCTCGCCGGCGACGACGGCGAAGCCGCGGCCCTGCTCGCCGGCCCGCGCCGCCTCGACCGCGGCATTCAGCGCCAGGATATTGGTCTGGAAGGCGATGCCATCGATGACCTCGATGATGTCGACGATGCGCGCGGCGGCGCCGTCGATGGTCGCCATCTTTTCGACCACCTTGCCCATCACCGCACCGCCCTCCGCCGCCACCGACGAAGCGGCCTGCGCGGCCTGGCCCGCGTCCAGGGCGGCATCGGCGTTCTGCCGCACCACACCGGTCAGGATCTGCATCGACGCCGCGGTCTGCTGCAGCGCCGAGGCCTGCGATTCGGTACGGCGCGACAGGTCGTGGTTGCCGCACGCGATTTCCTCGGTCACCGACGAGATCGCGGTGGCGCCCTGGCGGACTTCCTGCACGATTCCGGCCAGGCCGGCGCGCATCCGCTCCAGGGTCGCCATCATGGCGCCCAGTTCGTCGCGCGAACCGCTCTCGAGCCGCATGGTCAGGTCGCCGCGCTCGACGGCCTCGGCGAATTCGCAGGCGCGCCGGACCGGCCGCACCACGCTGAGCGTCACCAGGATCGCCAGCACGATGCCGGCGGCCACCGCGAACACCGACATCAGGGCCACGATGCGGGTCGACTGCGCGCTCACCTCGGTGACATTGCGGCTGGCCACGTTCATGTCCGCCTCGATCGCCTTGATGGCCTGGTCGAGGTCGGCGACGATCTGGCGCCGCAAGGGGTTGCAATCGTTGATGAGGAAGTGGGCGTAGGCCGGCATGGCGTGCGCTTCGCGGAACTGGCGCGGACGGTCCAGCTCCTTCGCCATGCGGCGCAGGCCGTCGCGCGCCTTGTCGAATTCGGGACGGCCGGCCAGCACCGGCTCGAGCGCCGCCAGGTGCTGCAGGTAGGTCGCGCGGTGACGGTCGAGCAGGTCGAGCTCCCGGGCGGCCTCGGCATCGTCTTCGAGGATGAAGGCGTTGCGCGCCGAGATGCCGGTCTGGGCCAGCGCCTCACGCATCGTGTACAGCGGCGCAAGCTGGGTCTGGCGGATGCGGGTCGCGTCGTCGATCGCCCGCGCGGTGGCGTTGAGACGGCTGGCGGACATGACCGACACCGCGAGCAGCAGCGTGAGCAGCAGGCCGAAACAGATCCCGAGGCGGGCGCCGATTTTCAAGTTGTTCAACACGAGGCTTCCTTTCCGTCGATTGTTGCGTGAGGGCACTAGTTCGATGATGCAGTCCTTTTTTCCTCAAGTAAACAAAAAAATCGGAAAATCCAGCAAATACGAATATCTGTTGCAAAAGCGAAACTGAAATGACGAATTTGGCAAATTGTTACCAAATTTTCATAGTGCACCTGCAGCCACACGTTATATTGGCGATGAAATCTCACACATTCTCACATTATGACTTCGGCCGAACCCAAAGAATTCTTCTCTACCGCCGAGGCGGCCAACATGCTTGGCGTTGCCCACCGGACAATCCAGCTGTGGGTCGAAGCCGGCATCCTGCAGGCATGGAAAACCGCCGGCGGACATCGCCGCATCGCCGTGAGTTCGGTCGAACGCCTGCTGGCGGAACGCGCCGACAGGCTCGCTCCGCCGCCGGTGGTCAATACATCCAGGCAGTTCAGCGTGCTGGTCGTCGACGACGACCCTGCCCTGCTGCGCCTCTATGAATTGGAAATGTCGGGTTGGGACATTCCCCTGACCATATTGAAGGCGCGCGACGGTTTCGACGCCCTGCTGCAGATCGGACGGCACCCTCCCGATCTCCTCATCACCGATCTCAACATGCCGGGGATGGACGGTTTCCGCATGGTCGCCACCTTGCGCGGCGATCCCGCCTACCGCCAACTGCGCATCATCGTGATCAGCGGACTGGATACCGCAACCGTTTCCGCACTGGGTTTGTCCGGCGATATTCCAGTCTTCACCAAGCCGGTGTCGTTCGCGCGTCTGCGCAGCGCGGTGGGCACCGCCCTGGTCCCATGACACCAGACGGCGGCATGTGGAATTGCCGCCACACAACATTTGTGAGCTTAAGATTATCTTTGCTTAAAATCGGCAAATTCGATAGTATCTGCTCATGGAAAAAATCAGCAAAAACGAAACCACCGGTATGCCTTTGGCGGACATGTTCTGCAGTTCGCATTCGATATCGTCCAAAGGTCTCGGGCGTTCACATCGGGCCGGGATCATCCTTGCAGCGGTGCTAGCGCCCATATTGCTCGGCCTGGTCTTCGACAAGAAGTTCAAGGTCGATGCCGGGGCCCAAGTACGGGCCGCACCGATCGTCAACACCATGGACTCGCGCGCCTTCGCGGCCCCAGCCTTCGCGAAAAATGGCGAGGCACCGGTCCTGGCCGACGCCGCCGCATACGCCAAACGCCGTTGGCGCTACCTGCTCGCTTATTGACGTGCTGAATGAATTCGGTAAAATCGAAAAATATGAAAACCGCTTCTCCCCCATCAACATCCGCGTCGGAGCCGCCCGAGTTCTGTTCGACCAAGCAGGCCGCCGAGATGATCGGTGTGTCGCACCGTACGATCCAGCTGTGGGTCGAAAGCGGCGTGCTGCAAGCCTGGAAGACGGCCGGCGGACACCGGCGGATCACCACCGCATCCGTCCTCAAGCTGGTGGAGCAGCGCCGCGAAGCGGTCGGCGGCGCGCCCGCTGCGCCGGCGCCCGCCGCCGATGAAAAGAAGAAGCTGCTGATCGTCGACGACGACGCCACCATGCTGCGCCTGTACGAGCTGGAAATGGCGGGCTGGGGCTTGCCGGTCGAGCTGCTGAAGGCCAGTAACGGCTTCGAGGCCCTGATCAAGATCGGCGAAAGCAGGCCGGACATGCTGATCAGCGACCTGAACATGCCAGGCATGGACGGCTTCCGCATGATCCGCACCCTGCGCGCCGACCCGGCCTATGCCGGCATGGCGATCTGCGTGATCAGCGGCCTCGACCAGACCACGGTCGCCTCGATGGGCCTGCCCGCGGACATCCCGTTCTTCTCGAAGCCGGCCTCCTTCCCGCGCCTGCGCAGCCTGGTCGAAGGCGCGCTCCAGCCAGCCTGAGGGCTTCGCCATGCAGAACGAGGATGACAGCGCCAGCCTGCTCGCCCACCTCCCCGACGGCGTCCTGATGCTCGACCTTGCCGGCGCGGTCCTGTACGCGAATCCGGCGGCGGAACGGATGTTCGGCGCGGCCGGCGGCGGGCTGCAAGGCCGTACCGCCGCTGTCCTGCTGGGCCTCGACGCCGCAGCCCTGGCCGCCTGCACGGACGGCGAGATCTGCGAGGCCGCCGGCACGCGCATCGACGGCGGCAGCCTGCCGCTCGAGCTCAAGCTGTCGCCCATGCCCATGGCCACGGGCGAACGGCGCCATGCCGCAATCGTGCGCGACGTCACGCGCCAGCACGAGCGCGACCAGCGCAACAGCGCCACCGACGAACGCCGGCGCAAGCACTTCACCACCGCCACCCACGAGCTGCGTACGCCGATGGCCAGCATCCTCGGCTTTTCGGAACTGCTGCTCAAGCGCGAATTCGATCCCGCCACCAGCCGCGAACTGGTCGAGATCATCCACCGCCAGGCCGAACGGCTGGTCGCACTGATCAACCAGTTGCTCGACCTGGCGCGCATCGAGGCCGGCGGCGTGCAGGGTTTGGATATCCAGCCGGTCGACGTGGCCGGGCTGCTGGAACAGACCGTGGCCGCCCTGCACGGCCTGGGACAGAATCAGCGCATCCGGGTCGACGTCGAAGACGGCCTGCCGCCGGTGGCGGCCGACGCCCAGAAGATGCAGCAGGCGCTGACGAATATCCTCAGCAACAGCATCAAGTATTCCGCCGAAGGGAGTCCGATCGACATCGGCGCGCGCGCCCTGCAGCGCGACGCCCGCCCCATGGTGGCGATCCGCGTGGCCGACCGCGGCATCGGCATGACGGCCGAACAGCAGGCGCGCATCTTCGACGCCTTCTACCGCGCCGGCGAATCGCCCGGCGTGCAGGGCAGCGGACTGGGCATGACAATCTTCAAGGAGATCGTCGAACTGCACGGCGGCCAGGCCGCGATCGAATCGCAGCCCGGGACCGGCACCACGGTCACGGTGTGGCTGCCGGCCGCGGCGTAAGAAGCGCATGGACAAGACCATCCTGATCGTCGAGGACCAGGACGACCTGCGCCTGCTGATCCGCCTGACGTTGAAATCGCTGGGCCGCATCGTGCAGGCGTCGAACGCCGCGCAGGGCCTGGCACTGGTGCGCAGCGAACGGCCGGACCTGGTGGTGCTCGATGTCTGGCTCGGCCAGGACAACGGCCTGGACGTGTGCGCCGAGATCAAGCGCGGCGCCGGCCAGGCGCCCCGTGTCCTGCTGCTGTCCGCCTGCGGCCAGCAAAGCGACGTCGAAGCCGGCCTCGCCGCCGGCGCCGACCGCTACATGATCAAGCCCTTCAGCCCGCAAAACCTCAGCGAAGCCGCTGCCGCCCTGCTCAGCCAGGGCTGATGTCGCCTGTCGGCCGCCGGCTCGGCATCTTTCTCACACATTCTCACTTTTTCGACGATTAGAGGAAAAGCTCTAAGCCTTTGAAGCGGGCTTGTTAAGCCGGAAAAAGTGATAAGCAGCACGGCGCCCGGGACGGCGCCGGCATCGCCGTGTCGCTCGTTCTCCTTGCGAATTCCGCAAAACCGGCAAACTTTCCCCTGACTTCGGTACTATGGAGCATGCCCGTCCAGAATTTCCCCTCGGAAACTATAGAGTATCATTCGATAACGATCAACGACGTACCGAATGGAAGGGGGAGTGAACATGAAACGCATCGTACTGGGCGCCCTGCTGCTCTCTTCCCTGCACCTGGCCGGCAATGCCGTTGCGGCGTCCAGCAGCGCCACCATGGAAGTCAGCTTCGTCGTCAAGGAAAGCTGCACCGTGCAGCTGCGGGACGGCGCGCGCAACGACGCCCCGACCGTGGCCTGCGGCCACGATTCGCCCTACCAGATCCAGCCGCAGGCGCAGTCCCCGGCGCCGTCGCAGGCCGCCTCCAGCCAGTCCGGCGTCCAGGCGGACGGCCGGACCTGGCAAATCACCTTCTGATCAGAACACCAGCGTCGCGATCACCGTGTCCTTGTAGTCGCCCGGGGCCGGCGTCTTCTGCGCCGGCACCTTGCCGTACATCGTGATCGTCTGCGCCGTGCCGCTGCCGGTGCCCGCGACCACCGCGGTGCCGCCGCTGCCGTCGCCCCAGGCCGGGCCGTCCAGGGAATTCGAGATCGTGTAGCCGATCGTCTCGCCGGTCGCCGCATTCTTCATCTTGCGCGCCGCGACATTGCCGCTGCCGCCGGCGCTCAGCGAGACCTGGTAGGCGCTGTTACCAGTGCATTGCACGTTCATCGCGGCGCTGCTGCGCACCGCGCCGGTCAGCACGCTGTTGGTGCCGAAGGCCAGGTTGCCGGTGCTGATCAGGCAGTTGTTCGTGACGGTGGCGCGGGCGTTGAAGCCGAAGGAAGCGCTCGCGCCCGCCGTGCACGGCGACGGCACCGCGCCGTAGAAGGCATAGCTGATGCTGCCGTGGCCGGCGAAGCTGGCGCCGTAGGTCGTATCGGCATTCCCCACCGTCTTCACGCCCGCCAGCGAACTGCCCGGGATTTTCCCGTACACCGTGAAGCTGCGGCTGATCGAGCCGAGCGCCAGCAGGCCGCCCATCGCCGTCTGGATGCTGGTCGTGCTGGCCGGCAGGCCGTTGCCGCCCCAGATCGACGCGGCTGCGTAGGTGTTGTCGACGTACAGGTTGAACGGCATCTGGTTGCCGCCGTTGGTCATGTAGCGCGGGCTGCCGGTGCCGCCGCCGCTGCCCACGCCCAGGTACACGCACACGGCCACGTTGGGGAACAGCAGCAGCGGCGGCACCCCGGTCAGCACGGTCCAGGTGCAGGTGACGGTCAGGGTGCCGTTCGCGTAATAGTCGCTGCCGGCAATGGGACTGACGTTCGTGAACACGACGTCGGTCATGCTGGCGCCGCAGCTGTCGGCGCGCGCGTCGCAGGCGCCGAACAGGAACAGCGCGGCCAGCAGCAGCGCGCTCCAGACGAGGCTCAGGCGTTTGTTCATGGTGGATCCTTTCTGGTTGTCTGGGCAGGGGCCGCGCAGCGCAGCGGGCCGATCGTCGGCAGCTGGCCGTCCGCGCCTTCGCGCCAGGCGAAGCGCAGGCGGCAGGCGCCGTCCTGGCCGAGCGCGATCTCGTTGTCCGCATCGAGCCCGTCCAGGAACACCACGCCGTCGTAACCGACCACGGTGTCCGGCTTGCCGCCCGGCCGCCTGACGGGGGTGCCGGGCGGGATCGGCTGGCCGCCGGCATCCTGCACGATCACGGTGGCGGCGCGGTAGCGCTCGACGCGGAAGGCGGCCACCAGGCCGGCGCCGGCCTGCGGCACCACGCTCATGCCGGTGGCGTCGATGCGGGCGTCGGCCGGCAGGCCGGTCGGATCGATCGCGATCAGGTTGCCGGCATACGGCATCAGGTCCGGCACCAGCAGGCGGCCGTCGGCGCCGGTGCGGCCGATCACGCGGTTCTCGTGCAGCACCGGCAGGCCGGCGACGCCGGTGCTGACCAGCGCGAAGCCGCGCCCGACGTGGCGCGCGGCGACCACCGCGCCGTCCATCGCCACCAGCGAGCCGCTCAGGCCCAGCGAGCTGCTGCGCGCGCCGCCGGCCTGCAGGGTGCTGGCGACCAGCTGGCCGGCGCTGCCCAGGTACTGCAGCTGCCCCTGGCTGTAATCGAAGCTGCCATTGCTGCCCTTCTGCAGGGCCCAGCCCCAGCCGCCGCCGAAGTCCGGCGCGCGCGACATCGTCGCACTACGGCTGCGCTCGCCCGCCTGGATGCCCGAGCCGGCGCCCAGCGAGGTCCGTTCGCCAAGCGAGAAACTCAGGCTCGCCATCAGGCCGCGCGCCGTGCGCTTGTCGAGATCCTTGTAGCCGCTCAGGCTGAAGAAGGCGCCGTGTCCGAGCGTGCGCGACCAGGCCAGCGCCACCAGGCGCACCGCCTGCTGGCTGGCCGCCTGGTAGTGCACGTAGCTCAGGCTGGCGCTGCCGGCGCGCGCCATGCTCAGGCTCAGGCTGGCGCGGTCGTTGACGCGGCTGACCGGCGCGCCTTCGAGGGTGCCGAGGTCGGCGTAGCCCTTGCCGGCGCGCGTGCTTTGCAGGTCGAGGCCGAAGCGCGCGGCGATGTACTGGTAGCCGAGGCTGGCCTGGATGCCGCCGCCGTTTTCTTGATGGCGGCTGCCGGCCAGCGCCGCGTTCGCCACGCCGCCGGCGCTGCCGAGGCGCAGCAGCGCACCGGCGCCGGCGTTGACCAGGCCGCGGCCCGCTTCGCCATGGGCTTCCAGCGTCAGCGCGTCCGACCAGCCGCGCCGCGCCGAGGCGGTGAAGGCCGGCGAATGCGCATAGCCGAACGAGCGCAGGCCGTAGTCGCGCCGCAGGGCGCCGAGGGCCAGCGCGAAATCGCTCAGGCCAGGGGCCAGCAGACGGGTGTCGACGTACAGCGGCAGCGAGGCCGCGATCGAACGCCCGAGCGCGTCGCGGGTGACGATGGTCGCCTGGCCGGCGCCGTTCAGGCCCGCCACCTGTCCCACCACGAAGGGGCCGCTGGGCACCTCGGCGCTGACCTGCTGGACGCCGTTCACGTACAGGCTGACGCTGCTGGGCACCACCGCCGAGCCGCGCAGGGCGGCCAGCGGATAGGTCAGCAGGTCGGGCCGCAGGTCGAAGTTGCGGCGCCAGGAAATGCCGCCCATGCGCAACGCCCGGCTCCAGCCCAGCGCGGGCGAGACGAAGTCGCCGGCCTGCACGGTCTGCAGGGTGGCGGGGTCGGACCAGGTCCAGCTGCTGTCGTAGCGCACGTAGCGCCGGCCCTGTCCGTGCAGGGTGGCGCTGCCGCTGGTGCTGAACAGGCCATGGGCGCCGAACATGCGCACTTCGTTGAGGGCGGCGACGCGCCTGCCGCCGTCCAGCTGGCCGTACAGGTCGTAGTCGAGGACCAGGCCCGGGCTGGCATCGGCGGGGCCGCCCGGCCGCACGCTGCGGGCCTGCAGCTCGAAGGGCTTGCGCAGTTTGTCGGCCAGGCGCAGGTCGATGCTCTGGGCGGAGGCGTCGTAGGCATAGGTCAGGCCGTCGACCGCGTCGAGCGCGAAGTCGTCCTGGCCGGCCACGCCGAACAGCTGCGGGTCGAGTCCCAGCTCGCGCAGGCCCTGGACGCCGGCGCGCAGCCTGCCGCCGTCCTGGCGGAACGGCACCACCAGGCCGGTCCTGGCGCCGTTGATGCTGACTTCGAGGTAGAGCTCGGGCGCGGGCTGGTCGGCGCCGGCGGCGCGCGCACCGGGGCGGGCGCCGAGAAGCAGAACCAGCAGAAGCAGCGGCAGCAGGCGCGCCGCGGTCGAGCGCCCCACGTCTTACTCGCCCGCGACGGACGCCGCAGCGGTGCTGGGCTGGGCGTTGATGCTGGCCTGGATCGCCAGCGTGGCGCCGGGCGCGCCCACCGCGGCGGCGGCGTCGGGCGGCAGCTTCCATTCGCGCATCCGGCCGGCCAGGGCATAGCCCAGCAGGCCCTTGCTCAGCGCATGCTCCTTGCCGTCGGCGCCGCGCAGGGTCGCCGCGCCGATCTGCGCATGCAGGCCGCCGTCGTTGCGGACCCGCAGCATCCAGGCGCCGTCACGGCGGAACAGGGTCCAGCTCAATTTCGGCGCGGCCTGCGGATCGGCCGGCGCCACGAAGGCCGGCACCGAGTACTGCAGGCGGATCGCGACGCCGCTGCCGCCGGCTTCGTCGCGCGGCACTTCGTCGATCAAAATCCGGTAGCTCTGCTCGCCCGCGACCTGGGCCGGATTGCGGCGCACCAGGCGGATGGTCTGGCTGCTGCGCGCCGCCACTTCCATCAGCGGCGGGCTGGCGACGACGTCGGTGGCCGGCGTCAGCACGTCCTGGCCGTCACGCTGGTCCCACAGGTACACGCGCACCTGGCCGGTCAGCGGGGCGTCGCCGTAGTTCTGCAGGTTGATGCCGGACGCGCCCTGCCCCGCGCGGAACTGGATCGACACCGGCGAGATCTGCAGGTTGGCGGCCAGGGCCGGCAGCGTGCAGCACAGGGCTGCCAGGAAGAGCGTGAGGCGTCGCATCGCTTAGAAGTAGACGGTGGCGGTGATGGTCGATTTATAGGTGTCCGGCGCCGGCGAAGCCTGCGACGGGATCTCGCCGTACACGGTCAGGGTCTGCATGGTGCCGTTGCCGGTGCCGCCCATGGTGTCGGTGCCCTGGCTGTTGCCCCACAGGCCCGAGCCCGGCGACTGGTACAGGTTGAAGCGCACGGTGCTGGCGTTGGCGCCGGTGCCGCTCAGGTAACGGGTGGTGCCGCTCGAACCGGCGCCGGTGCCGGCGTCCAGGCCGACGTTGTAGGGCGTCGTGTTGGTGCAGGTGACGTTGATCGACGAGTTCGCGTTCACGCCCTGGGTCAGCACGCCCTGGCGCTGGCCGAAGTCGAGGGCGCCGGCGGCGATGGTGCAGTCGGCAACGATCTTCATGGTGACGTCGAAGCTGGCCGTCTTGCTGCCGTTGCTGTACACCGCGGCGCCGGACAGGCCGGGCAGGACTGCGATGACGATGGCGCTCAGGACCGATTTCTTGAACTTCGATGCAAACATGATGACTCCGTGCGAATAAGGTTGATTTGTTAGTTGCCGCAAGACAACTATGCCAGAACTCGCACAAATCAGCAAATTCGAAAACGGAAATATCAGCAAAATACGCAAATGTGATGCTATTCGGCAACACTATGCCGCCCGGACCGCCGGCAAGTCGACGAAAAACTCGGTGCCGCCGCCTTCGCGATCGGCGAAATCGAGGCGTCCGCCGTGTTCTTCCACGATGTTGCGGCTGATGCTCAGACCCAGTCCGCTGCCCTGGCGGCGTTCGGCCTCGCCATCGGCCTGGGCGAAGCGCTGGAAGATGCGGTCGCGGAAGTTCGCCGGGATGCCGGGGCCGCGGTCGAACACGGAAATCCGGATGCCGTCGCCGCGGCGCGCCAGGCACAGCGCGACCGCCGCGCCGCGCGGCGAGAACTTGATCGCGTTCGACAGCAGGTTGGTCAGCACCTGGGTCAGGCGGTCGCCGTCGACGTTCGCGCGCAGGTCCGCATCGCCATCGCCATCGCCGCAATCGCATTCGATGCGCACCCCGGCCTGGCCGGCGTGGCCCCGCATGGCGGCCGCCGCGTCCTTCAGGATCGGCAGCAGCGGCTGGTCGGCGCGCACCAGCTGCACCTCGCCGGATTCGATCTTCTGCACGTCCAGCATGTCGTTCACCATGCGCACCAGGCGTTCGCAGTGGCGGTGCGCGATCTCGATCAGTTCCCCCGCCTCTTCCGGCACGCCGTCGACCGCGCCGCTGACCAGCAGCGACAGCGAAGCGCGCATCGAAGTCAGTGGCGTGCGCAGCTCGTGCGAGACGGTTGCCACCAGTTCGTTCTTCATCTGCTCGACCTTCTTGCGCAGCGAGATGTCGCGCACGAAGATGCTGAAGAAGGCCGAGCCGGCGCCGCCGGCCAGGCGGACAGACATCTCGACCTGGAATTCCTGGCCGCGCCGGTCGCGCACGGTGCGCTCGACGCGCCGGTTCAACGAATCGAGCTCGCCGGCCTCCCGGTAGCGCCGCAGCGTTTCAAGGTGCGCCGGCAGATAGCTTTGCGGGAAGATCAGCTCGCCCAGCAACTTGCCGAGGGCTTCGTCGCGGCGCCAGCCGAGCAGCTGCTCGGCCTGCGAATTCCAGTCGATCACCCTGCCGTCCAGGTCCATTCCGATGAAGGCATCGAGGGAGGTTTCGACGATGGTGCGGATCCGCTGCTCGTTCTGGCGGACCACGGCCAGCGCGTCCGCCAGGGCGCGCGTGCGCTGCTCGACCCGCTGCTCCAGGGTCAGGTTGAGTTCTTCGAGCTGCGCCTGGCGCGCCTGCAGGTCGACCACCAGCGCGTTCAGGGTGCTGGCCAGCGAACTCACCTCGTCATAGCTGTTCGACCGCTCTGTGATGGCCGCGCCCTCGCCCCGGCGGATCTGCGTGGCCTGCATCTTCAGGCGCTTCAGGGGACCGGTGATCCAACGCGCCACGAACACGCCGGCCACCGAGAACAGCAGCGCCAGCGCGATCCCGCTCCACAGGCCGTACTCGCGCAGGCGCTTGACCGGAACGAAGGCGTTCTCGACGTCCTGGCGCACCAGCACGCTCCAGCCCAGGCCCGGATAGTCGGCATAGCCCTTCGACTGGCTGTAGCCGACCAGGTAGGTCTTGCCATCGTTCCAGCGCTCGACCACATAGCCTTGCTGCTTGCCGGTGCGCGCACGGCGCAGGCTTTCCATGGCGATGGTCTTGCCCTGCAGGCCGGGCGGCCCGAGCAGCACCAGGCCGTGCGCGCTGACGATCAGGGCTTCGACCTGGCGCGCGGCTTCCAGCGGCGCGATGATCGAGCGCTCGACGTCGCGCGCCCATTGCCAGGAAAGGTGGGCGCCGAGCACGCCGCGCTGCGTGCCGTTGCGGTCGCGGAAGGGAAAGGCCACGTCGACGAAGCGCATCGGTTCATTGCCCTGCCGCGGCAGCAGCTTCGCCAGCAGCAGCGCTTCGTGCACGTCGCCCACGTGGCCGGCGCCCGGCCGCGCGTCCTGAAACCAGGGGCGCTTGCTGACGTCGGCGCCTTCCAGCAGGCCGCCGGCCGCCACCATCACCTTGCCCTGCAGGTCGGCCAGGCCGATCCAGCTGTAGTATTGGTAGGTGGCGCGGACGTCGTCGAGGATGCGGCGCCAGTCGTCATGACCGAGGCCCGTGTCCGCGAGGGCGAAGCGCTTGGCGATCAGGTCGACTTCGCGGTAGCGCTCGAACATCCCGCGGTCCAGCTTGTCCGACGCCTGCAGGGCGAGTTCGCCGAGGCCGTGGCCGATGCTGTGCTCGACGTGCCGGGTGGCCTCTTTTTCGACGACCGCCACGACCACCACGGTCAGCACGATCGACAGCGTGGAAAAGGCCAGGCCCAGGTAGCCGGCCAGGCCACGGGGACGAAAGCGGTTCGGAATCCGGAAAACCTTTGGCATCGATCGCGACAAGAAAAAGAGCCAGACCGGTTTGCGAGCACAGTCCAGCTGTATTCGTTTTGACACACATCAATGATGTTAATACTACATCACCAATCGATAACGTAGTGATTTTGCTGACTTGACGTGCTGCCTCTCTGTCGCCAGGGAACTTGCCGGATGAGCAGACGACCGCCGTGTCGTCGTTTCGTCCCGCCACGTCGCGCGTCAGCCGTGTCTCAAGCTCTCCGATATGTCATACAGGCAGGCCTGCTTTGCGCGCCGTACCAAGCGCTGGCGCATGCAGGATCTCGGCGATATCGGACGGCGGTCCGCTGCGCAAATGTCACCCGCAATAAAAAATTATCACTTGATTTTGGCTGAAACCCCATTTATAGTTTATTTACCGATCGGTACAGTTTGTACTGATCATTACAAAGAAGGAGAAATAGCATGTCGACCCGTCCGCCCCTCCCTCCGTTTACCCGCGAAACCGCCAACGAGAAGGTTCGCCTGGCTGAAAATGGCTGGAATACCCGCGATGCCGAAAAAGTTGCCCTGGCCTACACTGAGGACAGCTGGTGGCGTAACCGCGCTGAGTTTGTGCAAGGCCGCGAGGACATCATCGCTTTCCTGAAGCGCAAGTGGACCCGCGAGCTCGACTACCGCCTGATCAAGGAACTGTGGGCGTTCGATGGCGCCCGCATTGCCGTGCGCTTCGCCTATGAATATCATGACGACTCTGGTCAGTGGTATCGTGCTTATGGCAACGAGAACTGGGAGTTCGACGAGAAAGGCCTGATGCACCATCGTCACGCTTGCATCAACGAGCACCCGATCAAAGCTGAGGAGCGTAAATTCTTCTGGGACAACAGTGGCCCGCGTCCGGCCGATCATCCCAGCCTGAGCGAGTTCGGATTTTAAGGAAATGTAATGGCAAGGCTCATCGCGGAACGCGCGGATGTCATCCCGCTGCTGGCGGAGGTGTTCCGCACTTATGGGTACGAAGGGGCCAGCCTGGCGCGCATTGCCGAAGGTACCCGCCTGGGAAAAGGCAGCATTTATCACTTCTTCCCGGGTGGCAAAGAGGAAATGGCCGATCAGGTGCTAGCCCAAATCGACGAATGGTTCAAACTGAACGTCTTTGCACCTTTGCGCGAAGGGGCGCATGCTGAACAGGGCATCGCAGCCATGTTCGATCAGGTGGAACGCTATTTCCTCAGTGGCCGAAAAGTATGCCTGGTCGGTGTTTTCGCCCTTGGCAACGAGCGCGACCGTTTCACTGCGAAGGTCCGCGACTACTTTGCCGCCTGGGTCGAGTCGCTGGCAGCCGCACTCATTCGGACTGGTCGTGCCAGCGACGAGGCCCACGCACTCGCGGAAGAAGTCGTTGGCGGTATCCAGGGAGCATTGGTGCTCGCACGGGCGTTTGACCGCACTGACGTGTTCACAGGCGCGTTGCGGCGCTTGAGAGCGCGGTTGCTCTCAAGCTGAATGCGCACATCATCTGGCATCGGGGTAAGTGGCTGTCGAGTGTCCAGAACACTCGTGGCGATGCAGGTTGCTTGCGGTCGAAGCCGGGACAACATTCCCGCCGGTCGCGGTGAAGATGGTGACGGCAGGTGAGCCGGCTCCGGTAACGGCTGAAGCGTCCAGGCCCGAGTTCAGCGGCGGTGCCATTGAAATCGTGATGAGCGATGCCGTCGCGCGTGTACAGGGTCAGGTCGATGCCAAGCTCTTGCGCACGGTTGTCCAGAGCTTGCGTCCATAACGGCTCGAGCGCGGACGCTTCGTCTGACACCTGGCCAGTGAGGGCACGGTAACGCTGACGCAGGCTCAGCCCTCGATGCTATTGTAAGGAATCGACTGGCGCCGGCCCGATCGCACCTGGCGCCCACATTCAGCCTTGTAAACGTGGCACGACCCGCGAAAACTGGGACGCATGCTTGATGCCGCACACCTGCCCGACGATATCGCTGCCTCGAAGGCGATACTGCTGGCCAGCGAAGCGCGCGTGGCGCACCTGGCCGTGAACGGACGGGGAAAGCAGTCGATTTCAAGACGACCTCGAATCTACGCTTACGGCAAAGTGGACAGCCATTACAGCGCAAACTGGACACTCATTTCGCTCCAAATTGGACAGATTGAAGCGGTCCTGAGTGGGCAGCGGCACGGGGATAACTCTGACGCCTGCCAGATGTTGGAAGCGTAAAGCCAGCATCTTCTGAGCTATTTCTCGTGCAGCCCAAGGAAGAGCGGACTCTCCGTGGCGAGGGGCGGCGCATTTGGCGAGTGTCGTGGCGTGTTCTGCATATCAGGAGGCGACGTTTCATCCTACACTTCTCGTACACCTTAAGGAATGGTGCAGCCCGGTTCCCCAACCTCTCATGGAGTTTTCAATTGTCCAATCAAGTCGCCCTGATTACTGGCGGTGCCACCGGCATCGGCAAGGCTGTCGCCCTCAAGCTCGCAGCGCGTGGCATAACCGTCGTCATGAGCGGCCGAAGGGCTGAAGTCGGCAAGTCAGCTGTCGCCGAAGTGGCCGCCGCCGCCCGAGACGGCGCGCAAGTGCGCTTCGTCCAGAACGACGTCGCGGATGAAACTGCCGTCAAGACGATGATTGACGGAATCGTGGCCGAATTTGGCCGTCTCGACATGGCGGTCAACAATGCCGGCCTGTCCAACGAAACCGGCACGCTCCTGGAATCGAGGAGCGACAACTATCGCGCCATGGTTGATACCAACATCATGGGTGTCTACTTCAGCATGAAGCATGAACTCGCCCAAATGGTGAAGCAAGGCAATGGCGCCATCGTGAACCTTGCCTCCATCGCCGGGCTGAACGGTATCGCTTGGGCGGGGCCGTACAGTTCCACCAAGCACGCTGTCGTCGGCCTGACCAAGTCGTCCGCCCTCGACCATGCCACGCAAGGCATTCGCGTGAACGGTGTGGCTCCTGGCGCCATCAAGACAGACATCATTGCCGCCCAGCTCGAAGGCGGCGACCCGAACTACAACGAAACCAGCATAGCGGCGATGCACCCTATGAATCGTCTGGGGCGTCCGGAAGAAGTGGCGAACGCAATCTGTTGGCTGCTCTCCGACGAAGCAAGCTTTGTCACCGGGCACGTGCTGAACGTGGACGGCGGCTTCCAGGCGAAGTAGAGCCGATGGACAGCACCCTATCCGACAAGCTGAAGGTCCCCGCTACGCTGTGGGAGGGCATGAAGCGGGCGGGAGTCGACCGAGCCGAGGTCGTCCGCCGCGCAAGCTTGCCGCTCAGCGTGCTGAAGGACAATGCTCCGGTCACGACCCCTCAGTTCTTTGCGTTGTGGCGCGCGATTGAATCGGTCAGCGGCGACCCCGCCATCGGCTTGCGGATCGCTACGTCCCTGGACGAGTCGGTGATGCCACTTGCCTTTGTTGCGGCGTATCACGCTCGTGACTTCCGGGATGCGCTCACTCGGGTCGCTCGCTTCAAACGGCTCTGCGCTCCTGAAGAAGTTTCCCTTACCGAGACGAATGCGCAAAGCGAGCTCGTCATTCACTGGCCACACGCCGGCGCAACCGCTGCCCCATCATCGCTGACCGATGCGACCATGGTGTCGTTTGTGGAGCTGGGCCGCAGAGGAACCGGCGAACGACTTGTGCCTCGCAATCTTGAGCTCACGCGCCCGGCAGCTTCTCGGTCAGCGCTCGATCGGTACTTCGGCTGTCCGATTCAGTTCGGCGCCACCGTGGACCGCATCAGCTTTTTCCGTGAAGACCTGAGCAAGCTGTTCGTCAGCTACAACAAGGAACTCTTGGATGTCCTGGCCCCCGAGCTTGACCGGCGCTTGGCGTATCAGGAGACCAACTCGGTGGCGGAACAGACCAAGTGGGTCCTTCGCCGGCGATTGACGGCGGGCCGTCCGGACATCCGTTCGGTCGCGGCCGAGCTTGCAATGAGCGAGCGGTCCTTGCAAAGACGGCTGACTGACGAAGGCGTGAACTTCCAGGTCCTGGTTAGCGAGACCCGCCACAAGCTCGCACTTGAGCATTTGGCAGACCCGTCTTTCACTCTTATTGAGGTGGCGTTCATGCTGGGTTACGAAGACCAAAACTCATTCTTCCGTGCATTCAAGCAGTGGGAGAATCAGACACCGTTAGGCTGGCGCACCGCCAACGTAGTGCCTGCAACCAGAACGGAGGAAACCCAATGATTGCCGCTGATGCGTCGACTTCTCTGCAGCTTGCCGTGCGTGAGTATTTCAATGGCGAACACAGTGAGATGATTTTCATCCTCGCAGGCTCGGTCCTGTTCGCCTCAGTGGCGACCTGGCTGTGGCTATCTGCGCGCTCCGGGTTCACGATTGCGTTTATGGTGACGGTGCTGGCTTCTGCCGTGCTGTTGTCCAGTACCGCTGCCTCTCTGCTCGTTCGAGATGCCCAACTATCGCGCTCGCTCGAGAAGGGCATCGGCTCATCTCAACATGCCGTCGTGGTGTCGGGCGCGCGCGCTCGCATAGAGTCGGTCGTATCGAAGTATCGTTACTACCGCATCGGTGCGGCAGCGTTTGCAGCAGTCAGCCTGTTGGGCCTGTTGCTCGCCCATCGTAGCTGGGTGCATGGTGCCGCTGCTGGCCTGCTGCTCCTGGTTGTGGCCCAAGTGCTTATCGACCACTTTTCTGAGCATCGAGCGAGACTCTACCTGACGCACCTGTCAGCGGGCCCGATTCTCGATCCGACACGCACCGGTTAGCGGAGCCGCTGGTCGTCGCTGCCGAGATGGACCAGGTGGCCTTGCATGCACTATCTGGGCGCCGCTACGACGATGCCGAACAGCGGCTCGTCACGCTGCGGCGCTTGCCGCTTCACGAACCCAACATTGCCCCCACCAGACGACTGTCGCACGCTCAAGCGCAGCGGCGCCGGCGACGCGCCGCGACCGGCACCATACGTTGCCGGAGTGGGTCCCAGCATCTGGTGCGGCCGGTAGTCCATCACTGGACCGACCAAATTTCTTAGCATCCCGGCGGCAAACGAAAAAGGCCAGCTCGAAAGCTGGCCTAACTCATTGATTCTGTTGGTCGGGGCGAGAGGATTCGAACCTCCGACCCCCTGCACCCCATCTGTCTTCCGATACGTCCAACTTAGTCCACCACAGTCCAGCCTGCCTGCGAGATCCTAACCCAAATCAAACACTTACCTAATTTTACTGTCCAGCTCGGTCCAGCCTCGTACACTGCAATCCAGCGAAATTTTCTTACCAAGTTCTTACCAGCGATCGCAGGAGCTAGCGATGGTAGCCTCCAAGCTGACGGCCACGAAAGTTGAACGATACAAGCCTACCAAGAACGACGAGATCTTAACTGATGGAAACGGTCTTTGCTTGCGATTCCGGCGCGGACAGGATGGGACTATCACTCGTACTTGGCTGTACACGTACAGGATTGGTACAAAATCAATCTATCTGACACTGGGCGAGCACAACAGTGCCCTTCCGGCGTTTGATCTGACTTTGTATCAGCTTCCATCTGGAGCCCGCCTGACACTGGATATGGCTCGTCGCGTAGCTGCAGAGGTCTCGGATTGGCGCAAGCGCGGCTTGGATCCCAAACAGCACACGCAAACCGAGCGAGAAAGAATCGTACTTGAAGAGCGTACGCAAGCGGAGCTGGAAGCCACACTACGCGCGCAGCACAGGAGCGAAAACCTCACGGTAAAAGAATTGTTCGACTCATGGATTGTTGACGGTGTCCGCCGCAAAGATGGGAATGCTGCACTCAAGAGCTTATTCGCTAATCACGTTCTGCCTCACATTGGTGGGACTGCGGTAAAACTGCTGACGGAGCACGACCTGCGCGCGGTGCTGCGCGCGCAGGTCGACAAAGGGTTCAATCGAACGGCTGTGATGACGTGCAACAGCCTAGGGCAGATGTTCACTTGGGGTCGAAAACGCCAGCCATGGCGAAAGTTACTCGTCGATGGCGATCCAATGGACCTCATCGAAATCGAAAAAATTGTATCCCCCGACTACGACCTGGACAATCAGAGTGATCGAGTCCTCTCAAGCGTAGAGATTGCAGAGCTCAGGAGCATATTGAGGCGCAGTGAAGACGAATTTGCCCAAGCTCCAAATAAACGTATCGCTGCCCAGCCGCTGAGAAAGACTACACAGTGCGGAATTTGGATCATGCTTTCGACGCTCTGCCGCGTTGGTGAAATGGTGATGGCTCGTTGGGAGCATGTCGACTTTTCAGCCGCGCAGTGGTTTATTCCACGGGAAAACGTTAAGGGGAGCGTTGCAGATCTACTGGTGTACCTGTCACCATTCGCATTGGAACACTTCCGGCAGCTTTATAAACTGACGGGCTCCTCGCAATGGTGCTATCCGGGACAGGACGAGGAGCATCACATGGATCTCAAGGCGATCACCAAGCAGATCGGCGACCGACAATGGATGTTTAAGAAGACGAAACCACAGCCAAATTGCATGAGGACTAAGCGCCGGAGTGATAACAGCCTGGTACTCTCGGCAGGCAAAAATGGTGCATGGACACCACATGATCTACGTCGTACTGGAGCGACCATGATGCAAGCGCTCGGAGTACCATTGGACACAATCGACCGGTGTCAGAATCACGTCCTCTCAGGCAGCAAGGTTCGCCGACATTATCTTCACCACGACTATGCAAACGAAAAACGCGAAGCTTGGTTAAAGCTTGGAAATCAGTTGGCTTCGATTCTTGCTCCCAATACGGAAGGGACTGTGCTACGGCTTGCCTGACAAAAATCTTCGCGAGGCGCAGCGTTTGCGACACTGGAAATCAGACCCGCATTCGTACAGCATCAAGCACTGTTGAACCCCGTCTTAGGTGTTATCAATATTGCATAAGAACAGGTTGCTATAGTCAAGACAGGAATGTAAATTCGGCAACCGAGGAGCAACCGGTGGAAACGCAACCAGTTCCCGTTGAGCGCCTAATCAGAATTGATGAGGTACTTCATATCTGCGGCCTATCGCGGAGCTCTGTCTACGCTAGTATCCAGCGTGGAGAGTTCCCAACTCAAGTTAAACTTTCCAGGAAGGCATCTGCTTGGCTTTACAGCGAAGTCGTTGCCTGGGTCAGGGAGCGTTCTGCATCAAGGCACGAAGCGAGCAATTAAATATCGGTTCTCTGTTAGAGGGTGTAGACGAAATCAAGCCCGATAGGCGAGTCTATGAGTGGCATGCGCCTCTGCTAGCCATATCCAAGCCGCCGAGATATCCAGTTTGCGAGGCTTGGCACCGCAACGGGGAACTCGTTTTCGCCAAGCCGTGGCCCTAGGGTATTGCCGGCCTGGCGCCCTAGCATCCGCACGAATCAGGCTGTACCAGCCCGCGCTTGAACACATAGTCGCCGACCTGCCGCCCGACGGCCATGCCGTTGTCGACATCGAATCGGAAGTGGACGCCAAGATAAATCCGGCTCACCCCATTGTCCTGCTCCGCCTCGGTCAGCGTCGAAAAGCTACGCGGCCAACGGGGGCGCACGTTGCCGTGGTTGTCCCGGGTGATACCGTTCAGTTCATCCGAGACGAAGGTAAATGCGATCTTGTCGGTTCCATAAAAGCTACGCAGGCCTTCGAAGACCGCGCTGCCCAGGACTGCATGGCCCGACGGATAGCTCGGGAACGGCGGCGTGAAGTTGGGCGCGCCATTGGTGTTGCTCGCTGGCGAGCCCAGCGGAGTCCAGGTCAGCGCTCGGGCGCCAAAGGCGCAGTTTTTCCTTGACGAGCGGATGCTGAATCGCCAATGCTGGGAGCCAAGCTATAGCTTTTTGCTTGCTGAGCAAGGAGGCTGGATGCCCAGCAATAAAGACAGCGAAGTTCCGTATTACTTAAAAGCTGATCCGGCGACCAGATATTGGGGCGCTAGGTGCGTCGATTTTTATGCGATTTTGAAAGGGCATGTGGTTAAGTGCTATTTTGGTCTGTTCTGGCGTCTCTTGAGGATGAGGCGCCTTTTCAGTAACCTCTAGCGTATGACTTCAGAGAAAAGTACGACGACGGCCGTTCTTGTCCGTCCGCGCATCTACATCGGCGAAAGCATCGCCATCGGCCCTGGGAAGATCGACCTGCTGCGACAGGTTGGCGAAACTCGCTCCATCGCAGCCGCAGCTCGAGCGCTAGACGTGCCTTACAAGCGAGCCTGGTTGCTGATCGACTCCCTGAACCAGGGTTTTGGCCGCCCGGTTGTCGAGACCGCATCGGGCGGCAAGGGTGGTGGGGGTGCATTGCTGACACCGCTCGGGCAACAGCTTGTCGAACGATACGACGCCTTGGAAGCTCGCATCAACGCCAACGCCGGCCAGGAACTTCAAGCCCTGCGCGACTTGGTCGACTGAATTCCTCCCCCACTTTGCTTATCGGCTGGCCTCGATCTGCTGTATGCTATGCGTTATGTCATTTTTGACCTAACGGTATGCCGATCCGCCAAGCTGACGCGGCGGGCCAGTATCTGCACCTCAACCAATCAAGAAGGAACCTGCTCATGACGCAGTTGCGCCTGCGCTCCGTGCTGCTCGCTTGCTCGCTACTATTCGCCGCCTCGGCCCATGCCGAGAAGGCCACCATCGCAGCGGCAGCCGACCTGAAGTTCGCAATGGACGAGATTGTCAGCAGCTTCAAGAAAGCCAATCCGGCCGACGAGGTGCAGGTCATTTATGGATCGTCAGGCAAGTTTAATACCCAGATCCAACAGGGCGCACCCTACGACCTTTACTTCTCCGCCGACATCGCCTTTCCCCGCCAGCTTGCCAAGGCGGGCCTGGCGGCTTCGGGAGTAAGGCCCTATGCCGTCGGCCGTATCGTGTTGTGGAGCGCGAGCATGGATGCGAGCAAGATGACCCTGGCAAGCCTGGTCGATCCCGCAATTGCCCGGGTCGCGATCGCCAACCCCATGCATGCTCCCTACGGCAAGCGCGCCGAAGAGGCGTTGCGTGCCTCCGGGCTGTGGGAAAAAGTCCAGCCCAAGCTGGTCTATGGCGAGAACATCGCCCAGACGGCCCAGTACGTGCAAACTGGCAATGCGCAAGTTGGCATTGTCGCCCTGGCCCTCGCGCTTAATCCCGAGTTGGCGGGTAAAGGCGGCTATGCACTGATCCCTGACAAGCTGCACGAACCGCTGGAACAAGGTTTCATCATCACCAAGCGCGCCGAGCGCAACGCCGCAGCCCGACGCTTCGCCGACTACATGAACAGCAAGCCTGCACGCGCCGTGATGACCAGGTACGGCTTCGTGCTTCCTGGTGAAGTCGCCGGCAAGTAAGGCGGTTATGGGCACTTCTGCGCGCAACGGTCAGGGTTTTGTCGCCGGGTCGCTGATCGGCACCTTGGGCGGTTTGATTGGCCTGGGCGGTGCCGAATTCCGCCTGCCGGTGTTGGTCGGCGTATTCCGGCTCGATACCCTCGAAGCCGTCATTTTCAACAAGGCCATGAGCGTTGTCGTGGTCACAGCAGCCTTGCTCTTTCGCGGCGCAACGATCTCGCCAGCCATACTGGCCGACCATTTCGACGTCGTATTGAATCTACTTGTCGGCAGTCTGGTCGGCGCATGGTGGGCAGCGGGCCACGCCATCGCGCTGCCACGGCACTGGCTCAACCGCATTATCATGGCGTTGCTGATCGGCTTGTCCGTTGTGATGCTGTCCGAAGCATGGGGAGGGATGGATCATCGCGGCACGCCACTGCTTGCCGACGGCGTCGTGCGCGTGGTGACAGGCATCGTTGCAGGACTGGGCATCGGCGTGGTGGCCGCATTGCTGGGCGTGGCTGGCGGTGAGCTTCTGATCCCAACCATCGTCCTGCTCTACGGCCTGGACGTCAAGCTCGCGGGCAGTCTGTCGCTGACGGTGAGTCTACCGACGATGCTAATCGGCTTCGCTCGGTACACGCGCGCCGATTCCTTTGCCGTACTGCGCAGGGAACGGACGCTGATGGGCTGGATGGCGGCCGGTTCGATCCTCGGCGCTGCCGTGGGCGGCGCCATGCTGGGCCTGGTGCCCGCCGGTCTGCTCATGGGTCTGCTGGCTGTCGTGCTACTGATCTCGGCGATCAAGACCTTCCGTCACGTGCCGCGAGAGGCGGAATGCTGACGGAAAGCGACCTGCAGGCGCTGTGGTTGACCGTGCGCCTGGCCGCGGTCGTGACCATCGGCCTGCTGCTGATAGGGGCGCCCATCGCCTGGTGGCTCGCCCGAACGAAGAGCTGGTGGAAAGGCCCGATTGGCGCGGTGGTCGCGCTGCCCCTCGTCTTGCCGCCATCCGTGCTGGGCTTTTACCTGCTGCTGGCGATGGGTCCGAACGGCCCGGTAGGACATCTCACCCAGGCGCTGGGCGTGGGGCCGTTGCCATTCACCTTCTGGGGCCTGGCATTCGGCTCCGTGTTCTATTCGATGCCCTTCATGGTGCAACCACTGCAGACGGCCTTCGAAGCGGTTGGCGACCGGCCATTGGAAGTCGCGGCGACGCTACGCGCCTCGCCCCTCGATGCCTTCTTTACCGTGGCCGTGCCTCTGGCCGCGCCGGGCTTCCTGACCGCCTCGATCCTGACCTTCGCCCACACGGTCGGCGAGTTCGGCGTTGTACTGATGATTGGCGGTAACCTGCCTGGCGTGACCAGAGTCGCTTCCGTTCAAATCTATGACCACGTCGAGGCACTCGAATATATGCAGGCGCACCGGCTCGCGGCGGTGATGCTGGTCTTCTCCTTTGTCGTGCTGCTTGCCCTGTACGCCTGGCGTCCACATCCGAAGAAGGGAGGTTGACGTGGCCGGTATCGAAGCGCGCTTCCGGCTCGACTGGACAGGTTTCTCCCTCGACGTGGAGCTGAATCTGCCTGGGCGAGGTATCACCGCGCTGTTCGGGCAATCCGGCTCCGGCAAGACCACGCTGCTGCGCTGCATTGCCGGTCTGGAGCACGCTCCGCAAGGGCGGCTTGTCGTCGATGGCGAGACCTGGCAAGACGCGGGCTGCTGGATGCCAACCCACAAACGGCCTATCGGCTACGTGTTCCAGGAGGCCAGCTTGTTTGCTCACCTCTCGGTGCAGGACAACCTGCGCTATGGAATGAAGCGCGTTCGCGACGCGCAACGGGGAAGCCTGGACCAGGCCATTGAGCTGCTGGGCATTGGCCACCTGCTCGACCGCAATCCGGATCGGCTTTCCGGTGGGGAGCGTCAGCGGGTAGGCATCGCCCGTGCGTTAGCCGTCAACCCGCGTCTGCTATTGATGGACGAACCACTGGCCGCACTCGACCTCAAGCGCAAACAGGAAATCCTGCCTTACCTGGAGCGCTTGCATGACGAACTCGCCATACCGGTGCTGTACGTCAGTCACGCGCCTGACGAGGTAGCGCGGCTTGCCGACCACTTGGTGGTTCTGGAAGCTGGCCGAGTACTCGCTAACGGCCCCTTGGCTGAGTCGTTGGCCCGGCTCGATCTGCCGATCCGGCTCGGTGACGACGCCGGCGCGATCCTCGATGCCACCGTGGGCGCGGTGGACAAGGAATGGCACTTGGTACGAGTAGATTTCCCCGGTGGCAGCCTGTGGGCGCGCGATCGCGGCCTACCGATCGGTCGGCGTGTCCGGGTACACGTCTTCGCAAGAGATGTGAGCTTGGCCGTGGAGCCCGGGCAAAGCAGTATTCAGAATGTCCTGCGCGGCCGCGTCGACGCCCTTGGCGACGACGAGCATCCGGGTTCGACATTGGTACGGGTCAGCGTGGGGGCAACGGCGCTTCTGGCCCGGCTGACGAGGCGAGCAGCAGCGTCTCTCCAGATTGCGCCAGGCCGCGAGCTGTGGGTGCAAGTCAAGTCGGTAGCCTTGATGGAATAACTGCTGTGCCGTTTTCAGTCAGGCCCACCGAACACGCCTGTCACGCTAAAGTTCCCCGATAACGTTTTTCAACTGCTGCAGCCGCTCCTGGTTAATGCAGTAACAGACCCGCTGTACGTCCGACGAGCCTTCGATCAGGCCGGCTTCCTTCAGGATCGAAACATGCTGGGAAATCGTCGACGGCGCCAGAGGCAGCACATCGGTCAGGCTGCCAAAGTAGCACTCGCCATAATCGATCAGGTGGCGGAGCAGCTGAAGACGTGCGGGATGCGCGAGCGCCTTGCACATGCGCGCCAGGTCATCGACGTCGATTTCCGTAGTGCGCTCGCGAGGGGTAACCGGTGGACAGCAGGACTTTGACATGTAGCTCATTCGTTGTTTGCCGAACGCAGAATAGACCTTAGACCGTACTTTTGTCAAAAGGCTTTGCGGATTGCAAATCCCGTTCGGCCGTAACTGCACGCAGGTAAAACGCGAGCGAGGCGAGCGACACCGCCAGCAGCGCGGACAACAAGACCGCAGGACTGCCGCCCTGCCGAAGGACCGTCGCTGCGACCAACGGCCCGGCAGCCTTCGACAGCAACGAAGGTCCGGCCATGGCGCCGGAAATCGCACCATAGTTCTCGCGACCGAACATTGCCTGTGGAATCGAACCGCGCACGATCGTCAGGATGCCGTTACTCAGGCCGTAGAGGACGCAAAATACGGCGACCGCCCATCCTGCCGAACCGAACAGCACGAGAACGAGCAAGGCGGCAGGCAGCATGGCAAAGGTCAGCTTGCCCACTGTTTGCGGCGGCGTGTTCCGTGCAAGCGTCATTTCCCCGACACGACCTGCCACCTGCATCGGACCGACCAGCGCAGCCAGCAGCACTGCCACAGCCGTCGACTGCCCCAGACGCTCAAGCAACGGAATGAGGTGGGCCGCCATTGCCGAAAAGATGAATTGGTTGGCCGAGAATGCGGCCGCGAGCAGCCAGAATGCGGGATGCCGCAAGGCTTCCGCCAGGGTATGGCTCCGGACCGTGCCGGCATGCCGCTTTCCAGTCGAGCGAGCGCGATCCGTGCCAAGCAGGAGATGCAGCGGCATGCACACGACGAGCTGCGCAACCCCATACCACAGGTAGGTATCACGCCAGCCGAGCATCGTGTGGAGTTTGGCGGTCAATGGCCAGAACAAGGTGCTGGCAAAGCCGGCGAACAGCGTCAGGGTGGAGATCGCCTGCCGCGAGCCGGTCTCGAGTTTGTGGTTGATCGTTGCGAACGCGGCCTCGTAAAGCGTCAGGGCCATCGCCACGCCGATCAGCGACCATGCGAGATAGTAGGACACGACACCATCGCACCGGCTGAGCCAGACCAAGCCGAGGAAGCTCAGGAGCGAACCGGCCGCCATGACGTAACGGCCGCCGTAGCGGTCCAGCATGATCCCGACCGGGGTCGCGACCAGCCCCGCGGCAAGCAGTGCCCAGGAAAAGGCGCCGAATACCATTTCCGGCCCAAGGGCCAGATCTTGCTGGATATCGGGCGCAACGATGCTGAAGGCGTAGAAAAGCGATCCCCAGGAGACGATCTGGGTGACGGCGAGGATGCCGATGGTCTTCGATGGCTGATGCATGGGGCACTCCGGGATGGCACCGCCGGCCCGCGCCGGCAGCAAAGTCACTCGATCAGGCGCAGCAGCTCGTCTCGACCGGCTTGCTGCAGCCGCAGGCTCCAGTCGGCAACGGTGCCGGCACGCAGCAGGAAGCGGCAGTCGCAGCAGCTACGCCGCAGCAGGCGCTTGCCGGTTCAGCTGCCGTATCCTCATACGCCAGGCGCGTATTGCAGACGCCAGTTTCCGGAAGGTCGAGCTGTACGTCGTCGGCCGCCTCCATATCGCCGGCCAGGGCTGCAATCACCGAACGTACCTGTTCGTACCCGGTCGCCATCAGGAAGTTCGGCGCACGGCCATAGCTCTTTGCGCCGACGGCGTAGAAGCCGGGCTCCGGGTGCGCCAGTTCGCGGTGTCCGTGCGGGCGGACGGTGCCGCAGCTGTGCTCGTTCGGGTCGATCAGCGGTGCCAGAGCATCGGTGCTTTCGAGCCACGGATCATGGCGCACGCGTAGTTCTCGGGTCAGCGCGAGATCGGGCCGGGCGCCTGCCGAGCAGACGATGTGGTCGATCCCGTCGATCACCGGCGTGACGCCATCGCCCGGCTCACCGATGACACGAAGCCGCCCGTCGACTTCGAGCAACTCCTGGATACGGAAATTCTGGTGGAGCTCCAGGCCGCCTGAATCACGCAGGGCTTTCAGGCGCATCCCCAATTGGCCGCGCGCCTGCAGGCCATCGGCTTCGCCGCCGCCGAACACCCGGGCCAGCTGGCTGCTGCGCGTCGCCCACACGATACTGGTGCCAGGATGATCCTGAACCAGCTGGGCAAGCGCGAGCAGCGTGCCAGCCGCCGAGTGCCCGGCGCCCACGACCAGTACGCGGCGCCCCGCAAAGCGCTCGCGTGCGGCGCCGAGCACGTCGGGCATGCCGTAATCGATGCGCGCGGCCAGTGTGGCTTCGCCCAGCGCCGGAATACCGTCGGCGCCCAGCGGGTTCGGATGCGACCAGGTGCCGGTGGCGTCGATCACCGCGCTGGCCAGATACTCGCGCGGGCCCTCTGCCGTTTCGGCTCGGATGAGGAAGGGAGCGCTGTCGCGGCCCTTGGTCTTGACCTTGTCGAAGCCGACACGGGTGATGGCGGTAACACGATGACCGAGCCGCAGATTGGCCGCAATCCCGGGCGTCCCGGCCAGGGGCACGAGGTATTCGTCGAGCAGTTCGCCAGCGGTCGGCAGGGCGTCATCGGCCGGCGCCTTCCAGCCATGACCTTCCAGTAGACGCCGGGCCGCCTTGTCGACGTTGTACTGCCATGGAGAGAAAAGACGCACGTGGCGGTAGGTTGCGAGATTGGCGCCGACACTGGGCCCGGCCTCCAATACCAATGGGGTCAGACCACGTTCAAGCAGGTGTGCGGCTGCAGCGAGGCCGACTGGACCGGCACCAAGCACCGCCACTCGTGCGGCGTTTTTAGTTTCTTCGTTCATGTTCGCTCTCCTATCCTGTTCTGGGCGTTGTTCGAGGTATGCGCCAAAGCACCGTCAGCGCCGCCCTCCTTATTCGCCGAATAACGAACTCCAGCTTGGCATATGACCCTGAGCAAGCAAAGGGAGGCGGATGCGATGTCAAAACTAGTGTCGTTCGTTGTTCGACGAATTAAGAATATTCGCATGTCATCAAACCGTCAAGATATTTCGATATATTTGGAAGTGTCGTAATATATTCCCGATGTCGCTGGAGGCCTCCATGACCGATCACCCGATCTTCAACGTACTTTTTCTTTGCACCGGGAACTCCTCCCGTAGCATCATCGCCGAGGCGCTGCTCAACGGAACCGGCATGCATCGGTTCCGGGCATTCAGCGCTGGAAGCCATCCAACTGGTGCAGTCCACCCGCTGGCGATCGAGCAGATCGAGCGGTTCAACTTCTCAACCGAGAACTTGCGCAGCAAAAGTTGGGACGAGTTCGCGACAGCAGATGCTCCGCATATGGACTTCGTTATCACGGTCTGCGACAGGGCCGCCGGAGAGGTGTGTCCCCGATGGCCTGGCCATCCTATTTCCGCACACTGGAGTTTCGAGGATCCGGCCTCTCTTCAAGGCGATGAACAAGCTCAACGCCAGCTCTTCACCCGGGTCTGCCGCGAAATCAAGAATCGACTCGACATGTTTTCCATGCTGCCTCTCGAGAAGCTGTCCCGCCTGGCGATCCAGAAGGAGCTCGGCGTCATCGGGCAGTCTTCGTCTCACTCTGCCGATACTGTTTGACATAGACGACGGATGACTTGCTGCATCAATATCGATTCGACTATACTGGAATTATCAAACACTCGGAAACTTCACATGGACACGAAACCGGCCCTTGCCGCCCTTGCCGCACTCTCCCAGGAATCGCGGTTGGCAACCTTTCGCTTGCTCGTGCAAGCCGGCCCTGCGGGTCTTTCGGCCAGCAAGATTGCAGAGGCATTGAGCGTGCCGCCGTCGTCGCTTTCTTTTCACCTGAAAGAGCTGACCCACGCGAACCTCATCGTGCCGCGCCAAGAAGGACGCTTCGTCATCTATGCAGCGAACTTCGACACGATGAACTCCCTGATCGGCTTCCTCACCGAAAACTGCTGCGGTGGCAACACCTGTTCGCCCGTCAGCGGCTCGGTGTGTGAGGCCGCTACGGCTAGCTCAGCCGCCTGAACCAACCCGCTAACTTTGTCTCGATCTTCTAAAGGATTACTGTGAACGTACTCTTTCTGTGCACCGGCAACTCGTGCCGTTCCCTCATCAGCGAAGCGGTCTTCAACCACTTGGCCCCAAGCGGCTGGCATGGCATCAGCGCCGGCAGCCAGCCCACCGGCAAACTGAACGAACGCGCATTGGCCCTGCTGGCCAATAAAGGCATTTCGACCGAGGGCTACTACAGCAAGTCCTGGGACAACCTGCCGGTAACGCCGGACATCGTGGTCACCGTCTGCGCGAGCGCCGCGGGTGAAACCTGCCCGGCCTATCTTGGTCCGGTTCTGCGCACGCACTGGGGTGTCGAGGATCCGAGCCATGTCGTGGGCACCGAGGAAGAGATAAGTGCCGCTTTCGAGAAGGCCTATGCGATCCTGCGCGCACGCATCGAAGCGTTCCTGGCCTTGCCGCTGGACGAGCTGAAAGGCGACCGAGCGAAGCTCAAGACCGAGCTCGACCGCATCGGCCACCTCGAAGCCTGACCTATCGCCACATTCCCATCGACGGCCGGGCATTGAACCCGGCCTTTTTCGTGAGCCCCTGGCCACGACAGCCTGAAGGATTTTCGTGCTTACCGCTTTTCTCATTTTCCTGGCCACCCTTACTTTCGTCATCTGGCAGCCGCGTGGGCTGGGTATCGGCTGGAGCGCATCGGCCGGCGCCATTGTCGCCCTGCTCGCCGGCGTCATCCACGTCAGCGACATCCCGATCGTCTGGCACATCGTCTGGAACGCCACCGGCGCCTTCGTCGCCGTGATTATCATCAGCCTGCTGCTCGACAAGGCTGGCTTCTTCGAGTGGGCCGCACTGCACTTCGCGCGCTGGGGTGGTGGTAACGGCCGGCGCCTGTTCGTGATGCTGGTCCTTCTCGGCGCCGCAGTGGCAGCGCTGTTCGCCAATGACGGCGCCGCGCTGATCCTGACGCCCATCGTCATCGCCATGCTGGTGGCCCTGCGTTTCTCGCCCAAGGCGACGCTCGCCTTCGTGATGGCGGCCGGCTTCATCGCCGATACCGCCAGCCTACCGCTGGTCGTGTCGAACCTCGTCAACATCGTCTCGGCCGACTATTTCAACATTGGCTTCGCGCGCTACGCCGCGGTGATGGTGCCGGTGAACCTGGTGTCAGTGGCCGCCACGCTGACTGCGCTGGTCTGGTTCTTCAAGAAGGACATCCCTGCCGACTACGACCTGGCACAGCTCAAGCGGCCGGAGGAAGCGATCCATGACCGGGCCACCTTCCTGACCGGCTGGTGGGTACTGGCCATGCTGCTCGTCGGCTTCTTCTGGCTCGACGAAGTCGGCATCCCGATCAGCGCCGTCGCCGCGGTGGGCGCCGTGCTCCTGCTCGCGGTCGCGGCACGCGGCCACCGGATCTCGACCCGGGAAGTGCTGCGCGGGGCGCCGTGGCAGGTGGTTGTGTTCTCGCTGGGCATGTACCTGGTGGTCTACGGCCTGCGCAACGCCGGCCTGACCGATTACCTGACGGCCTTGCTCAACCGCTGCGCCGAGCACGGCATCTGGGGCGCCGCATTGGGCACGGGCTTCATCACGGCCATCCTGTCGTCCATCATGAACAATATGCCGACCGTGCTGGTCGGCGCCCTGGCCATCGACGCCACCTCGGCCCAAGGCGTGGTCCGTGAAGCGATGGTGTACGCGAACGTCATCGGCGCCGACCTGGGGCCGAAGATCACGCCGATCGGCAGCCTGGCCACCCTGTTGTGGTTGCATGTGCTGTCGGCCAAGAACATCCAGATCTCCTGGGGCTACTACTTCCGAATTGGTATCCTGCTCACGCTGCCGATTCTCCTGGTGACCCTGAGCGCACTGGCCGTGCGCCTGAGCTAAGAAAGGACCCAATATGGAAGTCACGATCTACCACAACCCCGAGTGCGGCACGTCGCGCAATACGCTCGGGCTGATCCGCAATGCCGGTATCGAACCGACCGTCATCGAATACCTGAAGCAACCGCCGGACCGCGCCACGCTAGTCGATCTGATCCAGCGAGCTGGCCTGTCGGTGCCTGGCGCAGTGCGCGAGAAAGGCACGCCTTACCTCGAGCTGGGCCTGGACAATCCAGCGACCACGGATGAGCAGTTGATTGATGCCATGCTTGCACACCCAATCCTGATCAATCGCCCATTCGTGGTCACGCCGGCCGGCGTGCGGCTGTGCCGCCCGTCCGAGGTCGTGCTGGATATCCTGCCCGTACCGCAGAGCGGGGCCTTTACGAAAGAGGACGGTGAACCTGTTGTCGACGCAGAAGGAAAACGAATCAAATGACCGACATTTCGAATCTTCCAAACATCAAGCCTGAGCTGCTGGACCAGCCGACCATCGAGACGCTCGAACCCGTAGGCGACCTGAGTCATCCGCCGCGCATCCTGATGCTGTACGGCTCGTTGCGCGAGCGCTCCTTCAGCCGCTTCCTCACCGAGGAGGCGGGACGCATCCTGGAGCACTTCGGCGCCGAAGTGAAAATCTTCGACCCGACGGAACTGCCGATGGTTGGTAGCGTGCCCGAGACGCACCCGAAGGTGGTCGAGCTGCGCGAGCTCTGCCTGTGGTCCGAAGGACAGGTCTGGTGCAGCCCGGAGCGCCATGGCGCCATCACGGCGGTGATGAAGAACCAGATCGACTGGATTCCGCTGGAGATGGGCGCGATCCGGCCCAGTCAGGGACGCACGCTGGCAGTGATGCAGGTCTGCGGCGGTTCGCAGTCGTTCAACGTAGTGAACACCCTGCGCCTGCTGGGGCGCTGGATGCGCATGTTCACCATTCCGAACCAGTCGTCTGTGCCAATGGCCTACAAGGAGTTCGACGACGAGGGGCGCATGCGGCCTTCGGCCTACTATGACCGGGTCGTCGACGTGATGGAAGAGCTCTTCAAGATTACGCTGCTGATGCGTGGGCGCACTGATTACCTGACGGACCGCTACAGCGAGCGTAATGAACGGGCGAAGAAGGCGATCGATCGGCAGATCAGCCGAATTTGACCATACTGCGCTCACCTCGACGAATCAGCGGTTTCTGGAACCGCGGCCGGTTCACTAAGCTGCTTCAGTATCTCGCAAGAAGCCGCGGGGCGTGTCGAGCCGCATTTCGCCCGCAGCTGTGAAAGTTCGGTACGCAGCGTAGTTAGCTCAGCAATCTGCCGGTCAACCTGATCAAGGTGCTGTTCGACCAGCTCGTTCACCCCACCGCAAGGCCGCTCCGGCTGGTCGTGAAAATCGAGCAGGATCTGCACTTCGTCCAGCGACATCCCCAATGCACGGCAGCGACGGATGAAGTGCAAACGTTCCGCGTGAGCGGCGTCGTACAGCCGGTAGTTTGCATCCGACCGGACTGGGGGCGGCAACAGCCCCTTCTGCTCATAGAACCGGATCGTCTCCGGCTGGCACCCTGTCAGCTTCCCCAGCTCACCAATTCGCATGTTCATTCGCTTCTCCTGCTTGACCTTGTAGTAGCTACAGGGATTCTAATACGACTATTACTCGTAGAGGTTCCTATGTCGTCTTGCTGTTCAGGCTCATGCAGTTCCCAACCGTCGCCGCCAGATAACCGCTATCGCAAGGTTCTTTGGGTGGCACTGCTCATCAACGCTCTGATGTTTGGTGTCGAGCTTGTCAGCAGCATGAAGGCTGGTTCGGTTTCCCTGCTGGCCGATTCCGCCGACTTCCTCGGCGACGCCGGTAACTACGCCGTGTCGTTGTTCGTGCTGGGGATGGCTACCATCTGGCGATCGCGCGCCGCCTATGCCAAAGGCGTCGTCATGGGCGCATTCGGGGTACTCGTGCTGGCCCGAGCATTGTGGATTGGCCTGGGCAGCCACGTGCCGGAAGCGGAAACGATGGGTGCGATCAGCATCGTCGCCTTCGCAGCAAACGGCCTGGTCGCGTTGTTACTGTACGCCTTCCGCAATGGTGACGCGAACATGCGTTCCGTGTGGCTCTGCACCCGCAACGACATGATAGCCAACCTGGCTGTGCTGCTCGCCGCCATTGGGGTGTTCGGCACGAAGGCAGGCTGGCCCGATATCGCTGTAGCAAGTATCATGGCGTTCCTTGGGCTTTCCGCAGCACGCGACATTATCGGTCGCGCCCGTTCAGAAATGCGCAGCCTGAGCACTTTAACTTCCTGATCACATGCGCCGCTGGGTACTCATCATTCTGCTGCTGGTCTATCCATTCCAGGTTGCCCTGGCAGTGGCGGACAAGTGCTGCGTGACGACGCCCGCTGGCGTGACCCATCACAGCGCCGATCAAGAATCGGGCATATCCGTCAACGAACCCGTCTTCCTGGCCGACGACGGCTTATCGGCCCTGGTGGATCCTCACTGCCCGGCCTGTACGTTCGGGCATAGCCACTACCTTCCCGCTGACTCTGTCGTGGTGCCGGCTGAACGTCGCCCGACGTTTAGCATCGCATTCATTCCTCCACTTCTGACATCGCCACCAACGGCCCGCCTCGAACGGCCCAAGTGGTTTGCCGCCGCAAGTTAGCGCGCGGACCTCCAAGTAAGCGAGCCGGCGGCTCGCAACCCCGCGCGCCTGATTCGACCATTTTCAGGAGCACGAATGCACACCCTATCCAAACGACTATCGGTGCTGGTCGTCCTATCCGCATTGGCGTGGCACTGCGGCGCAGCCGAACCATTGCGCGGTACGACGCCAGGCACCGCACCCATCGATTTACGGACTGCGATCCAGTTGGCTCTCGCCCAGCCCGGGCTACGCGCCGCAGCCCATGAGGTAGCTGCCACCGAAGCGTCAGTCGACCAGGCGAACCGCTTTCCCAATCCCGAGCTGCAGTATCTCCGCGAGGGCCAGCAGGCTGGAACGAGAACGACCACCGTCCAGATCAACCAGCCGATAGAACTTGGCGGCAAACGCGGAGCCCGCGTCGCGGCCGCGCAAGGTGCAGTCGGCCTCGCAAACAGCGAACTCATGGCACGGCGCCAGGATATTCGTTCCGACGTCATCGCCAGCTTCTATGAAGTCGTCGTTGCACAACGAAGGCAGGAGCTTGCACACGCCCTGACCGAACTCGCCCGCAAGAGCGTCGAAGTGGCGAGCAAGCGTGTCGCAGCCGGGAAGGTTTCTCCAATCGACGAAACCAAGGCCCGTCTGGCTGCCGTCGACGCATCCACCGAGCTGAACCAGGCTGCCGCGGCGCTTGCCATCGCCAGAACGAAGCTGGCCGCATTGATCGGCCAACCGGCCGATGCCTTCAATCTCACGGACCAGCCCGACCTGCTCCCGGAAATCAGCCCTCTCACGGCGCTTCAGGTTCAGGCCAGGAACACCGCATCCATTCAGCGCGCCCGCGGCCAGCTCTCGGCTCAGGAAGCCCAGGTGAACGTGGAGCGCGCAGCGCGTATCCCGGATCTCACCCTTTCCGTCGGCACCCAGCGCGACGATCAGGTCGGACGTCGCCAGACTGTCCTCGGACTGTCCGTGCCGCTTCCGCTGTTCAACCGCAACTCGGACGCGCTTCGGGCTGCAATGCGGCGAACCGACAAAGCCAGGGACGAACTGGCAGCCACCGAGATCAGCACCTCATCGGAGCTTGCCACCGCCTATACCCGCTACGAAGTAGCCAGGAACGAAGCCGCGCTGCTGCGGCAGGACGTCGTCCCCAATGCCAGGTCCGCATACGAGCTGACGCTGAAGGGCTTCGAGTACGGCAAGTTCTCCTTTCTCGATGTTCTCGACGCGCAGCGCACCTGGTTCCAGGCCCAGTCACGCCAGTGGAACAGCACGCTCGAAACTTGGCGGGCATTTGCCGACATCGAGCGCATTTCGGGCCCTGCCGAACCTAATAATTGAGATACAAAATGACGAAGAAACAAAAATTGTCGATCGCGCTGATGTGCGTGATCGCCGTAATCCTTGCGACCCTGATGCTGTGGCGGCAACCGTCTTCGCCGGCCGCACAAGGCAGCGAGGAGCATGCAAGCCACCAGGACTCCCATGGTCATGACGACCGGCATGCCGAAGAGAACGAAGGGTCGGCCAATGTTGCCAAGGATGGCATGATCGCGATGACCGAGGCGCAAATCAAAACCAACGGGATCGCTCTGGACACCGCCAAGCCATCCATGATCCAGGAACGGCTGCACCTGCCTGCACAAATCAAGGTGAACGCCGAGCGGACCGTTGCAATTGCCGCTCCTTCAGAAGGCCTCATCCAGTCGGTGTTGGTGTCGCCCGGCGCCGCTGTCAAAAAGGGGCAAGCGCTCGTTACCATCCAGAGTCCCACGGTAGCTCAATGGCGGGCTGACCTGAGTAGCGCGCAGCAGCGCGTGAACCTGGCGAGAACAACCTACCATCGCGAGAAGACACTTTGGGAAGAACACATCTCCGCGCGCCAAGATTTTGATGCCGCGGTATCGGCTTTGAGGGAAGCCGAGATCGCCGCGCAGGCGGCACGCCAGCGGTTGAGTGCCCTGGGCATTGCAGGCAGCGATGGCGTGTCGAGCATCGTGACCGTTCGCGCTCCGCTGGATGGGGTGGTGGTCGAGAAGCCAGCCGTCGCCGGCCAAGCCGTCGATGCGACCAAGCCGCTGCTCACAGTCGCGGATTTATCCCATGTATGGATCGAGGCAGCCGTTCCCGCTGATAGCCTGGGGCAGATCGGTACGGGCATGCCCGCGAAGATCAGCGTCAACACTTTGCCGCATGAGCTCAATGGCACGGTATCGTTCGTCGGCCCCGTCCTCGGAGAAGCTACGCGCATGGCCACGGCCAGGATCACGCTTCCGAATCCGGAACTGCGGCTCCGTCCGGGCATGCTGGCCACGGTCGACCTGATGGGCCCGCAGGCAAACGTCCCGGTGACGGTTGCCAGCGATGCCATCCAGACCATCCATGAGCACAATGTCGTGTTCGTACGGACTGAAACCGGATTCCGGGCCCAGAACGTCACGATCGGACGTTCCGATGGCAAGCGCACCGAGATCGTGAAAGGGTTGAATGCTGGGACCATCTATGCGGCCGGCGGCAGCTTCCTTCTGAAAGCCGACCTTGGCAAGGCGGAAGCCGAGCACGACGACTGAGCGGGATGAACATGTTCCAGAAACTCATCGAACTTGCCATCGCGCGGCGCTGGCTCATCATCGTCGCCGTTTTCTGTCTAGCAGTCCTGGGGGTGTACAGCTACCAGCGCCTGCCAATCGACGCCGTCCCTGACATCACGAATGTCCAGGTGCAAATCAACACGAGTGCGCCGGGCTATTCGCCACTCGAAGTTGAACAGCGCATCACCTTCCCGATCGAGACCGTGATGAACGGCTTGCCCAGGCTCGAGCAGACGCGCTCGCTATCCAAGTACGGGCTGTCCCAGGTCACTGTCGTCTTCAAGGAAGGCACGGACATCTATTTTGCGCGCCAGCTCGTGAGCGAACGGCTGCAGGAAGCGAAAGCGAGGCTGCCCGCCAACGTGGAGCCGTCCATGGGGCCAACCGCGACCGGCCTCGGAGAAATCTTCTACTGGACAGTGGAAGCGAAGGAAGGCGCGCGAAAGCCGGACGGGAGTCCGTACACACCGGCCGACCTGCGCGAAATTCAGGACTGGATCGTGGCGCCGCAACTGCGCGGCGTCGCCGGCGTCACCGAGGTCAACACCATTGGCGGCTACCTGAAGGAATACCAGGTCGCGCCCGACATGGTCAAGCTGTCGGCCCACGGCCTGTCGCTTGCCACGCTCGTCAATGCGATCGACCGCAATAACGTCAACGCGGGTGCGGGCTACATCGAGCGCGGCGGGGAACAGTTCGTCGTGCGCACCCCGGGCCAGGTCAAGTCGCTGGAAGAGATCCGCAACATCGTGCTCGACGTCGTGCAGGGCGCGCCGATCCGGGTTCGGGACGTTGCCGATGTCGAGCCCGGACGCGAGCTGCGCACCGGCGCCGCGACGGAAAACGGACGGGAGGTCGTGCTCGGCGCTGTCTTCATGCTTATCGGGGAAAACAGCCGCGCCGTCGCCGAAGCAGCACGCCGCAAGCTGGAGGATGTGAACCGTTCGCTTCCTCCAGGTATACAGGCCCTGGCGGTCTACGACCGGTCGGTTCTGGTCAACAAGGCGATCGCCACCGTGCGGAAGAACCTGGTTGAAGGCGCCCTGCTCGTCATCGCGATCCTCTTCCTCTTCCTCGGCAACCTGCGAGCCGCCCTGATCACGGCCCTGATCATTCCTTTGTCCATGCTCATGGTCTTCACAGGCATGGTCAAGGCAGGCGTGAGCGCGAACCTGATGAGTCTTGGCGCGCTCGACTTCGGCATCATCATCGACGGCGCCGTCGTCATCGTCGAGAACTGTATCCGCCGCCTTGGCCTGGCCCAGACCGCAGCCGGCCGGCTCCTGAGCCGCGAGGAGCGCTTCGCCGAAGTGGCAGCCGCAGCGGCGGAGGCACGCCGTCCCCTGCTGTTCGGCCAGCTGATCATCATGACGGTCTACCTTCCGATCTTCGCCTTGTCCGGGATTGAGGGGAAGATGTTCCATCCGATGGCAATCACGGTGGTGATGGCACTCGTGGCGGCAATGGTCCTGTCCGTCACCTTCGTGCCGGCCGCGGTCGCGCTCTTCGTCAGCAAGGAAGTGGCCGAGCATGAAAACAGACTGATGGACAAAGCCAAGGGTCTCTACCGGCCGCTGCTCGACTGGGTCTTGCGTAACCGGCCGGTCGCGCTGACGTTCGCGGCCCTGAGCATCCTGCTGTCCGGGTTGCTCGCGACCAGGCTGGGTACCGAGTTCGCTCCCAACCTGAACGAAGGCGACCTGGCTGTGCTGACGATGCGGATTCCCGGGGCCAGCCTGCAGCAGTCGGTAGCGATGCAGCAGCACCTCGAAACCACGCTCCTGAAGCAGTTCCCCGAGATCGAGCGCATGTTCGCGCGTGTCGGCACCGCCGAGGTGGCGACAGACCCGATGCCGCCGAATGCCGCGGACAGCTACATCATTCTGCGTCCTGAGAACCAATGGCCGGCTCCGCGCAAGTCACATGCGGAGCTCGTCAGTGCGATCACCGAGGCGGCCAACAAAGTCCCGGGTAACAACTACGAGTTTTCGCAGCCGATCCAGCTTCGCTTCAACGAACTCATTTCAGGCGTACGCAGCGATATCGCCGTCAAGGTGTTCGGCGACGACACCGAGATCATGATGGCGACCGCGCAGCAGGTCGCCCAGGTGCTGGGCAAGGTCCGGGGCGCCGCGGAGATCAAGGTCGAGCAGACCGAAGGACTGCCGGCGCTGACGCTGTCGGTGGATCGCATCAAGGCTGCGCGCTACGGTCTGAACGTGGCCGATGTCCAGGAAGCGTTCGGAACGCTCGTTGGCGGCCGCGACGTCGGCATGGTGTTCGAAGGCGACCGCCGCTTTGCCATCACCGTGCGGCTGCCGGAAGGGCCGCGTAACGACATCGACGCTTTACGCCAGTTGCCGATCTCGCTGCCTGCGCAGGATGGCCACGCGGTCAGCATTCCACTGTCGGAGATCGCCACGTTGAGCTTTGTGCCGGAAGCGAACAAGATCAGCCGCGAGAACGGCAAACGCAGGATCGTCGTCACGGCCAACGTACGGGGACGCGACTTGGGCTCCTTCGTCAGCGAACTGCAGGCGAGCCTCGGCAAACTGAAGCTGCCGGCGGGAGTCTGGCTGAACCTGGGGGGCCAGTTCGAGAACCTGCAGGCGGCCAGCCAGCGCTTGGGCCTGGTCATTCCCGCAGCGCTGGCGATCGTCTTCGCCCTGCTTTACCTGATGTTCAACAGCATCAAGGATGGGCTGTTGGTCTTCAGCGGCATTCCGTTTGCGATGACTGGTGGTGTGCTGGCACTTTGGCTGCGGGGTTTGCCGCTGTCGATCTCGGCGGCGGTCGGCTTCATTGCGCTGTCCGGTGTGGCCGTGTTGAACGGGCTGGTGATGATCTCGTTCGTGCGTTCGCTGCGGGAGCAAGGCTACGCGCCCGAGCAGGCCATTCGTGAGGGCGCGCAGGTACGGTTGAGGGCAGTCCTGATGACCGCCCTCGTCGCTTCGCTGGGCTTCCTGCCGATGGCCCTGGCGACGAGTACCGGCGCCGAGGTGCAGCGGCCGTTGGCCACGGTTGTTATCGGCGGCATTTTGTCGTCGACGGCGCTGACGCTGCTGATCTTGCCGGCGCTTTATACATGGGCTTATCGGGGCAAGAGGTTGTAAGTCAGATTCGTGGAACCGTATATACATCGGTTCCACACGGCCTTGGCGAGCTGTCGTCAGGCACGGCATTCCGACTGGTCTGCGGCGAGGGCCTCTCGTCATTGGAGTATCCTTCGCCCGGTGAGTCCCGAAGACCTTCGGCCCGCCGGCGGCGGTGATCGATGGTGGATGCCACCACATTTTAGGGAGACAAATGCTTTCGTTAGCTAGACTCAGTGCATTGTTCGCAGTTACCGCAGTCGGAGAAATTGTCGGGTGCTACTTGACCTGGCTAGTCCTAAAACAAGACAAAACGCCATGGCTCCTGCTGCCGGCTGCCCTGTCGCTGGCCTTGTTCGCATGGCTGCTTACCCTGCACCCCACCGCCGCCGGTCGCACTTATGCTGCGTATGGCGGAATGTACATTGCCGTCGCTCTCCTTTGGCTTCGATTCGTCGACGGTGTCGCCTTAACCCGTTGGGATGTGGCAGGGGCAATGATTGCACTGGTAGGGATGGGAGTCATCGCTCTGCAGCCAAATTAACTTTTTCCCAGCGATACTCTGGTTCAACGCCCAGACCATGCTGCGAGCTACCGGCCTCCAATCGGAATGATCCAGATTCATACCAGATACGTAAAGCAAGAAAATTTTAATGCCGAGAGTTAAGAATTTCGACCACAATAGCCTTCCAACTAACTGAGGGATAACCTATGAGATTTCGCTTAGTGTCAGAAGATGAGATCAACCAAGTCCGTAATTTGGATGGTGTTGCTGACGTCATCCGAAGGAAGGCAAAAGACTTAGTTGCGACTCTGAGTAACGAATTCAACAACGCTGATCCTGGCGGGATTAGGGGAGTTCAGTTCTCGTATGTCGAGTCACCAAGGGTGATCGGTAAGGTGCAAACTAAAATCGGTGCCGGGCGATTGCGCCTAACCTGGAAGCATGACGGCAACGAACTTCTCGGGGAAGTCGTTGTAGACCGTGAGATTTTCGATCAGCAGGATCGACAGTGTTGGGAGCCTGTCTACAGCTTTTTGCTTGCTGAGCAAGGACGTTGGAGGCCCACTAATCAAGGCGGAAACGTCCCAAATTATTTAAACGGTGATTCCGATCTCAGAAACTGGGCGTTAGGAGCTTCGATTTTCTATGCGATCTTGAAGGGGCCAGTAACAGCATAGCCTGCCTTATGCGAGTGCAAGTGGTAATCCCCTGGAGATGCCAATCGCTAACTTGAGCTCCGGTAGCCGCTACTCCGACTACTCGACAATACTTGTATTGTCGAGTAGACATTAACTCTACACCGCGCGATGTACGAGGATCCTTCCGATCTTCTGTCTAGCCACCTCAGCCCGCTCTGCGTCGTCATCAAGATCGGCTACGAACCATGTTAGGGCAGCCGCAAAAGCGCGACCAAGATTTTCGACCGATACAAGGACAACGTCCGCCGGCAATTTCGCGACAACCTCAACGTTGCTCGTATAGAAAATCTTCCGAGCATTTCCTTTTCTAAAGTCGCGCGACTCAGGGGCTCCCGTATGGAGCAAACCACATCGCGCACCCCAAAGGTCCACCGCCGTTACGTCAGGCAGGAGTGCCCGATTTACGTCCAACATGTACTTGTCTACCCAGCTTTGAAAATCTCGCCCGGTCGACTCCTCCTCAGGAACCGACAGCCAAGCCATCGTATCGATAGCGGCGTAGAGCAAAAGCAGTGTCGGTTCGATGTGGCCATGCTGACGCAAGCACCCTATTGCGTCGGCCTGGCGCTTGCCGTATTCCATAACTGGGTTCAGTTTTACTTCCATGTTCAGTCTTTCGGTGACGTTAACTAGAGATTAAGTACGTCTATCAAAACCCTCTATTTGCCATCAGAGCAATACGGACCGTACACTGAGCTACGTGAACGGCCGGGTTCGGTCAAGAGCGGACTTACGAAGACGAAAGCCGATAGCTCCCAGCTCTGGCGTATGAGCTTGCGCTCTTGAAGTGCTCAGGAAGTCCAACGTCACGGTGTGCTCAGCCTCTTGCAATGATCAGCAAACCAACGGCAATACAGATGCCTCCGATCATTTTCGAAAACGTGATCGCTTCTTGCAGGATTAGCCAGGCCAACAAGAGAGACACGACGACGCTCCCCTTGTCAATGAGGGCCACTGTCGAAACCTCGCCAAGCTTGATCGCTCGATAGTAGAAAATCCAGGAGGCGGCCGTCGTAACGCCGGACAGGCCAAGCCATAAAAAATTTTTCCACGAAAGTGCTTCAAGCTGCGCTATCGGTACGACTGCTCCGGCAAAAAGCAAGACGAACACGAACACAAAGCAGGTGCGGATCGCCAATCCCAAATCTCCTGAAATGCCGGTCAGTCCCAATTTTGCGATCACAGAAGTAAAGCCTGCGAACACCATCGATATGATTGCGTAGAGAACCCAACGATCCATGTTTCCTTACTCTTTCCCTGTCGTGCCGAACTCGATCGGCGCCTTGATATAGAAAACCTCAATTTTCTCCTCGCGCAGCCTCTCGAACATGCGGAGGCACTCGATCTCGCTCAACGCCATGGTCACTTCGATAGGCTGGTCCGCAAGGTCAATAAATTGCGCCGAATGCAGCCTATGGGAGTGCCCAAAGCCCTCACTGGCACCGAACAAAGTTGCGCCGCCGACGCCTAGCCTGCGAGCCTCCTGCAGCAGCCATTCTCCGAGGGACAGACCGCCGTGCTTGCGATCTTGCTGCGTCAGGAACGTCAGTTGATAGCCCTTCATGATGTGTACCTCCTGCGAGTTACGTCGTTTTGATAAGCGAAAGCGTTGCCAAACCGAGCAGTGTCATCATCAAGGAGCCGCCCACGTGAGCGGAAACCGCTACCGCCGCCCATCCCATGCGGTCCTGCTGGATCAGTGACGTCACTTCGGCTGAAAACGTGGAAAAGGTCGTGAGGCCGCCCAGAAAGCCGGTAATTACCAGCAGGCGCCACTCTGGAGCCAACCCCGCGTGTTGTCCGAAATAAGCCGTCGCGAGGCCGATCAAATAGCCGCCCAACATGTTCGCGAGCCATGTACCTGGCGGGATGGCTGGGAACAAAGCATTCAATGCCATTCCTAAGAGCCACCGCAGAATTGCGCCTAAGGATGCCCCCAAAGAGATAGCCATCAGGGATCGGATCATGTTGACGTCCTCCTATCATATCGCCAGCTCACATCGATACAATACGGCGCGCACATGTCGTAGCTCGTCGGCGTGCTCCCGGAGGAATGCACGCAGCCGTTCTTCCATATCAATCAGTTCGATGCAAAAGGGGTGATGCCCAGGAGTGGCTTCGATGTTGCCGTGGCTGAGCTTCCTGCCGGGAAGATAGCCTGACTGCACCGGATGCATCAGCACTTGCTCGATGCCCGCGTGCCGAGCCGCGTGCAGTAGTCGATGGCTCAGGGGCAGTGCCGAAAGGCGGTGCCAGAATCGTGTCGGCCTCGCTTTCGCAGACTGTGGAAAAAAGAGGCGTAACGCCGTCATTTCCTTCATTCTGATCTTCCCCTTCAAGTATTAATCGACTCGGTAGCGGTGACTCCTTGCCGTGCCCGGTATGCCGGCAACTCACTTAACTTGAGCCCCTCTGGTGCATGGAATGCCTTCCCCTGGCCCACACGTTGAGAACGGTAGATGCCGGTATGGCCAGAGAAAAGGTAGCTAACGACACAGGCCAAACCCGCATAAATACCGACCTCGGCTCCGAACAGTTCGACGGCCATCAATGTGGAGGCGATGGGTGTATTGGCCGCTCCAGCGAACACGGCCACAAAGCCGACGCCCGCCAACAATGGAAACGGCACATGCAAGATGGGCGCGAGCGCACTGCCCAACGTCGCCCCCATATAGAAGAGCGGTGTGACCTCGCCCCCTTTGAAACCACTTCCGAGTGAAGCAACGGTGAACATCATCTTTGCAAAGAACTCATACAGGGCTTGCGGCTGCTGGAAAGCGTCGACAATGGCTAGAATCCCCAAGCCGATGTAGCGATCGGTACCGATGCCCCAGACCGCAACCGCAACCACTACTCCACCCACAAACGGACGCAAAGGAGCATAGGTAATTCGTTTCTTCATCCAGCCAGATAATGCATGTGTGACGTCGGCAAACGCCTTGCCAGTCAGCCCGAAGGCGGCACCGGCCGCAATCATTGCCAGCAGCAGCCATACGGATACAGGGGGAATGAACGTAATGTTGTAATGTGTGTGATGGACGCCCCAGAGTAACCCAACCTGGTCGGCAACCACGGCGGCAAACATACACGGCAAGATAGCGTCATAGCGCAAGCGGCCAATCGCCAATACTTCAAGTCCGAAGATGGCGCCGGCCAACGGCGTGCCAAACACGGAGGCGAAGCCGGCGCTAATTCCGGCCATCAGGATGATGCGCCGATCCTCGTGTTTCAGACGGAACATGTGGGTGAGCTGGTCGGCCAAGGCGCCGCCCATCTGCACCGCGGTGCCTTCACGCCCTACGGAAGCACCGAACAAGTGGGAAACGACGGTTCCACCCAACACCAACGGTGCCATACGTAGGGGAATGACTTTTTTCGGGTCGTGAATCTCGTCAATGAGGAGGTTGTTGCCGGCCTCGACACTCTGCCCAAAACGCAAGTACAGCCACCCGACGACAAACCCAGCAACAGGTAACAGGGCTATGAGCCAGGGATGAGTGAGGCGAACTGTTGTTGCCCACTCCAGAGAAAAGAGGAAGATTGCCGAGGCCGAGCCAGCGAAAATGGCAACGCAGGCGGCGAGCAGGGCCCATTTACCGATGTGCGATAGCAGGTCGATTTGTTCCCAACGTCTTGATTTCTTCATGAATGTCCTGTTGCTTAAAAGGTAAAGCAAAACCAGGACAGGGCGGGGGCTGACTACGCGACTACACCTTCCCGCCCAGTCCGGGATATGTGTAGGCATCATCAGCCCCGAGGGCGGTTAAAGGAGGAATGCCATCTCCAGCCAGTAATATTAGCACGTTTGGCGACACTGATCGTTGATTACCGTCCGGAGCTGCCCGCCGACTGAACGTTCCCAATGGTGTCGATTTCAGGCATACGCAGCCATGGTCCTGGCATTAACATAGACGGCCTATATTTAGCCGGACCGATGCCATGGCCAAAGCACTCATTTCCGACGAACTCTGGTCCCTTATTGCAGCTCATCTTCCAATGCACCCACCATCTCCTAGAGGTGGCCGACCACGCATCGGTGACCGGGCAACACTGACCGGGATTCTTTTCGTCCTCAGGACCGGAATACCATGGGAGTATCTGCCGCATGAGCTCGGGTGCGGTAGCGGAATGACGTGCTGGCGCCGTCTACATGAATGGACGCAGGCTGGTATCTGGCAGAGTATTCACGAGGCGATACTGCGCCGGCTTCGCGAATACGACCAGATCGCTTGGGATCGAGCGTGTATTGATGCCGCTAGCGTGCCTTCACCGCGAGGCGGCGAACATACCGGACGCAACCCAACTGATCGGGGTAAGCTAGGCTGCAAACATCACATTTTGGTGGATCAGCGTGGCTTGCCGTTGGTAGCCCAGATCTCTGGCGCGCAAGTTCATGATTCCCGGCTGCTCATACCGATTATCGAAGCAATCCCGGCCATAAAAGGTTTGTCCGGCCGCGCTCGCAAACGACCAGGGAAACTGCACGCCGACCGTGCGTATGCATCACGAGCGCACCGAGCCTGGCTCCGCCGACGAGGGATTGCCGCACGCATTGCGAGATACGGCGTCGAGTCACGCGAACGCCTTGGCCGCTGGCGCTGGGTCGTCGAACGAACCCTAGGGTGGCTTCACCGATTTCGCAGATTACGCATCCGCTACGAGCGCCGCGCAGATATTCATCACGCCTTTCTTTTGCTGGCCTGCTCGCTCATTTGCTGGCGGTACGTCGAACGGTATTGTTAGAGATACTTAGAGCGCCTAACAAAACCGTTCGACATACCGCCAACAGATGAGCGAACAGGCAAGTGAAAGGAACGCCTGGTGGATGTCTGCTCGCCTCTCGTGCCGTATGCGCAGTCTGCGAAAGCGGTGAAGCCAACCCAAGGTACGCTCGACGACCCACCGCCATCGGCCAAGCCTTTCGCGCGACTCCACGTCATAGCGGGCAATTCGAGCGGCAATACCCCGACGGCGCAGCCAGGCCCGATGGGCTCTCGAAGCATACGCTCGATCGGCATGCAGCTTACCTGGGCGTTTTCGGGCACGGCCTGCCAAACCTTTCACTGCCGGGATGGACTCTACTAGCGGGATGAGGAAACGCGAGTCGTGTACCTGCGCACCCGAGATTTGGGCTACTAGTGGAAGTCCACGCTCATCTACCAGCAAGTGGTGTTTGCAGCCGAGCTTGCCGCGATCGGTAGGGTTCCGGCCTGTATGCTCGCCGCCAGCAGGTGCCGGCACGCTTGCAGCGTCCACGCAAGCTCGATCCCACATGATCTGATCGTACTCGCGGAGCCGTCGCAAAATATTTTCGTGAAGACGCTGCCAGACGCCAGCTAGCATCCATTCGTGAAGCCGACGCCAGCATGTCATACCGCTGCCGCAGCCGAGTTCGCGCGGCAGGTATTCCCAAGGTATTCCAGTCTTGAGGACAAACAGGATTCCGGTCAGGGCTGCGCGGTCATCGATACGTGGGCGGCCGCCTTTCGGCGATCGACGATGGGCCGGAAGTTGAGCCGCTATAAGCGACCACAGGTCTTCGGGAAGAAGTGATCGGGCCATGGCATCAGTCCGTCTACGAACATGGACGTCATGTTAGTGCCTGGACTGCGCCTGGACATGTCCGCTTTCGGCCCAGGCTGTGTAAAAACACGAAATCGACAGTCGGCAGCGGATGGAGCTAACTGTAGTGCAATAGGAAGCTCCTTGCCAGCCTGTAGCGGATCGGTACCGATTTCGGCCAGGTCAGCATAGC
>CAJYXO010000281.1 GCA_913778765.1 uncultured Massilia sp. | reverse complement strand
GGCAACGACCTGGCGAATCCGCCGAACGCCGCGAATACCGCCGACACCGACGTGCTGCGGATCACGGTGACGGTCAGCTTTGACGGCCAGAGCGTCACCCTGGACGGCTACCGGGCGCGCTACGCGCCGAACCACCTATGAGGACGCGCCGCCTGCCGAGCCCGCGCGCCAGCCGCGGTTTCACGCTGGTCGAGGCGGTCATGACGATCGCGATCATCGGCATCGTGGCGGGTATGGTGGCGGTGTTCATCCGCGTGCCCATCCTCAGCTACCGCGACACCGCCGACCGCGCCGAGCTGACCGACCAGGCCGACCTGGCCTTGCGCCGCGTCGCGCGCGACATCCGCCTGGCGCTGCCGAACAGCGTGCGCGTCAGCGCCGCCGGCGACCACCTGGAGCTGCTGCAGACGCGCTCCGGCGCCCGCTACCTGTCCGCGCAAGACGGCGTCACGACGGTGCCGGTGCTGAGCTTCGACAGCGCCGCCGCCACCAGCTTCACCGCGATCGGCATGCCGGACAGCTTCAACCAGGTGCGGGCCGGCGATTACGTGGTGGTATACAACCTCGGTCCCGGCTTCGAGCCCGCCAATGCCTATGGCCTGGCGGGCACCGGCGTCGCGCAATGCCCGAGCAGTGCCGCCGCGAGCGCGGCGGGAAACATCGCCTGCATCAATGCGGTGTCGGCCGCGACCATCCAGCAGATCGGCGGCCAGGACTTCCAGACCCGAACCATCACGATGGCCGGCAACCCCTTCGCCAGCCAGGACGTGCCGCTGGTGTCGCCGCTGCAGCGCTTCCAGGTCGTGTCCGGCCCGGTCAGCTTTTTCTGCGCCCAGAATACCGACGGCCGCCTGGCGCTGTGGCGCGCCTGGGGCTATGCGATCAACGTCAACCAGACCATGCCGCCGGGGACGGCGCCGCGCGCCCTGGTGGCGACCGGTCTGACCACCTGCAACGGCATCTTCGGCTACGGCAGCGCGGCGTCGCAGCGCACCGGCCTGGTGCGGCTCACGCTGGAACTGCGCGGCCGCGCCGACAATCCGGCCACGGTGCGCCTGGTGCACCAGGTCCACGTGGACAACACGCCATGAAGCACACTTTCCGTCTGCGCCGCCAGGCCGGCGTCGGCATCGTCACCGCGATCTTCCTGCTGGTCGTGCTGGCCGGCCTCGGCACGGCCATGGTCGGCATCTATACCCAGCAGCAGAGCAGCGCCAACCTCGACCTGCTCGGCGCGCGCGCCTACCAGGCCGCGCGCGCCGGCATCGAGTGGGGCCTCTTCCAGCGCCGCCGCAATGGCAATTGCGTGAGCGCGACCCGCATCGACATGCCGGCCGGGACCTCGCTGTCCGGCTTCACGGTGTACGTCCGCTGCAGACAGCAGGGCGCGGGCACGCTCAGCCGCTATATGATCACCGCCGAAGCCTGCAACATACCGGACACCGCCGGCGGCAGCTGCCCGGACGTCAACAACCCCGAATACGTCAGGCGCAACCTGGAGGTCGAACTATGACGCGCGCCCTTGCTTCGCGCTGGCTCGGCTGCCTGGCCGGCCTGCTGCTCCTGCTGGTGAACGTGGCGGCCCGCGCCGACACCCCGATCGCCCTGTTCCAGAGCTTCCGCGGCAGCCTGAATTTCACCGGCACCGAGGAAACCTTGCGCACCAAGGACAATACCAGGCCCTGTAGCCTGGTCAACGGCAATAGCGGGATCTACGCCTACCTGGGCGGCATTCCCAGCGGCGCGACGATCAAGAGCGCCCAGCTGTATTGGGCCGGCTCGGGTACCTCGCCTGACTACACCGTCACCTTCGACGGCGTGACGGTCACCGCGCCGGCCAACCGCCAGTACCTGTCGAAGTACAATGCCAACAACACCACGTACACCTATTTCAGCGGCGCCGCGGACGTCACCAGCCAGGTGTCCAAGAAGGGCAACGGCTACTACACGTTCAGCGGGCTGACTGTCGCCACCGGCAACCCCTGGTGCAGCGTGGAGGGCGTGGTCGGCGGCTTTTCGCTGGCGGTGATCTATTCGCATCCGAACGAGCCGTTCCGCATGCTGAACCTGTACGAAGGCTTCCAGAGCTTCCGCAACACCAGCCTGACGATCAACCTGAGCGGCTTCAACGTGCCGGATCCACTGCCCGCCACCACCACGGGCCGCGTCGGCCACATCACCTGGGAGGGCGACGTCACCCTGTCGCAGGGCGGCGAGGACCTGCTGTTCAATGGCTATGCCTTGACGGATTCGATGAACCCGCAGGGCAACCAGTTCAACTCCCAAAGTAACATCACCGGCGACAAGTACTCCTACGGCATCGACTTCGACGTCTACACGCTCAAGTCGCCGGTCATCAAGGCCGGCCAGAGCAGCGCCAGCACGACCTATAAATCAGGCCAGGACCTGGTGCTGCTGAGCGCCGAGATCGTGGCGATGCCGTATGCCGGCATCGCCGACCTGTCGCTGTCCATGACCCGCACCGGCGACCTGACCGTCGGCGCGTCCACCGACTACACGCTGACCGTCACCAACGGCGGCATCGACGCCGAGAACGGTCCGGTGACCGTGGTCGACACCCTGCCGGCGGGACTCAAGCTGGTTTCTGCCGCTGGCACCAAGTGGACCTGCACCAACGCGGCCGGGGCGAACGGCACGACCGTCGTCACCTGCACCCAGCCCGGCCCGATCGCCTCCGGCGCCAAGATGACGCCGATCACCATCTCGGTCACGCCCACTAGCCTCGGCAGCTACACGAACACCGCCACGGTCAGCGGCACCACCGGCGACAACAACCTCGCCAACAACAAGGCCACGAATACCGGCGGCGCCGTCGACTACGGTTCGGCGGCGATGGTCTTCACCAAGGAAGCCTGCACCAGCGGCCAGCCGATCGTCGTTTCGCCCACGGAGCCGGGCTGCCACAAATTCATCGGTCCCGTCGTGGCCGGCCAGGCCACGCCGATCTACCTGACCGCCGTCGCCGGCGCGCAGAAGGCGGCCGCGATCGACACCAAGGACACGACGCTGTCGGTCGACCTGAGCGCGTCCTGCCTGCCGTATTCGGGCGTCAGCGCCGCCTATTACGGCAGGTCGCTCGACTGCAAGGGCACCTGGTCCACCGGGGTTGCGGTGACGGTGCCTGCCAACCAGCCCAGCGCGCTGCTGCCGACCAGCGCTTACTTCACTTACCTGGACGTCGGCCGGGTGGCGATGTCCTTGCGCTTCTCGGGCTCCGTGATGGGTACCGTCAACTTCATCTCGAAGCCGCTCGACATCCGCTTCCGCGACGTGTTCCGGGTTTCGGACCAGGTTTCGGACTACGAAGGCGGCGCCGACGACGCGTATGCCTTCGCCAAGGCCGGCGAGCAGTTCGTCATGCGGGTCGGCGCGCTGATGGCCGGCAGCACCGCGCAGGCGCCGCTGTGGGCGCCCAGCTTCGGCAAGGAGCCGACCGCGCTGAAGGGTGTCATGACCGACGACCAGATCGACCTCGACCTGCAGCTGGACCTGTTCGCCGTCAACCTGAAGACCTCGCCGCGCATGCCGATCGGGGCGAAGGACGCGGTGGTGCAGGAGGCCTTCGTGGTCGACCAGGCGTTCGCGCCGAATCCATCGGTCGGCGCGGCGATGGACGCCACCGTGCGCTGGTACGAAGCGGGGGTGTTCGCCGCCACGCCTTTCCTCACCGACTACCTCGGCACCGGCACCGTCGGCGGCCCGCCCGCCCAGTCCGTGATCGACGCCACGCCATCCAGCCGCCTGGTGGCGGGCACCCGCGTGATCGGGCGCTTCTATCCCGACTATTTCGAGACCACGGCGGTCGCGCCGATCGCTTGTCCGGCGGCCTTGAACTGCCCGCTGGTGACCGCGGATCCTGCCACCGCGCCGCCGTATCCGGTCAGCGGCGCCGTGTACGCGCAGCAGCCGTTCACCTTCTCGGTCGAGGCCTTCGGGCTGCCGCGCAATGGCCAGCCGTCGATCCTGTCGCTGTTCGAGAACGTGTCGAGCGGGACCAGCCCGGACCGCGGCGTCGTCGTCACCGCTGTGGCGCGCCAGGACAGTGCGACGCCGCTGGCGGGCGGGCCCTTGAAGTTCAACGTGAAGCTGCCGGTCGACCAGCCTGTCGGCACTTATGCCGACATGACCGGCACCGCCAACTACCCGCTCGGCACCCCGTATGCCGCCGATACCGCGGCCACGCGCTCCGCCACGGCCAGCTGGATCGGCCCGACCGCGATCTACTTGCGCGCCACCCAGGCGGACAAGGTCCAGACCTGGCTTGCGGGCAGTTCGCCGCCGTCCTTGACGACGTCGAATTTGCAAGTCAGTTCGCGGGTGCCGACCGGCGCCGCCGCCGGCACCCGCTACGAGGACGGCCTGATGGTGCTGTCCGGGCGCCTGTTCGTGCCGAACGTGTTCGGCTCCGACCTGCTGCGACTGCCCGTATCGCTGACCGCCCAGTACTGGAACGGCGCGGCCTGGGCCACCAGCGACGGCGACAGCGCGAGTACCGTCGCCACGGCGCTGGCGCCGCGCAGCTGCACGAAGTATTTCGCGGCCGACGGCAAGTCGGGGGCCTGCAAGGCGACGCCGCTCACCCCGGCCGATCCGCTGCCGCTGCAACTGGCGAGCGGCAGGACCATCCTCAAGCTGCAGGCGCCGCCGCGCGGCACGCTCGGCAGCGTGGATTTCGGCGTCGACAACGGCGCGGCGAAGCTGTGGCTGCCGAGCACGGTCGGGCGCGCCACGTTCGGGCTTTACCGCAGCCCGGTGATCTATCTGCGTGAGGTGTATTGACAACGCCGGGCGGTCGAAATGTGGTGAGAACCGGAAATATTTTTCCTGAGTGAAAAAATGGTATCGGCTTTTACCACAGCTTGAATATAATCAAGGGTCTAGCGAAGATTCCTCGAAAATCAAGAAAACTCACCGCGACCGAATGCGTTTGTTCAGAAAAGCCCAACAATCCGAAGCCTGGCTGGCCATGGTGCTGCACCGCGACGGCGTTGCCGCCGCCAGCGTGCGCCGTCCGGCGGTCGGCAAGCCGGCGGTGACGGTGGCCGGCTTCTTTCCCGGCGCGCCAGGCTTGGATGTCCTGGAAAAGGCCGGCAAGGAGCTGCACAGCGCAAGCTACCGCTGCACCACCGTGCTGGGCGGTGGCGACTACCAGTTCATGTCGGTCGAAGCGCCGAACGTGCCGCGCGCGGAACGCAAGACGGCGATGCGCTGGCGCCTGAAGGACGTGCTCGACTTCCCGGTCGACGATGCGACTTACGACGTGCTCGACATCCCGCTCGATCCGAACGCCGCCGTGCGTCCGCAGCAGAGCGTGTTCGCGATCGCCGCCCGCAACAGCGTGATCCAGGCGCGCCAGAAACTGTTCACCGGTGCGAAGATCCGCCTGCGCACCATCGACATTCCGGAGATGGCCCAGCGTAACGTCTCGGCCATGCTGGAACCGGAAGGCCGCGGCATCGCCATGCTGGCCTTCGGCGAGGACGGCGGCCTGCTGACCGTGTCCTGGCGCGGCGAGCTGTATCTGTCGCGCCGCATCGACGTCACGCTGGCCCAGCTGCTCGACGCGGACGCCGAGCGCCGCAACCAGAGCTTCGACAAGATCACCCTCGAGCTGCAGCGCTCCCTCGACAATGTCGAGCGCCAGTTCTCCTTCATCAGCGTGGCCAAGCTGGTGCTGGCGCCGAGCGGCGCCGACGGCCTGCAGGACTACCTGGGCAGCAACCTCTACACCCGCGTCGAAACCCTCGACCTGGGCCAGGTGCTCGATCTGGCCGGCGTGCCCGAACTGGCGGACCCGGCGCGCCAGCAGCGCTTCTTCGTCGCCATCGGCGCGGCGCTGCGCGACGAGGAGGGCGCGGCATGAGCCAGCAGATCAACCTGTTCAACCCGGCCTTCCTGCAGAAGAAGAAGCTGTTCACGGCGGCGACCATGGCCGCCAGCCTCGGTGTGCTGGTGCTCGGCCTGGCCGGCATGAGCGTGGCGGCCAAGCTGCGCCTGGCGAGCCTGCAGGCCCAGGCCGACCAGGGCGCGGCCCAGCTCGAACGCACCCAGAAGCGCCTCGCCGGCGTGACGTCCGAGTTCGCGCCGCGCCAGCAGGACCCGAAACTGGCCGAGGAACTGGGCCAGGCGCAAGGCGAACTGCTGGACCTGAAAGAGGTCGCCGGAACGATCGATCGGGGCGAGCTGGGCGACACCGCCGGTTACGCCGAATACTTCCGCGCCCTGGCGCGCCAGAGTGTCGAGGGCCTGTGGCTGACCGGCGTCAGCATCGCCGGCGCCGGCCAGGATATCGGTGTGCGCGGCCGCGCGCTGGACCCGGCGCTGGTGCCGGGCTACCTGGGCCGCCTGCGCAACGAGCGCGTCATGCAGGGCAAGCCGGTGGGCAGCCTGCAGATCGGCGAAGCCGCCGCGCTGAAGACGGTCCGCGACGGCAAGGAGGTCAGCACGCCGGCGCCCTACGTCGAATTCAGCCTGCAGTCGGCGCCGCAAAAAGAAAAGGACAAGCCATGAAGCAGCGCTGGCTGACCTTCGCCGCGCGCGTCGACGCCCTGAGCCAGCGCGAGCGCATCATGGGCTTTGCCGCTTCCTGCGCGCTGCTGGTGTTCGTCGTGCACATGCTGGTGCTGGGGCCGATGCTGCGCAAGCAGGACCTGCTGCGCAGCCAGGTCGTCCAGCAGCAGAACAATATCGCAGGCATCAACGAGCAGATCGCCCAGAAGCTGCAGGAAGCCGCCGCCGATCCGGACGCGCCGGCGCGCGCGCGCCTGGCCGCGGTGCGCGCGGAGTCCACGCGCCTGGACGCGACCCTGCGCGCCATGCAGCAAGGCCTGGTCGCGCCGGAACGCGTGGCGCCGCTGCTCGAATCGATCCTGCGCGCCAACGGGCGCCTGAAGATGGTGTCGGTGCGCACGCTGCCGGTGGAGCCGCTGAGCGCCGTCGGCGCCAAAAAAGACCACGCCGCTGCGCAGACCGCCGCCGAGCCGGCGAAGACCGCGAAGCGCGAGCTGCTGTTCCGCCACGGCGTCGAACTGACGGTGCGCGGCAGCTACCTCGACATGATCGACTACATGGCCGCACTGGAAGCCCTGCCGACCCAGCTGTTCTGGGGCAGGGCCCAGCTCGAGGTCGAAGACTATCCGAGCGTGCGCCTGACCCTGACGCTGTACACCCTGAGCCTGGACGAAAAATGGATGAAGCTGTGACCCTGAAAGCCATCGCGCTGGCGCTGCTGTTCGCCGCCTCCTGTGCGCACGCCGACGTGCTGCAGGACCCGACCCGCCCGGCCGCCGGCGCCGCCGTCAACGCCACCGCGCCGGGAACCCCGGCCAGCGGCCCGCGCCTGCAGAGCATCCTGGTCGCGCGTGAAGCCGGCGGCCGCCACCTGGCCGTGATCGACGGCGAGACCGTGCGCCTGGGCGAGCAGTTCCACGGCGCCCGTGTCACGCGCATCGGCGACGACGAGGTCGAGCTGGTGCGCGGCGGCGAGCGCCAGGTGCTGCGCCTGTACGCCCAGGAAGCGCCGGGCATGACGCCGGTACGCGCGCGAGGACACGCGCCGGCGCGGCGCTGAGAGCCCGAGAAGAGGACGAGACGATGCGACACATTTTGAAGACGACGATGCTGGCGACGGCGGTACTGATGGCTGCCTGCCAGAGCGCCCCGCCGACCACCTACGAACAGATCCGCCAGGATGTCGCCGCCGCCGCGGCAAAGCGCGGGCCGGCCGCACCGGCCGTCGACGACGCCGTCGCCAATGCGCTGCTGCCGCCGGCCGCCAGCCTGGCCAACCAGCTGCCGAAGGCGCGCCCGGCGCTGGAAGAGCGCTTCAACGTCTCCTTCAACAATGTCCCGGCGCAGCAGTTCTTCCGCTCGATCGTGGCCGGCACCCGCTACAACATCCTGGTGCATCCGGACGTCAGCGGCGCCATCACCGCCAACCTGAAGGACGTGACCCTGCAGGAGACCCTCGACGCGGTGCGCGAGATGTATGGCTACGACTACCGGATCGACGGCACCCGCATCTCGATCAAGCCGCTGACCATGCAGACCAAGATGTTCCGGGTGAACTACCTGGTCGGCAGCCGCCGCGGCGTGTCGAACCTGCGCGTGTCGTCGACATCGGTGCAGAACGCCGTCAACCAGAACGGTCAGAACAACGGGCAGAGCAACCAGGGCAGCAACCAGAATAGCCAGAACAATCCGAACAACCCGAACGGCCAGCAGACCCAGGTCGAGAGCACCGACGTCAACACATCGTCGACCACCGACTTCTGGGGCGACCTGAAGACCTCGATCGAAGCCATCGTCGGCTCCAAGGACGGCGGGCGCAGCGTGGTGGTGAGCCCGCAGTCGGGCGTGATCGTGATCCGCGCCATGCCGGACGAGCTGCGCAACGTCGACGCCTACCTGAAGGCGACCCAGCTGGCGGTCGACCGCCAGGTGATCCTGGAAGCGAAAATCCTCGAGGTCGAGCTGAACGACAGCTTCCAGAGCGGCGTGAACTGGGCTTACTTCGCGTCGATAAGGAGCGGCCACGACAACAGCGTGTCGGGCGGCGTGATCGCCCCTGGCGCCGCGCTGACCCCGCTGCCTTTCGGCGGCGGCCAGCCGGCCGTCATCACCGACCCGAGCACCGGCCTGTCGGCCAGCTCGGGCTTCTCGCTGTCGAATGCCGCGGCCACCGCCGGCTCGATGTTCGGCCTGGCGGTCCAGACCAGCAATTTCGCGGCCCTGATTTCTTTCCTCGAGACCCAGGGCACGGTGCACGTGCTGTCCAGCCCGCGCGTGGCGGCGGTCAACAACCAGAAGGCGGTGCTGAAGATCGGCACCGACGAATTCTTCGTCACCGGCGTCACCAACAACATCAATTCCACCGCGTCCGGCACCACCACCACGCCGAGCGTGACCCTGCAGGCCTTCTTCTCGGGCGTGGTGCTGGACGTGACCCCGCAGATCGACGAGAAGGGCAACATCCTGCTGCACGTGCACCCGTCGGTAAGCCAGGTGTCGACCGTGAACAAGACCGTGGCCCTGGGCAGCGCCGGCAACCTCCAGCTGCCGCTGGCGGCGTCGGCGACTTCGGAACTCGACAGCATCGTGCGCGGCTCGAACGGCCAGGTGGTGGCGATCGGCGGCCTGATGCGCCAATCCTCGACCGCCGACAATTCGCAGGTGCCGGTGGCCGGCAGCGTGCCGGTGCTGGGCAGCCTGTTCGGCGCGAAGAAGCGGGTCAACCAGAAGCGCGAGCTGGTGGTGCTGATCAAGCCGACCATCGTCGAAGGCATCGGCAACTGGAACGACGACCTGCTCGACGCCGGCCGCCGCATCG
>CAJYXO010000280.1 GCA_913778765.1 uncultured Massilia sp. | reverse complement strand
GTGACTTCCTTGTCCTTGATCGCCACCATCCCGCTCGAGTTGAACGAACGGATATGGCTGCCGGCGATGCCCGCATACACGTTGCGGATCTTGCAGTCGGCCATCAGCTCGGCTTCTTCGAGCGCGCGCTGGATCGACTCGACAGTCGCTTCGATGTTGACGACAACGCCCTTCTTCAAACCCTTCGACTCGTGCTGGCCGAGTCCAATTACTTCATGGCGCCCATCGGCCATCACCTCGGCCACCACCGCCACCACCTTCGAGGTGCCGATGTCGAGGCCGACGATCAGGTTCTTCGCGTCTTTAGTCATTTCTAGTCGCCTGCTTGATTAAATGTGCTTTGTTGTTTTGGTAGTTGCTTTTTTCTTTGCTGCCTTCACCGGCTTGGTGGCGTCGACCGGCACGCTCAGCGCCGCCGACGACAGCGCCAGACCGTTCGGATAGCGCATGTCGATGGTATCGATGCGGCCTTCCTGCAGTCTCGCCACCAGCTGGGGGTAAATGCCGACCAGCCGCTGCACGCGCTCCTTCATGCCGTCCTTGCCGGCGACGCGCTCGCGGCCCAGCTCCACGCTCATCCCGTTGTCCAGCTTGACCGTCCAGGCATAGCGCGTCGACAGGCTGAGCGACGCCGGCACCAGGCGGATCGGCGCGAACATCCTGCGCAGTTCCGCAAAGCGGGCCAGCACTTCCTTCTCGCTGCCGGGAGGACCATCGAAAGCAGGCAGCTCGTGGTCCTCGTCGGCTTCGGCCAGGTTGGCGGTGAAGACGTCGCCCTTCACCGACAGCAGGCGTCCGTCCTCGCCCCAGGTGCCGAGCGCTTCATGCTCTTCGACCTGGACGATCAGCTGGTTCGGCCATTCGCGGCGCACGCTGGCCTTGCGGACCCAGGGCACGGCCTCGAAGGTACCGCGCACCTGCTCCAGGTCGGTGGTGAAGAAATTCCCCTTGATCTTGCCCAGCACGCCGTTGCGCACGGTAAGTTCGTTCACGTGCTGCAGGTCGAGGCCGTACATGCTCTCGACGCGCACGGCGCGCAGGGTGAACATCGGACGCTGCGAAATCCACCACACGCCCGACGCGATACAGGCGAGCGCCACCAGCGCGGTGATCGCGCCGGATGTTGCGTTCAGGGCTCGCACGTCATGCCACATCGTCTTACGCCTTTTCCTTTTTCGTCTGGCCGATCTTCAGCGAAGCCGAGCGCAGGATCTGCACGCACAGGTCTTCGTAGCTCGTGCCTTCCGCGCGCGCGGCCATCGGCACCAGCGAGTGCGTCGTCATGCCCGGCGAGGTGTTCACTTCCAGCAGGAAGAACTGCTGGTCGGCTTCGCGCAGCAGCACGTCGATCCGGCTCCAGCCTTCGCAGCCGAGGGCGCGGTAGGCCTTCTCCACCTCGCGCTGGATCGCGTCGGTGAGAGCGGCATCCAGCGGCGCCGGGCAGTGGTACTTGGTGTCGTCCGTGAAGTACTTGTTCTGGTAGTCGTAATTGCCTTCCGGGGCCACGATCTCGATGATCGGCAGCGCGCGCGCCTGGGCGCCGGCGCCCAGCAGCGGCACCGAGAACTCGCGGCCTTCGATGAACTGCTCGGCCAGCACCAGCTTGTCGTACTTGTGGGCCAGGTCGACGGCCGCCTTCAGGTCTTCCGCACGGGTGACCTTGGTGATGCCGATGGTCGATCCTTCGAGCGGCGGCTTGACGATCAGCGGCAGGCCGAGGTCCGCCACCACCTTGTCCAGGTCGGTGTCGGTGTCGATAACGGCGTACTTCGGCGTCGACACGCCGTGCGCCAGCCACACGATCTTGGTGGTGATCTTGTCCATGCCGACCGCGGATGCCATCACGCCGCTGCCGGTATAGGGGATGCCGAGCTGCTCGAGGGCGCCCTGCAGACTGCCGTCTTCGCCGTAGCGGCCGTGCAGTGCGATGAAGACGCGGTCGAATTTTTCGGCGGCCAGGTCGGCCAGCGAACGCTCGGCCGGGTCGAAGGCATGGGCGTCCACGCCCTTCGATTGCAGGGCCTGCAGCACGCCGGTGCCGGACAGGATCGAGATCTCGCGCTCGGCCGAGCGGCCACCGAACAGGACGGCGACCTTGCCGAGTTCCTGGATTTCAGTCTGAGTAAGGGTACTCACGATGTTACCTTTTGAAGCTGGGTCAGTTGATGCGGAACGCCGCCGATCGAGCCGGCGCCCATGGTGAGCACGACGTCGCCGTCGCGCGCCACCTTCAGGATCGTCGCCGGCATGTCGGCGATCGATTCCACGAAAATCGGTTCGATCTGGCTGCCGGCGCGCAGGGCGCGCGACAGCGCGCGGCCGTCGGCCGCCACGATCGGGGTCTCGCCGGCCGCGTACACCTCGGCCAGCAGCAGCACGTCCGGTGCGGCCAGCACCTTGACGAAGTCTTCGAACAGGTCGCGCGTGCGGGTGTAGCGGTGCGGCTGGAAGGCCAGCAGCAGGCGACGGCCCGGATAGGCCGCGCGCGCCGCCGCCAGCGTCACCTGGGCTTCGACCGGGTGGTGGCCGTAGTCGTCCACCAGGGTGAAGCTGCCGCCGGCTTCCAGCGGGATCTCGCCGTAGCGGGTGAAGCGGCGGCCGACGCCGCGGAACTCGGCCAGGCCGGCGGCCGTGGCCTCGTCCGGCACGCCGATCTCGCGCGCGATCGCGATCGCCGAGCAGGCGTTCAGCACATTGTGCATGCCCGGCTGGTTCAGCACGAAGCTGGTGTCCGGGTAGCCGGCCTGGCGCACGATGAAGCGCATGCGGGTGCCGTCGGCGCGGGCTTCCATGGCGCGCACTTCGGCGTCCTCGGAAAAGCCGTAGGTCGTCACCGGCTTGGTCACCTGCGGCAGGATCGAGCGCACGTTGGCGTCGTCGATGCACATCATCGCGCGGCCGTAGAACGGCAGGCGGTGGGTGAAGTTCACGAACGCGGCCTTCAGCTTCTCGAAGTCGTGCTCGTAGGTGTCCATGTGGTCGGCGTCGATGTTGGTGATCACCTCGATCATCGGCGTCAGGTTCAGGAAGGACGCGTCCGACTCGTCGGCCTCGGCCACGATGTAGTCGCCGGTGCCCAGCTTGGCGTTGGCGCCGGCGGCGGTCAGGCGGCCGCCGATCACGAAGGTCGGGTCCATGCCGCCCGCGGCCAGCACCGAGGCGACCAGGCTGGTGGTGGTGGTCTTGCCGTGGGTGCCGGCGATCGCGATGCCGCGCTTCAGGCGCATCAGTTCGCCCAGCATGATGGCGCGCGGGACCACCGGCACCTTGGCGGCGCGCGCGGCGACCACTTCCGGATTCGCTTCGTTGACGGCGGTCGAGGTCACCACCGCGTCGGCGCCGCGGATGTGCTCCGCCGCGTGGCCGATGGCCACCGTGGCGCCGAGTTCGGCCAGGCGCTGGCTGGCGGCGTTCGAGGCCAGGTCCGAGCCCGACACCTTGTAGCCGAGGTTCAGCAGCACCTCGGCGATGCCGCTCATGCCGCTGCCGCCGATGCCGACGAAGTGAATGTGCTTGATCTTGTGTTTCATCGTTTGGACAATTCCTCGAGTACATTCGCGATCGCCGCGTTGGCGTCGCGCCGGCCCACCGCCTGCGCCGCTTCCGCCATCTTCAGGCAGGCTTCGCGGTCGGTGGACTGCAGCAGCTTCGCCAGCTGCTGCGGATTCAGTTCGCCCTGCGGCAGGTGGATCGCCGCCTTCTGGCCATCCATCCAGATCGCGTTGTCGCGCTGGTGGCTGGTGGTGCTGGCAATGAAGGGCACCAGCACGCTGGCGACGCCGGCCGCGGTCAGTTCCGACACCGTGATCGCGCCGGCGCGGCAGATCACCAGGTCGGCGTTCGCGTATTCGGCCGCCATGTCGTCGATGAAGTCGACCACGTTGGCCTGCACGCCGGCATTCGCGTAGGCCGCGCGCAGGGCCTCGATGTTCTTCTTGCCCGACTGGTGGGTGACCACCGGGCGGACGCCCTCCGGAATCAGGGCCAGGGCCGCCGGCACGCTGTCGTTCAGCACCTTCGCGCCCAGCGAGCCGCCCACCACCAGGATGTTCAGCGGGCCGCTGCGGTTGGCGAAGCGGTGGCCCGGCGACGGCATCTCGAGGATCTCCTTGCGCACCGGGTTGCCGGTGACAACGGCCTTGCCGGCGGCCTTGCCGAAATTCGCCGGGAAGCCGAACAGCACGCGCTGGGCGATCGGGGTCAGGGTCTTGTTCGACAACAGCAGCGCGGCGTCGGCGTTCACCAGCGCCAGCGGCACGCCGCGCGCGCGCGCCATCATCCCGCCCGGCACGGTCACGTAACCGCCCATGCCCAGCACCACGTCCGGCTGGCGCGCGCCGATGAAGCGGCGGCAGGCGGCGAACGCGCCCAGCATCTTGAAGGCGCCCGTGACCGTGTGGCCGAGGCCCTTGCCGCGCAGGCCGGCGAAGTCGATGCTGTCCATCGGGATGCCGTGCTTCGGCACGATGTCCTTTTCCATGCCGTGGGCGGTGCCCAGCCAGCTCACTTCCCAGCCGCGCTCGCGCATGGTCTGCGCAATCGCGATGCCCGGGAAGATGTGGCCGCCGGTGCCGGCCGCCATGATCATGAGTTTCTTGCTCATTTGCCGATCCCCTGGCGGCCGCCGCGCATGCGGACGCGGTTTTCGTAATCGATGCGCAGCAGGATCGCCAGGCCGACGCAGTTGAACATCAGGCCGGAGCCGCCATAGCTCATCAGCGGCAGGGTCAGGCCCTTGGTCGGCAGCAGGCCCAGGTTCACGCCCATGTTGATGAAGACCTGCACGCCCAGCCAGATGCCGATGCCCTTCGCGGCCAGGCCGGCGAAATGCTGCTCCAGCGCGATCGCCTGGCGGCCGATGTCGAAGGCGCGCTTCACGAGCCAGTAGAACATGCCGATCACGGCGACCACGCCGATCAGGCCCAGCTCTTCGCCGATCACTGCCATGATGAAGTCGGTGTGGGCTTCCGGCAGGTAGTGCAGCTTTTCCACGCTGCCGCCCAGGCCGACGCCGAGGATCTCGCCGCGGCCGAAGGCGATCAGCGAGTGGGTCAGCTGGTAGGCCTTGTCGAGCGCATTGCCCTCTTCCCACGGGTTCATGTAGGCGAACATGCGCGCGCGGCGGAACGGCGAGAGCGCGATGATGGTCGAGAACACCAGCACCAGCACGGCGCCGATGCCGCCAAACCAGATCATGTTGAAGCCGCCCAGGAACAGGATGCCCATCGAGATGCAGACGATGACGCCGAAGGCGCCGAGGTCGGGCTCGAGCAGCAGCAGCACGCCCACCAGGGCCATCGCCGCGGCCATCGGCATAAAGCCCTTGGTCAGCTTGTGCATGTACTGCTGCTTGCGCACTGTGAAGTCGGCCGCGTACAGCACCGCCACCACTTTCATGATCTCGGACGGCTGGCCGATGCGCATCGGCAGCCAGCGGCGCGCGCCGTTGACCGAGACGCCCAGGCCAGGCACCAGCACGACGGCCAGCAGGATCAGCGTGATGACGAACAGCAGCGGCGCAAAGCGCTGCCAGACCGCCACCGGCACGCGGAAGGCGAACAGGCCGAACACCAGCGAGATGGCGATGAACATGGCCTGGCGCAGCAGGAAATAGGTGTGCTTGCCGCCCAGGTAGGCGAACTTGGGCGAATCCGGCAGCGCGATCGAGGCCGAATACACCATCACCAGGCCGAACAGCATCAGCAGCACCACGACCCACACCAGCGGCTGGTCGTACTCCATCATGCGCGACGGTCGCGCGCCCGCCGCGATGCTCGCGTCGCTGGACGAGCCGCTGAACTTGAAGGGGATCTGGAAGCCCATCAGATCTCCTGCCCTTTCTCGAGCGCCAGCTCGCGCACGGCGTCGACGAAGACCTGGGCGCGGTGGGCGTAGTTGGTGAACATGTCCAGGCTGGCGCAGGCCGGCGACAGCAGCACCACGTCACCGCTCTGCGCCAGGCCGGCGGCGCGGCGCACCGCCTGCGGCAGGTCGGACAGGTCGAAGCACGGCACGCCGCTCGGTTCGATCGCGGCCTTCAGGGCCGGCGCATCGCGGCCGATCAGCAGCACCGCCTTCACGTAGCGCGAGCACGGTGCGGCCAGCGGTGCGAAGTCCTGGCCCTTGCCGTCGCCGCCGGCGATCAGGAGGATCTGGCGGGCGGTCTCGCCGAAGGTCTGGCCCAGGCCTTCCAGCGCGGCGACGGTGGCGCCGACGTTGGTGCCCTTGCTGTCGTCGTAGTACTCGACCTGGTCGATGTTCGCGACCAGCTCGACGCGGTGCGGCTCGCCCTGGTAGTCGCGCAGGCCGTGCAGCAGCGGCGCCAGCGGCAGGCCGATGGCGCGGCACAAGGCCAGCGCGGCCAGCGCGTTGGAAGCGTTGTGGATGCCGCGGATGCGCAGCGCGTCGGCCGGCATCAGGCGGTTGATGGTCAGTTCGTGCTGTTCTTCCGGCTCGTCCGAGGAGGAGCCACGGCGGCGCTTCTTTTCCGGCTCTTCCGCCGGATTCGCATTCGCCAGCCACAGCACGCCGCGCTCGTTCACCAGGCCGAAGCTGCCCGGCGCGTCCGGCTCGCCGGTGCCGAAGGTCGTGACCTGGGCGTCCGGGTTGCGCATGCGCGCCACGGTGGCGTCGTCGCGGTTCAGCACGCGCACGCTGTCCTTGCCGAAGATGCGCGCCTTGTCGAAGGCGTAGGCGGTCATGCTGCCGTGCCAGTCCAGATGGTCCTGGGTGACGTTCAGCACGGTGGCGGCGTCCGGGTTCAGGCTGAAAGTCGTATGCAGCTGGAAGCTGGACAGTTCCAGCACCCAAGCCTGCGGCAGCTCATCTGCGTCGATCGCTTCGCGCAGCACGTCCAGCGCGGCCGGGCTGATGTTGCCCGCCACGCGCGTGCTCAGGCCGGCGCGGCGGCACAGCAGGCCGGTCAGGCTCGTGACCGTGGTCTTGCCGTTGGTGCCGGTGATGGCGATGACTTTCGGGGCATAGCCGCGGGTGGTCTCGAGGTCGGCCAGCGCCTGGGCGAACAGCTCGATCTCGCCCCATACCGGGATATTGCGGCTTGCCGCGCCCGGGCCGATATCGGCCAGTTCGCGTTCCGGCATCAGGCCGGGGCTGACGGCGACGAAATCGACACCGTCCAGCAGTTCCGCGCTGAAGGCGCCGCCGATGAACCCGGCGTTCGGCACCGCCTGGCGCAGCGCGAACAGGCGCTGCGGCTCGGTGCGCGTGTCGGCGACGCGCACCTGGGCGCCGCAGCGCGCCAGCCATTGCGCCATCGCCAGGCCCGATTCGCCAAGCCCGAGTACCAGTGCGGTTTTGCCTTCGTAGTTCATCGTTCTTTCAATGCCCGATCAACGCAGTTTGAGGGTCGAGATGCCGATCAGGACCAGGATGATGGTCACGATCCAGAAGCGCGCCACGACCTTGGTTTCCTTCCAGCCCTTCTGTTCGAAATGGTGGTGCAGCGGCGCCATCAGGAACACGCGGCGGCCGGCGCCGTAGCGCTTCTTGGTGTACTTGAACCAGCTCACCTGGATGATCACCGACAGGGTCTCGGCCACGAACACGCCGCCCATGATGAACAGCACGATCTCCTGGCGCACGATAACGGCGATGGTGCCGAGCGCGCCGCCCAGCGCCAGCGCGCCGACGTCGCCCATGAACATCTGCGCCGGGTGCGCGTTGTACCAGAGGAAGGCCAGGCCCGCGCCCGCCATCGCGCCGCAGAAGATCAGCAGCTCGCCGGCGCCCGGGATGTGGGGGATGAACAGGTATTTCGAATAGGTCGCGTTACCGGTCAGGTAGGCGAACAGGCCCAGCGCGCCGCCCACCATCACGGTCGGCATGATGGCCAGGCCGTCCAGGCCGTCGGTGAAGTTGACGGCGTTCGAGGCGCCCACGATCACGCAGTAGGTCAGCGCGATGAAGCCCCACACGCCCAGCGGATAGCTGATGCTCTTGAAGAAGGGGACGATCAGGTCGGCCTTCGGCGGGAGGTCCATCGAGAAGCCCGACTGCACCCAGGCGAAGAACAGCTGCCCCACTTCCCACGGGGTCGCGGCCGAGACCGAGAACGCCAGGTACAGCGAGGACGCGACGCCGATCAAGGACATCCAGAAGTATTTTTCGCCCGAGCGCATGCCTTCCGGGTCCTTGTAGACCACCTTGCGGTAGTCGTCGACCCAGCCGACCGCGCCGAAGCCGAGCGTTACCACCAGCACCGGCCAGATCAGGCGGTTCGACAGGTCGCACCACAGCAGGGTCGAGAAGCCGATCGCGATCAGCACCAGCACGCCGCCCATGGTCGGGGTGCCGTGCTTGGCCAGGTGGGTTTGCGGACCATAGGTGCGCACGGCCTGGCCGACCTTCAGGGCGGTCAGCTTGCGGATCACCGCCGGGCCGCACAGCAGGCCGATGGCGATCGCGGTGATGGTCGCGAACACGGCACGGAAGGTGATGTAGTTAAAAATTCGCATCGGACCGACGTAGTCCTGGAAGTATTGTGCGAGCCAGAGAAGCATTTAGTGGGAATCCTTGCCGGTGTTTTGGGATTGAACGAGATGTTGGACCACGCGTTCCATCTTCATGAAGCGCGAGCCCTTCACCAACACAGTCGCGTCGGATTTGCTGCCCAGTTGCCTATCCAGTGCTGCCAATAAATCGTCGAACTGCTCGAAGTGCTGCGCGCCCGTCCCCGTCATGTGGCGCGCCAATGCGCCGGTGACGAGCACGGACTCGATGCCGCGCCTTAGCGCATACGCACCGATTTCCTCGTGAAACTCGGGTCCCTGCGTGCCGACTTCGCCCATGTCGCCCAGCACCAGGATGCGCGGGGCCTTGGCCTGCGCGAGCACATCGATGGCGGCGCGCACGGAATCCGGGTTGGCGTTGTAGGAGTCGTCGATCACGGTGGCGCCGCCCGCGGCCTGCTTGCGCTGCAGGCGGCCGCTGACCGGCGCGAAGGCTTCCAGGCCGCGCACGATGGCGTCGACCGGGATGCCGGCCGCCAGCGCGCAGGCGCAGGCGGCCAGGGCGTTGCGGACGTTGTGTTCGCCCGCAGCGGAAAGCTTGATGGCGAAGGTCGCCGTCGGCGCGACGACTTGCAGGTCGCTGCCGAAGGCGGACGGCGCATAAGTCGCGCGCACGTCGCAGGCCTCGCCAAGGCCGAAGGTCAGCAGCTTGCGATCGCCGGCCAGTCCGCGCCACAGCGCGGTGTAGTCGTCGTCGCCCGGGAACACGGCCGTGCCGTCGGCCGGCAGCGCCTGCAGCACCGAGCCGTTCTCGCGCGCCACCGCTTCCACGGTGTGCATGAATTCCTGGTGCTCGCGCTGGGCGTTGTTGACCATGGCGACGGTCGGCGCGGCGATGGCGGCCAGGCGCGCGATCTCGCCCGGGTGGTTCATGCCCAGTTCGACCACGGCGGCCTTGTGCGCGCCGGTCAGGCGCATCACGGTCAGCGGCACGCCGATCTCGTTGTTCAGGTTGCCCTGGGTGGCCAGGCGCGCGTCCTCGCCGAAGCTGGCGGCGAGGATCGCGGCGATCATTTCCTTGACCGTGGTCTTGCCGTTGCTGCCGGTGACGCCGATGACCGGAATCGCAAACCGGCTGCGCCATGCATTGCCGATCCGGCCGAGGGCCGCCAGGGTGTCCGGCACGACCAGGGCCGGCAGCGGGAAGTTGTCCGGCAGCTTGTCCACGACCACCGCCGCCACCTTCTTGGCGGCCACCTGGTCGAGGAAGTCGTGGGCGTCGAAGGTCTCGCCGCGCAGCGCCACGAACAGCGCGCCGGCTTGTACCGAACGGCTGTCGGTCGACACGCCTTCGAAGGCGGCATCACGCGTCATGCGGCTGCCTTCGATCGAGCCTGTCAGTTGTGCGAGCGAGCCGCGCATCAATTCGTCCTCATCATCGTCAACCGCGCAGTCAAGGCCAGCGCGGCATGGTCGGCATCGGAAAACGGCATCTTCCGGCCTTTGATTTCCTGGTAGGGCTCATGCCCCTTCCCTGCCAGCAGGATCACGTCCGGCCTGGCAGCGTGCTTCACCGCCGACAGGATGGCGGCGGCGCGGTCCTCGACCGCCTGGTGGCGCGAGGACGGGTGGTTCGTGTCCATGCCGGCCACGATCTGTTCGATGATCGCGCGCGGCTCTTCGCTGCGCGGATTGTCGCTGGTGACCAGCACGTGGTCGGCCAGCTGCGCAATCGCGCCCATCTGCGGCCGCTTGCCCGGGTCGCGGTCGCCGCCGCAGCCGAACACGCACCACAGCTGGCCGCCGCGTTCCTGCGCCACCGGGCGCAGCGCCTGCAGCGTCTTTTCCAGCGCGTCCGGCGTGTGCGCATAGTCGATCACGACCAGCGGCGCATCCTGGCCGCCGACCTGCTGCATGCGGCCCGGCGCCGGCTCGAGGGTCTCGACGGCGTCCACGGCGGCGCGCAGCGACGCGCCCCTGGCCAGCAGCGCGCCCAGCACGGCGAGCGCATTGCTGGCGTTGAAACGGCCGACCAGGCGCGTCTTCACCAGCGCGCCGCCTGCCGGCGAGTCCAGGTGGAACTCGGCGCCGGCCGGACGGCTGCGCAGCTGGCTGGCGCGCAGCACGGCCACGCCTGCCGGCAGGTCCTGCTGCGCTTCCGCGCCCAGCGTGTAGCCGGTCACCTTCACGTCCGGGAAATGCGCGCGCAGGTGCGAGGCGATACGAACGCCCGCGGGGTCGTCCAGGTTGACAACGGCGTGCCGCAAACCCGGCCATTCGAACAGCTTCAGCTTGGCCGCCTCGTAGGCCGCCATGTCGCCGTGATAATCCAGGTGGTCGCGCGTCAGGTTGGTGAACACGGCCACGTCGAAGTGCATGCCGGCGGCGCGGTCTTCGACCAGGCCGATCGACGAGACTTCGATGGCCAGCGCCTTCGCGCCGCTGTCGCGCAGCGCGGCCAGGCGGGTCGCCAGCAGCACCGCGTCCGGGGTGGTGTAGCCGGTGGCGTCGAAGTCGGGTTCGCCGCGGCCGTCGACCAGGCCCACGCCCAGCGTGCCGATCACCGCGGCCGGCGCTGCGGCGGCGGCGCCATCCATGCGCGCCAGCGCCTGCGCGGTCCACAGCGCGACCGAGGTCTTGCCGTTGGTGCCGGTCACGCCGACCGTGAACATGGCCGCATCCGGCTGGCCGTAACAAGCATGGGCGATCGGGCCGGCGCATTGCTTGAGGTTCGCGACCGCCAGGCGCGGCACGTCGATGCCCGCGTCCCAATCGAAATCGCGCGCTTCGAACAGCACCGCGGCGGCGCCCTTCTCCACCGCCGAGCGGATATAGCTGCGGCCGTCCGCGGCGCCCTCGCCCGGATAGGCGAAGAACACGTCGCCGCGCCCCACGCGGCGCGAGTCGGAAACGAGACGGCCGCCCGGGGCGGCGGCACGAATCCAGGAGCAGATATCGTTCAGGGTCATCAGTTACTCTCCTCGAGTGGATGCTCCGGAATGATGATGTCGGTGACCGTCGAGTCGGGCGGCACGTTCGCCGCCCGCAATGCATTCGCCGCCAGCGTCGCGAAGGTCGGCGCCGCCACCGCGCCGCCGGTGTGCAGGGGACCGCTCGCATCGTCGATCATCACCGCGATGATGAAGCGCGGGTTCGACATCGGCGCGATGCCGACGAAGTTGCCGACGTAGTGGGTCTGCGAGTAGCGGCCGTCGATGACCTTCTGCGCGGTGCCGGTCTTGCCGCCGACGCGGTAGCCGGCCACCTGGGCCTGCGAGGCCGTGCCTTCCGGGCTCACCACGGATTCGAGCATGACGCGCATCTGCGCCGCGGTCCTGGGCGAGATGATCTGCTGGCCCATCGGCTTTTCGGTGATCTTCTGGAAGGACAGCGGGATCATGTCGCCGTTGCGGGCGAAGATCATGTAGGCGCGCGCCAGCTGCAGCAGCGACATCGAGAGGCCCTGGCCGAACGACATGTTGGCCTGCTCCACCGGACGCCAGGACTTATACGGACGCACGCGGCCGGCCACCGCGCCCGGGAATCCAAAGCGCGGCGCCTGGCCCAGGCCGACCTTGGTAAACATCTCCCACATGTCCTGGGCCGACATCATCTGCGAGATCTTCGAGGTGCCGATGTTGGACGACTTCTGGATGATGGTGCCGATGTCGATCACGCCATGCGGATGGGTGTCGCGGATCACCTTGCCGGTCACCATGAAGCGGCCGTTGCCGGTGTCGATCATGGTCTTCGGCGTGATCAGGCCCTTGTCCAGCGCGAGCGCCACGGTGAAGGGCTTGAAGGTCGAACCCGGCTCGAAGGTGTCGGTGATGACGCGGTTGCGCAGCTGTTCGCCGGTCAGGTGGGCGCGGTTGTTCGGGTCGTAGGTCGGCCAGTTGGTCAGGGCCAGCACCTCGCCGGTGTGCACGTCCAGCACCACCGCGGCGCCGGCCTTGGCATGGAATTTCTCGACCGCGTTCTTGATGCTGTTGAAGGCGATGTACTGCAGCTTGCTGTCGACCGACAGGGTCAGGTCCTTGCCGTCGTGCGGCTCGCGCGACATGCCGACGTCCTCGACGATGCGGCCCAGGCGGTCCTTGATCACGCGGCGGCTGCCGGTCTGGCCGGCGAGCGACTTCTGCTGCGCCAGTTCCATCGCTTCCTGGCCCTTGTCCTCGACGTTGGTGAAGCCGACCATGTGCGCCATCACCTCGCCCTGCGGGTAATAGCGCTTGTATTCCTTGCGGGTGTCGAGGCCGTCGATGTTCAGCTTTTCGATCTTCGCGACGACGTCCATCTCGACCTGGCGCTTCAGGTAGACGTAGCTGCGGTCGGAGTTCAGCTTCTTCAGCAGCTCGGCCTGCGGCATCTCGAGCAGGCTGGCCAGTTCGCGGATTTTCTCGCTCGCGGCGGGATTTTCCTTGTAGTCGTCGGTGAAGACGGACACCGATTTGACCGGCAGCGAGGAGCCCAGCACCATGCCGTTGCGGTCGAAGATCTTGCCGCGCGTGGCCGGCAGTTCCTCGGTGCGCATGTAGCGGCTCGCGCCCTGCTTCTGCAGGAAGGCGTTCGACACGCCCTGCAGCCACAGCGCGCGGCCGGCCAGCGTGAAGAAGGCCGCGAACAGCACGAACAGCACCACGCGCGAGCGCCAGTCGGGCAGGCGCACGGCCAGCACCGGGCTCTTCGAAAAGGCCACGCCTTTCGAGGCGGCGACGCGGGAATTTGCGCGGGACGTGGAGCGGGCAGCGCCGGCGTTCGACCTCATTTGCCGCCTTCCGTCAGGTACTGGGTGCGCGCCGGGCTCAGTGGCGCCATGTTCAGGTTGGCGCGCGCGATCTGTTCGATGCGCTCGTTCTTGCCGAGCGTGGACTGGTCGAGCTGGAGCTGGGACCAGTCGATGTCGAGCTGGCGCTGCTGGGTCGCCAGTTTCTCGATGTCGTTGACGAGGTGGTTGCGCTGGTAGCGCGCGTTCACGACCGACAGCGCGCAGCCGACCAGCAATGCCGTCAGCACCACGTTGATCTTGCCCGTCATGCCTTGCCTCCCAGGCGCTCGGCCACGCGCAGCACCGCCGAACGGGCGCGCGGATTGGCCTCGACTTCGACGCCGGAGGGCTTGGTCTTGCCGATCAGTTTCATCAAGGGCTGGGGCAAATCGACGGCACGGATCGGCAGACGGCGATCCGGCTGCTCGACCTTGGCCTTCGACGCCAGGAACTGCTTGACCATGCGGTCTTCCAGCGAATGGAAGCTGATGACCGACATGCGCGCGGCGGGCGCGAGCAGTTCGAAGGCCGCGCTCAGACCTGCTTCAAGGTCCTCAAGCTCTTGATTGATGAAAATCCGGACAGCCTGAAAGGTGCGGGTGGCCGGATCTTTGCCTTTCTCCCGGGTTTTGACCGCGTTTGCCACGATTGCGGCAAGCTGTCGTGTGCTTGAAATTGGCTCGACTGCCCGGCGAGCAGCAATCGCCTTTGCAATCTGAAAAGCAAACCGTTCTTCCCCATAATCCCGAATCACCTTTTCCAGTTGTTGTTCCGGCACCTGGGCCAGCCATTCGGCCGCCGAGATACCCCGAGTCGTGTCCATCCGCATGTCCAGAGGACCGTCGTTGCGGAAGCTGAAACCGCGGCTGGCATCGTCCACCTGGGGCGAGGAAATGCCGAGATCCAGCAGAATGCCGTCGACCTGCGCAATACCGCGCGCCGCCAGGGCGTCGACCATCGTCGCGAAACTGTCGTGCACGATCGTGAAACGCGGGTCGTCGATTTGTTCGGCGGTGGCGATCGCCTGGGGATCCTTGTCGAAAGCGATCAGGCGGCCATCCGGCGCCAGCTTCGACAGGATCAGCCGGCTGTGACCGCCGCGGCCGAACGTGCCATCTATATAAGTACCGGATGCGCGCGCGCCTTCGAGACCGAGCGCATCGACTGCTTCATCCAGCAGCACCGTACGGTGCTGCAAACCCTCCTGCAAACCGGGCACCGGCTGATCCATATTCATGGCGGCGCCTTAGAAGGAGAAATTGGAAAGGACATCGGGCATGCCGCCGGCGACGGCGATGGCCTCGTCTGCGGCCAGTTTGGCGGCATCCCAGATCTCGAAATGGGACCCCATCCCGAGCATCATCACTTCCTTCTCCAGCCCAACGGCACTGCGCAATTCAGGCGAAATCAGCACGCGGCCCGATCCGTCCAACTCGACATCGCAGGCATTACCCAGGAAAATTCGTTGCCACGCCCTGGCGGACATTGGCCAGGCGGCGATCTGTTCGCGATGTTCTTCCCATACCGGGCGCGGGAAGAACAACAGGCAACCATGCGGGTGTTTCGTGAGCGTCATACGGCCTTCACACTGCTGCAACAAGGCGTCACGGTGCTTGGACGGTATTGACATCCGCCCCTTTGCATCGAGATTGATCGCTGACGCGCCCTGAAACACGTATTTACCTAGTTTTGGAGAGTTATCAGTTTGTTAGTTTTAGGTGCCTGGGAAAGCGCGGTTGACATCGCGTTTTTCCCACAAAACTGCACTTTTTGCCACCGTTTCCCACTTTAGAGGAAGCGTTGTCACTGGTCAAGCGAATTCACACTCTGAAAACGCCGAAATTGCTTTTGAAACCAATGACTTAGCGAACTTCCCTGAAGCTGCCTCAAGTAAAAATGTTGAGCAAAATTAGGGACTTAGCTTAAACAGTGCATGTGTCGGCTCATGTATACACATGGGTTTCATTCTTGAGCAAGCGCAAGTTTTTACTGTCGGTTAGTCAAGGCTTGGACGACACGGCTTAGTGGGAAATTGCGGAAGGATGCCGCGCGGGTTAGGATGAAATCACGTATGCTTCCTCTTGGTGAGTGAGCGCCTGCTAACATGTACTTCCAGCGAGTATTGGAGGCCGCTGTGAACATCGCATTAGCCCGGACCCGTACCGTCTACGACCTCGGCGAGGTCCAGGGCGCCCTCGACCGCAGCCGCGGCCGTTCGCCCGAGCTCGAAGCCTTCTACGAACGCATGCTCGAGACCGGCGCCGAACGTTTCCTCACCACCCCCTCTTCCATCGACGCCCTCGACCCGCTGTTCGAGGAATGCCCCAACTTCGACGAGGTGCTGGACGACCTGGCGCGCTACCTGCGCCTGGCCCATGCCGGCGGCAAGGGTTTCAATGGCATGCCGATATTGCTGCTGGGCGGCCCCGGCGTCGGCAAGACCCATTTCGCCAAGCGGCTGGCCAAGGCCATGCAGACCGACTGCGAGCTGATCAGCATGAACACCCTGTCGGCCGGCTTCGTCATCACCGGCAGCTCGGCCAGCTGGCGCGGCGCCAAGTGCGGCAAGGTGGCCGAACGCCTGGTGCGCGGGCAGTTCGCGAATCCCGTGATCGTGCTGGACGAGGTCGAAAAGGCGACCGGGTCCTCGCAATCGGATCCGCTGGCGGCTCTCTATCAGTTGCTGGAGCCGGAAACGGCCTGCGCTTTCCGCGACGAGTTCATCGACGTCGATATCGACGCCTCTCAGATCTTCTGGGTGCTGACCGCGAATTCCACCGAGGGGATTCCGCATCCTTTATTGAACCGGATGGCGGTATATGAGGTGCCGGCGCCGACGCCCGAGCAGGCGGCCGGGATCGCGCAGCGCATGTATGCGGGACTGCAGCGGGAACTGAACCTGGGCGCCTTCGATCCGCGGCTGGGGGGTGAGGTGCTGGACAAACTGGCGGGGGTGTCGCCGCGGGATTTGCGCAAGACTTTACTGGATGGTCTTGGTTATGCGGTGGCGGATGGGCGGGAGCAGGTGGTGGCGGGGGATATTCGGCTCAAGTCGACGCCGGGGAAGGGGCGGATCGGCTTCTGATGCCGATCCGCCCCGCTTCTTATTTCAGGTTCAGCGCCACCAGCGCTTCCTCGCTCTGGATATAGAGGATGCCGCTAGGGGTGAGCGCCAGACGGCCCGCAAACGGATAGCTCCACACTGCTTTATGGGTGCGCAGGTCGATCGCATAAGTGGCCACGTTCGTGCTCACGAACAGAAGATTCTTCGTGACGACCGGCTCGCCTTTCCATCCTGTCTCCGCCGCCTGGCCGGGCACCCAGGACCAGAGCAGCGCGCCGTCGGCCTCCGCGCGTGCTTCAATCCGATACGGGGTGAAATTGGTCGCATACAGCACACCTTCGGCATAAGCTGGCGTCAACGGATAATTGCCTGCGATGCGCCAGTCGGGGAAACCCTTCGCCGTATTAAACCTTACTAATTCGTTCCCCAAGGTGCCGCCGTTCACGTAGGCGTTCGCGTAATTGGCGACGAAAGCACTCCCGTTCGTGCCCAGCACCACGGAGCCCAAGCCCTGGGAGATACCGTACTGGACGTTCTGGTCCTTCATCTCGCTCAACACCGCGCCCGTTTTGCGGTCGAAGACACGCAGTGTTCCGTCGTACATATAGACCGCATTCGCATCCACGGCCGGGCTCCACATCGATACCTGGGCTGTGCGGCTGAAGAACTTCTGCTCGCCGGTCGGCGTGAAAGCATACAGTCCGCCATACGTGCCGGCTTCGGTATAGACGGCGTCGCTGAGTGCCACCGGCGCCAAGTAGTTTTCCCACTGCGAACTCATCGGCGCCTTGAAGCGCACTGCGCCGCTGGCGGCGTCGAAGGCGAACAGGAAGGTCGAGCTCTGCTGGCCGGCTGCCATATAGACGATACCGTTGTCGACTGCGGGCGGGTTCACGGACGGATAACTCAGTCCGCTCACGTCGTAGGACCAGACCAGGCTGCCATCGAACTCCTTGCGCGCCTTGAGCACGTTGTTGGCGGCCCCATAGAAGATGCCGTTGGCGGCTGTCAGCGTGTTGAAATTTCCGTAGCCGTAATATGCATTGCTGGACTGGCCGATGGGCCCGCCCTTCCAGCGCGGTCCGATCTGGTCCGGCTTGATCTCGACCGGGACATAACCCGTGTGCGCGGCGTTGCCCTGGAAGGTGCTCCAGTCGGGTACGCCGGCCCAAGGCACGAGCGCGGTCAGGTGGTCGCCCTGCCAGGCCGAACCCGGCGCGGCGACGGTCAGGTCGTAGGGCACCGTGACCGAAGACACGGCCTGGGGCGTTGCACAGGCGGCGTCGGCGCAGAGCTTCAGCGTGATGTCGCCGGCATAGTGGCCTGGCGCCGCACTGGTGACCGTGCCGAGCGACAGCAGGTAGCTGCCATCGGTGTTGGCGGTCACTGTGACTTGTGGATGGATCACGCTGGCCTTGTCGCTGGCGACGACGTTCAGCGTGCCCGTTGGCGTGAAGCTCGGCTTGATCTGCACGTCGAAGGCGATGCTGCTGTTCTGCGCGGCATAACGCGCCATGCCACCCGACAGGACCTTCACTTCAGGTATAGCGGAAACCGGCGGCGGCACATTGCCGGACCCCGAGCCGCCGCCACCACCGCTACCGCCACCGCCACATCCCGCAAGTAGAACGCCAACGCTAAACCAGCCAACAATTTTTTTCATGGTAATCCGGATCCTCGACATTGCACCGGGCGGATCATGCCATTGCCGGGCCTGCTTGAAACTCTCGAATTGTCACTATGTAAGTTGTCGCAACACTTATTGAAAGATATTTTCATATTGCAATTCTCTATCCCAACCTCATCTTTGAGGAATCGATGAGATGGAGACCCCATGTTCGGCACCACCCACCCCCAGCCTCCGCACCGCAAGGAGGTCGCCATGCAAATCGTCCAGCAGGAACAGCGGGCCTTCGCGACCACCGAACTGACCGTCGATCCGCCATCCGGCGACGTCGTGCCCTTGCAGGATGCGCCGCCGATCCGCTTCAGCGTCGCCTGCACGCTGGCCGAGTACATGGGCATCCTGCGCGAACACATCGGTTTCCTGTTCCGCCAGATGCCGAAGGCCAAGCGCCTGCGCCAGACCACGGTGCCGCTGGCAGTGGGCGTATTGGCCTTGCTGAGCGCATGGGTTGCCGGCCCTGGCTGGGCAAGGAACACGTTCGCTGCGGCCAGCGTCCTGTCCTTCCTGTCGCTGCCGTTCACGCTCGATATGTGGATTGTCTTGATCGCGCCGCCGGTCTTCCTGGTGAAGAAGCGCCGCATGCCGGTCTGCGCATTCCGTATCGACGGGCAGGGCATCGAGCGCAGCTCACGGCTCGGGACCTTCGTCAAAAGCTGGGATGAGGTGAAGATGGTGCGCCGCTACCGCCGCGGCTACCTGCTGATGTTTGCCAGAGGCGGGATGCCGATACCGTTCCGCTGCCTGGATCGACGGCAGCAGGAACAGATGCGCATCTACACGACGGCGCGCGGGCTGGGCCGCGTGTCCTGAGCGCGGCTTACTGTTGTGGCGCCTGTGCGAGCGTAGCCTGCCCCGGCTGCTTCGGCACATGCACCCAGCGCCCGTCCACGCGGCGGAACTCGAGCGTGTCGAAGTAGTGGGCGATGCCGCCGTATTCCATCGTGACCTGGAAGGTGTCGCCGTCCAGGCGGGCGCCAGCGAAGCGGCTGTGCGGCTCGCCGTTGCTGCTGACGCAGCCTGCCGCAAAGGCGCCGCCGCGGTCGGCGACGTCGGGGCCGATCACGGTGCGGATCTCGGCCGGCAGCTCGGCCAGGGAGGCGATCTCGCCTGGCGCCGGCGTCGCGGCCGGCTCGCCGGCCGCCGCCGATTGGCCGGCCACGCCGGCGATGACGAAGATGAGGGGCATGATCGGGTTCCGGTGGCGCATCGCGATTCCTTCAGGTGATGCAGAACATTCTAGCCCTTCTCTTCGAGTTTGACATCCTCGCTTTTCGCCTCTTCCATCGCCTCCGGCTCCAGTATTTCGGCCTCCTTGTTGAAGCGGATGAACAGGCCCCAGCCCGCCAGCAGGATGCCGGCCGCGACCAGCACCGAGGCCGCATGCGGCAGCAGTTCCGGCTCTTCGTGCAGGGCCTTGAAGGTGCCGACCAGGCCTTCGATCGACAGCGCCACCACCACCACGACCATGAAGCGCGACAGGTAGCGGCGCACGCGCGTCGGCGCGCTGATGTGGGCGTCGCGGATCACTTCCTCCTCGGCGATGGTCTGCGAGATCTGCAGCGAGACCACGGCGATCGCCAGCAGGCCGATCGCCTCGATCGCGCTCTCCGCGCCCTGGGCCAGCTCGGCGCCGACGGCCTTCCAGCCCGTCATCGCGGACAGCACCATCAGCAGGAAGGAGATGGCGATGAACAGCACGGCCATGACCGCATGGACGGTGGAGAAAAAGGCTTTCAAGAGGACTCCGGCAAAATTGATATGACGCGATTGTGCCGTATTGTCGGGCACGAGCTCGCACGCCAGCAAGCTTCAATGCGGGCCTGGCTCCGCCCAGCTCTTCGCATGCGCCACGGCGCGCGCCCACCGCGCCATCAGTTCCTCGCGCCGCGCCGCCGCCATCTGCGGCTCGAAACGGCGCTCGGCCTGCCACTGCGCGGCGATCTCCTCGCGCGAAGTCCAGAACCCGACCGCCAGCCCGGCCAGGCAGGCCGCGCCGAGCGCCGTCGTTTCCGTCACGCGCGGCCGGATCACCGGCACGCCCAGCAGATCGGCCTGGAACTGCATCAGCATGTCGTTGCGCGCGGCGCCGCCGTCGGCGCGGACTTCGTGGACGCTGCAGGCGACATCCTTCTGCATCGCCGCCAGCAGCTCGGCGCTCTGGTAGGCGATCGCCTCCACCGCGGCGCGCGCGATGTGGGCGGCCGTGGTCCCGCGCGTCATGCCGACGATGGCGCCGCGCGCGTAGGCGTCCCAGTGCGGCGCGCCGAGGCCGGTGAAGGCCGGCACCAGCATCGTGCCGCCGCTGTCCGGCACGGACAAAGCCAGCGCTTCGACGTCCGACGATTGCTTGATGATGCCGAGACCATCGCGCAGCCACTGCACGGTGGCGCCGCCCATGAACACGCTGCCTTCCAGCAGATAGTCGGTGCGGCCGTCGACGGTCCAGCCGACCGTGGACAGCAGGCGGTTGTGCGACCTGGGGGGCGCATCGCCCGCATGCATCAGCATGAAACAGCCGGTGCCATAGGTGTTCTTGACCATGCCGCGCGTGTGGCAGGCCTGGCCGAAGGTGGCGGCCTGCTGGTCGCCGGCGATGCCGGCCAGCGGGATCGCGCGGCCGAACCATGCTTCTTTCGTCACGCCCACCTGCGCGCTGCTCGGCACCACCTCGGGCAGCATCGATGGCGGCACGCCGAACAGGTCCAGCAGTTCGTCGTCCCAGCGCAGCGTGCGGATATCGAAAAGCATGGTGCGCGACGCGTTGCCCACGTCGGTCACGTGGCGCCCGGTCAGCTGGAAAGCGAGCCAGCTGTCGACGGTGCCGAAGGCGAGTTCGCCCCGGTCCGCGCGCGCGCGCGCGCCGGGCACGTGGGCCAGCAGCCATGCCAGCTTGGTGGCGGAAAAATAGGCGTCCAGCTCCAGGCCGGTTTTACGCTGGATGCGGTCTGCAAGCCCGGCCGCGCGCAGCGCGTCGCAGCGTTCGGCCGTGCGCCGGTCCTGCCAGACGATGGCGCGGCACAGCGGCGCGCCGGTCCGGCGGTCCCAGACAAGCGTGGTCTCGCGCTGGTTGGCGATGCCGATCGCCGCGACCCGTTCGGCGCCGATGCCGCTGTCGCGCAGCACCTGGCGCGCGCAGGCGAGCTGGCTGCGCCAGATGTCGAGCGGGTCGTGTTCGACCCAGCCGGGTTGCGGAAAATGCTGGGGATATTCCTGCTGCGCGGTGGCGGCCACCTGGCCCTGGCGGTCGAACAGGATGGCGCGCGAGCTGGTGGTGCCCTGGTCGAGGGCAAGGATGTAGTCGATCGTCATGATCGCGAATTCAATGTAAAGCAGGCCGATAGGCCGGATTCTGTGTAGTGGTCTCCCTTGCGGGACGCCCCTATGACAGCCATTCCTCTAGGCGCCGAATTACTCCGGCGCTCAAGCTTCCTACCCGCACGCTCCGCGAGCAACCTCAACGCGTGCCTATTTGGAATTGCTCCAGGTGGAGGTTACCGCGTTTCACCGTAACTGAATACGCTCGTCTCTGTGGCCCTATTCCTCGCCTTATACCGGCTTGCACCGGCTTTCGGCGGACGGCCGTTAACCGTCACCCTGCTCTATGGAGTCCGGACCTTCCTCCCGCCAGTACCTTGCGGTCCCGGCCAGCGGCTGTCTGGCCTGCTTCACGGGGCGCATTGTACCCGATGCGCGCCGCCGCCGGCACCCGCGGCTGCAATTTCTGACATTTTGTGTCGCCATTTCAAAAGCCACTCCCTGCCCCCTCGCCTAGAATGTCTGGATAGCAAAATCTATAAGGATGACGCACATGACGCACCCCTCCCGCAGCGGCGGCCAGATCCTGGTCGATGCTCTCCAGGTCCACGGCGTGGACACCGCCTTCGGCGTGCCCGGCGAAAGCTACCTCGACGTACTCGACGCCCTGCACGACTCGAACATCCGCTTCGTGATCAACCGCCAGGAGGGCGGCGCGGCGTTCATGGCCGATGCCTACGGCAAGCTGACCGGCAAGCCCGGCATCTGCTTCGTCACCCGCGGTCCGGGCGCGACCAACGCCTCGATCGGCGTGCACACGGCCTACCAGGATTCCACGCCGATGATCCTGTTCATCGGCCAGGTCGGCACCGACTTCATGGACAGGGAGGCGTTCCAGGAGATCGACTATCGCCGCATGTACGGCCAGATGGCCAAGTGGGTGGCGCAGATCGACCGCGCCGACCGCATCCCCGAATACATCGCGCGCGCCTTCCAGGTCGCCACCAGCGGCCGTCCGGGCCCGGTGGTGCTGGCGCTGCCCGAGGACATGCTGGTCGCGAAGGCCGACGTGGCGGACACGCGCCGCTACCAGCCGGTGCAGGCGTCGCCGTCGCAAGCGCAGATCGACACCCTGCGCGGCATGCTGAAGGAGGCGAGGAAGCCGCTGCTGCTGCTGGGCGGCGGCACCTGGACGATGGATGCCTGCGCCGACGTGCAACAGTTCGCCGAAGCGAACGGCCTGCCGGTGGCCTGCGCCTTCCGCTTCCAGGACCTGCTCGACAACGCGCATCCGCACTACGTCGGCGACGTCGGCATCGGCATCAACCCGAAGCTGGCCGCGCGCGTCAAGGAAGCCGACGTGCTGATCGCCTTCGGCCCGCGCCTGGGCGAGATGACCACCAGCGGCTATTCGCTGCTGGCATCCCCGGTGCCGCGGCAGCGCCTGGTCCACATCCATCCGGATCCGCAGGAGCTGGGCAGCGTATACCAGGCCGAACTGATGATCGCCGGCGGCGCACCGGAAACGGCGAAGATGCTGGCGGCGATGGAACCGGTGGACTCCGCCGCCTGGCGTCACACCGTCGAGGAAGCGAAAGCCGAGCTGCGCGCCTGGCAGCAGCAGCCGGCCATCTTCAAGGACAACCATGCGCCGCTGGATCTGTGGCAGCTGGTGCAGGACCTGCAGGCAGCCCTGCCCCACGACACCATCATCACCAACGGCGCCGGCAACTACGCGACCTGGGCTCACCGCTACTGGCGCTACGGCGCGATGCGCACCCAGCTGGCCCCGACCAGCGGCGCGATGGGCTATGGCGTGCCGGCCGGCGTCGCCGCCAAGATCGTGCATCCGGAACGCAGCGTGGTCACCTTCGCCGGCGACGGCGAATTCATGATGACCGGCCAGGAACTGGCGACCGCCGTGCAATACCGCGCCGGCCTGATCCTGGTCGTCTTCAACAACAACATGTTCGGCACCATCCGCATGCACCAGGAGCGCGAGTATCCAGGCCGCGTGTCGGGCACCGGGCTGCACAATCCGGACTTCGCGGCGCTGGCCCAGGCCTATGGCGGCCATGGCGAAGTGGTGGAGAAGACCGCCGACTTCGCCCCGGCCCTGCAGCGCGCGGTGGCCTTCGCCGACGAGCGGAAGCTGCCGGCGGTGATCGAGCTGCGCTATGACGGCAACCTGATCACGCCGGGGGCGACGCTGGAGACGATCCGCAGGAATGCCGAGGCGGCCAAGGCCGTCTGAGGGCACCGGCGCCGGCCGCGCCTTCAGCCGGCCGGGAGATTGGTGCCGGCAGCGGTCGGCACGTACATCGCCATCGACGACGCTTCGGCCGCGGTCCGCGCCTCGCGCGACATCGGCGCGAAAAAGGCGGCCTGGATCACTGACGACCCGCCCGGGGAAAGCTGGGCCGGCTGGACGGCATCCATGTCGATCCGGCCGTCGGCCAGGCGCCTGATACTGCGCAGCTTGGCCGGCGTCATCTGGAAGGCGACCAGCGTTGCCCCCACCGCGAACGCCGTATGCGCGAGGATGTGCGAGAAGTCCATCTGGTTGTTCTTGATGACGGCATCCGAAGAACCCAGCCGCGCGAATCCCGCTTTTTCCCATTGCGCCGCCCTGGCCTGCAAGTCTTGCGTGTCGTCGAGCAGGATGCGCGCGGCTTCATGGATTTCCGGCCCCAGGTGGGCGCTGGCCGCCGGCAAGGGTTCGCGCAGTTCGCATGTCGTGCTGCCGGAGGCACGCACGGCGCGGCCCGCCTCCCTTGCCTGCGGGGAACCTGGCGCCAGGTAGACGGCTTGCGCCGGCGCCGGTGCGGCCGCCGACACGACGAGCGACGCGCCGACGGCCGCCGCTTCCTCAGGAAATCTGCTGCGATCGGCCTGGCCGGGCAACGCGTCGCCACCGGCGCCCACGCGCACGAAACCCAACTGTTCCCATTTCCGGACCGCGGCCGGCAGGTCGTCGGTGTATTCGAACTGGATGGTCACCAGGGTCACCGTACTCGGCCCGAGCGTGGTCACGCCTGGCGGTGCGGGAAGGTAGTGTTCGACGAGCGCGGTCGTCGCGTCGGGCGAGGGCGCCTGCATGCGCTCAGCTGCGCAAATCAGATGCCGGGATGGTCCAGCCCCAGCTCGGCCGGCCAGGGCACCGGCGTCGCCGTGCGCGGATCGTCCGAAGGATGGGTCAGGAAGGCAGCCACGAGCGCGATGAATACCCAGACGATGATGTTGCGCAGCGATGCGGCGCTGCCGCCCATGACGTCGTCGCCGGAAATGAGGCGCTTCAGGTATCTGGACAGAATCTTCACGTTGATCTCTGGTAAGAGGCAATCTGCTGGTGGACGTTCACAATCTATACCACTCGCGGGCGATTTTCCAGCCGGCGTATTGATATAACAATGGATGAGCGACATTCTAGCGACAATATGGATGAGTTGTCGCACGTGATGCCCGTGGAATTCCCGGTAAAGACTTTGCTCTTTGGCCAGACCCGGACAGGGGTCGCCTGCTGCGCTCTGGTAGAATACCGCGATCGTTGACATGCCCGGCATCTTCGGGCATATACATGCAGTTCCCTCCCCGACACCATCCATGTTTAGTTTCTTCAAAAAGAAAAAACCTGAAGCCGAGACACAAGTCCAGGCCGAGTCCGCCGCAGGAACGCCTGCCGCAGCCGCACCCGCACCCGCAGTGGGAACGCCTGCCGAAGCGCCTGCGGAAGCGCCCGCCCAGCCGGGCTTCCTGCGCCGCCTGTTCAGCGCCGGCGACGATGCCTTCGTGCCCTCGCCTGAGGCCGGCGCCGGGCTCGTAGCAGAGCCGCAGCCGCCGGCCGAGCCGGAAGCGCGCGACGCCACCAACATCGACCCGTCCGCGGAAAAGATCGCGCAGGAAGCCGCCGCCCTCTCGAACGCTTACGAAGGCCAGCTCTTCCCCGAGACCGCCGAGCGTCCGGGCAGCGAGCTCGAAAAGAAAAAATCCTGGATGGCGCGCCTGAAGGCCGGCCTGTCCAAGACTTCGAACAACCTGTCCCTCCTGTTCGTCGGCGCCCGCATCGACGAAGACCTGTACGAAGAGCTGGAATCGGCGCTGCTGATGTCGGATGCCGGGATGGACGCCACCCAGTATCTGCTCGACAACCTGCGCCGCAAGGTCAAGGAAGAGAAGCTGCTCGACGCCGCCGCCGTGAAGGCCGCGTTGAAGTCGCTGCTGGTCGGTATGCTACGCCCCCTGGAAAAGCCGCTCGAGCTGGGCCGCCACGAACCGCTGGTGATGATGATCGCGGGCGTGAACGGCGCCGGCAAGACCACCACCATCGGCAAGCTGGCCAAGCACATGCAGCGCTTCGAGCAGTCTGTGCTGCTGGCCGCAGGCGACACCTTCCGCGCCGCCGCCCGCGAGCAGCTGATGGTCTGGGGCCAGCGCAACAACGTCACCGTGATCTCGCAGCAGTCCGGCGACCCGGCCGCGGTCGCCTTCGACGCGGTGCAGTCGGGCCGCGCGCGCGGCGTCGACGTCGTCATGGTCGACACTGCCGGCCGCCTGCCGACCCAGCTCCACCTGATGGAAGAGCTGAAGAAGATCAAGCGCGTGATCGGCAAGGGCATGGAAGATGCGCCGCATGAAGTCCTGCTGGTGATCGACGGCAATACCGGCCAGAACGCGCTGGCGCAAGTCAAGGCCTTCGACGACGCCCTGCAGCTGACCGGCCTGGTGATCACCAAGCTGGACGGCACCGCCAAGGGCGGCATCCTGGCCGCGATCGCACGCACCCGTCCGGTGCCGGTGTACTTCATCGGCGTCGGCGAAAAGCTGGAGGATCTGCAACCCTTCAGCGCCGACGAATTCGCCGAGGCGCTGCTGGGATAAGCCGAGCATGATCGAATTCCAGTCCGTCTCCAAGAAATATTCCGCCGACGCGCTCGCCCTGAGCGACGTCTCGTTCAGCATCGGTAAAGGCGAGCTGGTCTACCTGGCCGGCCCGTCCGGCGCCGGCAAGTCGACCCTGCTCAAGATGATCGCCGCCGTCGAGCGGCCGACCAGCGGCCGGGTGGTCGTCAGCGGCCAGGACATCGGCAAGCTCAACAAGGCCGGCGTGCCCTTCCTGCGGCGCAAGCTCGGCCTGATCTTCCAGCAGCAGCGCCTGCTGAACGACCGCAATCTCCTCGCCAATGTGATGCTGCCATTGATCGTTACCGGCGCCTCGGGCGCCGAGGCCGGGGAGCGCGCCCGCGCCGCCCTCGACAAGGTCGGCCTGCTCGACCGCGCCAGGTCGATGCCGCTGGAACTCTCCGGCGGCGAGCAGCAGCGCGTGGCGATCGCCCGCGCCATCGTCAACCGTCCGCAGATCATCCTGGCCGACGAGCCGACCGCCAATCTCGACCGCGCCGCGGCCGACCGCGTGATCGACGCCCTGCACGCCTTCCATGCGGCCGGCGTGACCTGCGTGATCTCGAGCCACGACGAACAGATCCTCGACCAGGCCGCGCGCGTGATCCGTCTCGAACACGGCCAGCTGGTGGAGGGCGGCGCATGAATATCTGGTTCCGCCAGCACCGCTTCGCCCTTGGCGCCGCGCTCGCCACCGTGCGCAAGGCGCCGGGCAGCTTCCTGTTCAACGTGCTGGTCGTGGCAGTGGCGCTGGCCCTGCCTTTCGCCGGCGTGACCCTGCTCGACAACGTGCGTCCGATGTCGGAACAGCTCTCGGTCGATCCCGAGATCAGCCTGTTCATGAAAACCGGCGTCTCGCGCGAACAGGCGCAGGACCTCGCGCCGCAATTGCGCCGGATCGTCGCCGGCAGCCATGCCAAAATCAGCTTCGTCCCGCGCGAGCAGGCGCTGGAAAACCTGAAGGCCAAGAGCGGCCTGTCGGACGTGATCGAGACCCTGGGCGACAATCCATTGCCCGACAGCTATGTGATGAAACTGGAAGGTTTCACCAACCATACGGCGGACGCGGCGCGCGTCGACGGCATCGCCGAGCAGATGCGCGGCCTGCAGGGCGTCGATTCGGTGCAGGTCGATTCGAGCTGGGTCAAGCGCCTGGCCGCCCTGCTGGGCGTGCTGCGCCTGGCCCTGCTGCTGCTGGCCGTCACGCTGGGCGTGGTGGTGATCGCGGTCGTGTTCAACACCATCCGCCTGCAGGTGCTGACCCAGCGCGAAGAAATCGCCGTGTCCAAGCTGCTGGGCGCCACCGACAATTTCATCCACCGTCCCTTCTATTACACCGGCGCCCTGCTCGGCCTGTGCGCCGGCGCGGTGGCGCTGGGCGCCGTCAGCCTGGCGCTGCATCCGTTGAACGCGGCCATCGCCGAGTTTGCCCGCCTGTACGCCTCGGAATTCCAGCTGGCCGCGCTGCCGCCGCTGGGCCTGGTCGGCCTGCTGGCCATCAGTGCCGGACTGGGACTGGCAGGCGCGATGCTGTCGGTGCAACGGCATCTGGCGCGGCTGCGCTGAGGAGACTGGGACATTTTGTCTTCATGCAGGCAAGCTTCTTTTCAGTAGAATGTCTCGCATGATGGAATGGATCCCAGTCGTCTTCGTGACGTTCAAGTTTCTCGTGCTCGCCACGGGCATGTTCTTCGCCGTCAAATGGCACTACGATCAAGGCAAGAAAGGCAAGACGCCGGCGAACGAGAAGCGCGCCGTACTGCAGGCGGCCGGCAAGGTGGCCGCCGTCTTCATGCTGTCGCTCCTGGTCCTGGGGTGCATCGCCTTCAGCCTGATCAGGATGCTCGGCATGTAAGCGACCTGGTTGTTCTTTCGTTAACTCATCCGCTGTTGGCCAGAAAAATCCGCGTCAGAGACGGGAATTGCGCCTACAAACCTGCGTGCGCCACTTCACAGACCTCCAAGCACGTGGGGCATAACCTATCTTCTAACGAATTCAAATAATACGAGCGTCACGTTTGACCTTGGTCAACTTTCCGCCTCGTACCTGCTCTACAGTTGAATCGCACCAAAATTTGATTCCTTTAGAGCAATACTTTAGCAGGACTTAAGGGCATCGTTGGGGATATGGTGGCAGCTAGCACTCACCTCAAGAGAGTGCTAATATTACGTTTGACCACTGTCTCGCATCCTGTAACAAGCCGTGAGCGATGCGCCTTCGGGGCACACTTTCGGGCACATTGACGATGCAGCACAGTTTACTCTGAGAGGGAAAATGACTATGTCCGCACAATCCGCATTGGTTCCCGCTGGCACCCGTGCTCTGGGACTGGGTTTCACTGGCAATCTCGGCAATATCGACGCCTATATCTCGGCCGTCAACCGCCTGCCGATGCTGTCCCACGAGGAAGAGGTTTCGCTGGCAAAGAGCCTGCGGGAAAAGAACGACCTGGACGCTGCGCAGAAGCTGGTGATGTCCCACCTGCGCCTGGTGGTGTCGATCGCGCGCGGCTATCTGGGCTATGGCCTGCCGCACGCCGACCTGATCCAGGAAGGCAATATCGGCCTGATGAAGGCAGTCAAGCGTTTCGACCCGAACCAGGGCGTGCGCCTGGTGTCGTACGCCATGCACTGGATCAAGGCCGAGATGCACGAGTACATCCTGAAGAACTGGCGTCTGGTGAAAGTCGCGACGACCAAGGCCCAGCGCAAGCTGTTCTTCAACCTGCGCAGCAACAAGACCGGCCTGGACGCCATGTCGCCGCAACAAGTCGACGACCTCGCCAAATTGCTCGACGTGAAGCGCGAAGAAGTCATCGAGATGGAAACCCGCCTGTCGGGCCGCGACATCGCGCTGGAAGCGCCGACCGACGAGGAAGACGACAAGTTCTCGCCGATCGCCTACCTGTCCTCGGACCAGCAGGAGCCGACCAAGGTGCTGGAAGCCAACGACACGGTGCGCCTGCAGTCGGAAGGCATCGAAACCGCGCTCGGCAAGCTGGACCCGCGTTCGCGCCGCATCGTCGAAGCACGCTGGCTGGCCAACGACGACGGCTCCGGCGCCACCCTGCACACGCTGGCTGAAGAGTTCGGCGTATCGGCCGAGCGCATCCGCCAGATCGAAACGGCGGCCCTGAAAAAGATGAAGACCGCGCTGGCGGCCTACGTCTAAGCCATCCTCGCTCCAAAAGCAAAGGCACCTTCGGGTGCCTTTTGTTTTGCCCCAAACCGGGGTCAGACTCCGAAATTTGGCAATTTCCCAAGAGCTAATGCCAAAATCCGGAGTCTGACCCCAGTTTGTGACCCCAGTTTGAAAAAACGCAGAGTCAGCTCAGCTTTTCCTTGAAAAACGCGACCGTCCGGCTCCAGGCCAGCTTCGCCGCCGCGTCGTCGTAGCGCGGCGTGGTGTCGTTGTTGAAGCCGTGCTCGGCGCCGGCGTAGACGAAATGCTGGTACGGGACCTTGTTCGCCTGCAGCGCCGCCTCGTAGGCCGGCCAGCCGGCCAGAATGCGTTCGTCCTTGCCGGCGTCGTGGATCATCAGCGGCGCGCGGATTTTCGCCACGTCCGCCGGCGACGGCTGCGATCCGTAGAACGGCACCGCCGCCGCCAGCTCGGGCAGCTGGGTGGCCAGGTAGTTGGCGATGCCGCCGCCATAGCAGAAGCCCACCACGCCGGTCTTGCCGCTCGCCTGCGGCATGCCGGCCAGCGCGTGAAACGCGGCGACGAAGTCGGCGCGCGTCTTGGCCTGGTCCAGTTTGGGGAACAGCGCACGCGCCTTGTCCTCGTCGCCGGGATAGCCTCCCAGCGGAAACAGCGCGTCCGGCGCGTAGGCGATGAAACCTTCCAGCGCCAGCCGCCGGGCGATGTCCTCGATATGCGGGTTCAGGCCGCGGTTCTCGTGCACGACCAGCACCGCCGGCAGCTTGCCCTTCGCGTTGGCCGGCATCGCCAGGTAGCCGCGCACCGTGCCATAGCCTTGCGGCGACGGGAATTCCTGGTAGCCGGTCTTGAGCCGCGCATCGGCGGGCGTCACCAGCGGCGCGGCGAAGGATGGCGACAATTGCGCCAGCAGCGTGGCCGCCGTCGCGCCACCGGCCGCATAGCGTGCCGCGCGTGCAAGGAAGTCGCGGCGCGTCAGGCGGCCATGCACATAGCCGTCGAACAGCTTCAGTACCTCGGGATCGAAATCTGCTGCGGTCAGTCGCTTCATGTCCGGTCTCCAGTTGTGGGTGCTCGACATCGTACACGCAATACTGCTTACCGTGAAAAAGCGTGCATTTTCGACCCTGTCGGATCCGGTATGCTCCTTCTTTTTATTGCCAGGAGCCAACATGTCCGCCGTCACTTACGGGACCAATTACAGGGATATTCTGCGCGGAACCACGCTGGATGACGATATGTACGGCAGCGGCGGCGATGACGACATCACCGGCAACGGCGGCAAGGACCGTTTGTTCGGCGGCGATGGCGACGACTTCATCGGCAGCGCCAACCATGTCCCGGACGGCAAGGCGTACACGCCCACCGACTTCATCGGCGACCTGCTCGACGGCGGCGCCGGCGACGATTACCTCGAAGGCGACGCCGGCGACGATATCCTGCTGGGCGGCGACGGCCGGGATTTCCTGGTCGGTAACGACGGCAACGATATCCTGGACGGCGGCACCGGCATGAACCTCGTGCTCGGCGGCGCCGGCGATGACCACTACGACATCCACAGCATCGCCGACTTGGTGTACGACAGCGCCGGCAAGGACAGCGGCACCATCTACGTGGACTGGTACAAGACCGACGAGAGCGTCGAGAACTGGACCTGGGCCAAGGACGTGCAAAAGCTGCCCTACTGGATCGACGCCCTGGTCTACTCCGGCATGCCGGCCGTCGCCGCCGGCTTCGGCACCGCCAAGACGATCCTGTACAGCTTCGCCCAGACCCCGCCATCCTTCTTCAACGACAAGGACAAGGACGGTTTCAAGGCCTTCAACAGCACCCAGATCGCCTACACCAAGCAGGTGCTCGGCTATATCGAATCGCTGATCGACGTGCACTTCGTCGAAACCAACGATGCCGAAGGCCTCGACACCATCGTCTTCGCGAACAATTCGCAGGCGGACTCCGCCGGCTACGGCACCCCGCTGGAACTGTTCGACGAGGGCTGCAAGGTGCTGGTGGCGTCGACCCGGCTGGCGATGAATCCCGCCCTCGACGGCGGCGACGAATTCCTGCGTGTCGTGACCCACGAGATCGGCCACGCGCTGGGCCTCAAGCATCCGTTCGCGGATCCGGACGGCATGGGCGGCGGCAGCGTCGGCCCCTTCCTGCCGGCCTCGGACGACGACCTGGCCTACACGGAGATGAGCTACACGGGCTACGAGCACCATCCGGGCACCTACAGCCCGCTCGATATCGCGGGCCTGCAATACATCTACGGCCCCTCGAAGACCGACGACGGCACGGACACGCGCTGGATCATGGGCGCCAAGTACGGCCTGATCGGCGACGGCGGCGGCATCGACGTGATCGACGGCTCGGCGCAGACCGCGAACCTGACCATCTACCTCGACGACGGCTACTGGAGCTACATCGGCGCCAAGGCCGACAGCATCGTCGCGAACGGCCAGTTCAGCATCAACATCGGCACCACGATCGAGCACGCGATCGGCGGAAGCGGCAACGACCATATCAGCGGCAACGAAGTGGCCAACGATATCGCCGGCGGCGACGGCAACGACGTGCTGAAGGGCGAAGGCGGCAACGACAAGCTGGCCGGCGGCGCCGGCATCGATGTCGCCGTGTATGCCGGCGTCCACGACGGCTATCTGCTGGCCCACACCGGCACCGGCATGGTCGTCACCGACAAGAGCGGCGTCGAGGGCGTCGATACGCTCAGCGGCATCGAGCGCGTGGCCTTCAGCGACGGCGCCCTCGCCTTCGACATCGACGGCAGCGCCGGCCAGGCCTACCGCCTGTACGCGGCCGCCTTCGACCGCAAGCCGGACGTGGCGGGCCTGAGCTACTGGATCGCGATGATGGACGCCGGCCAGTCGCTGCTCGAGGTGGCCACCAATTTTGCCAGGAGCGACGAGTTCAACGCAATGGCCGGCGCGACGCGCACGCCGGAAGTGTTCCTCACCAAGCTGTACGAACACATCCTGCATCGCGCGCCGGATGCCGCCGGCTACGCCTACTGGCTCGACGTCATGAACAAGGGCGTCGGCGAAGGCCAGGTGCTGGCCGACTTCAGCGAAAGCGCGGAGAACGTGGCCCAGGTCATCGGCCAGGTCCAGGACGGGATCTGGTTCACGCCGGGCGCCGTGTAAGCGCGCCGGGCGCCGCTCAGTCCTCGCCGGATTTCTTGGGCGTGCGGCGCAGGATGGCCAGGATCACGAACGCGAACACGGCGCTGGCCACCGCCGTCGCTTCCCTTCCCATGCCGGCCGCCATGCCGATGGCCGCGGCCAGCCACACGCTGGCGGCCGTGGTCAGCCCCTTGATGTCGTTGCGGTCCTGCTGCTTGAGGATGGCGCCGGCGCCGATGAAGCCGATGCCCGCGGTGACGCCCTGCAGCACCCGCGACAGGTCCTCGATCCGCATGCCGGCCTGCAGCGGGATCAGGACGAACAGCGCCGATCCCAGCGCCACCAGCATGTGGGTGCGCAGGCCCGCCGAAGCGCCGACCGATTCGCGCTCGTAGCCCAGCAAGCCGCCGAGCAGCACGGCCAGGGTCATGCGCAGCAGCACGCGGGTGATGTCGCCGACGCTGCCGAGGTCCGAAAATTCCTGGACGATCGCGGTCCAGATCTGCTCCCACACGGCCTGCCTCCTCCAGAAGAAGGCACCATCATGCCAGCGCGGACCGATCCGTGACGCACGACGGCGCAGCACGCGGAAAACGCAGCGTGAACACGGTGCGGCCGTCGCCGCTTTCGGCCTGCGCGCTGCCGCCATGCAGCTGCATGATGGCCCTGACGATCGCCAGCCCCAACCCTGCCGAGCTGCCGGCGGCGCGTGCCGGATCCGCGCGGTAGTAGCGTTCGAAAACCCGCTCCAGCTCATGCGCGGCGATGCGGCTGCCGGTATTCGCGACGCGCAGCACGAGCCAGTCGCCGTCGCCGTGCGCGTCGATCGCCACCGCGCCGCCGCGCGGCGTGTGGGAGATCGCGTTCGACACCAGGTTGTTCACCGCGCGACGCAGCAGCACCGGATCGGCGCACAGCGCGAGCGCAGTCGGCGCCCGCAGGTCGATGCGCACCTCCTTGTCTTCGGCCAGCATCTCGAAATAGTCGCGGATGTGCGCCAGTTCCTTTGCCAGGTCGAGCGTATCGGGGCGCAGCGCCAGCTGGGCATTCTCCGCGCGCGCCAGGAACAGGGTGTTTTCGATCATGCGCGCGAGGCGCTCGTACTCTTCCAGGCTGGACGCCAGCAAGGCCTGGTAATCGTCCACCGAGCGCTCGCGTGACAATGCGACCTGGGTCTGCATCATCAAGGCGTTGACGGGCGTGCGCAGGTCGTGCGCGAGGTCGGCCGCGAAGCCCGAAAGCCGCTGGAAGCCCTCTTCGAGCCGGTCGAGCATGGCGTTCAGCGCCAGGCCGAGCGCGCGCAGCTCGGCCGGCACCTGGTCGACATTCAGGCGCGTGCCCAGGCGCTGGGCGCTGATGTCTCCGGTCCTGGCGGCCATGCCGTAGAGGGGTCGCAGGCCGTGCCGCACGGCCGCGAAGCCAAGAGCCGTGGCCAGCAGCGTCCCGGCGGCCAGCGCGCCCAGCAGGTCGAAGGCGTAGCGCCGCAGGATCGCCAGCCGGTCCGAGCGCATGCGCGTGAGCGTGGCCTGGAGCGCGCCGCCGGCCCCGGCCCGCACCCGCAGGACCCGCACCGGGCCGCCGCGGTCGGCGCTGCTGTCGATGTCGTTCAGCCGGGGGGCGCGGCTGGCCGGCACCGCAGGCGGCAGGGCGGCCGCGGGCGCGTCCAGGCGCAGCACCACGCCATCCTGTCCGATGGCGCGGCCCAGCACCTCCTGCAGCCGATGCGCGTCGGCGGCGCCGGACGGCGCGCTGCGCAATAATTCCCGCACCAGCACGGCCTTGTTCAACAGGTCGAGATCGTCGCGGCGCTCCATCTGGCTCGACAGGGTGCGGTACAGGTAGGCGCCCACCCCTACGAACACCGCCGCCGCGATGGCGGCGAACAGAAGGCCCAGGCGCAGCGCGATCGACAGCCGCGCCCGCATCAGTCGCGCGCCTCCATCACATAGCCCATGCCACGCATGGTGTGGATCAGCTTGCGCGGGTAAGGATCGTCGATCTTGGTGCGCAGGCGCCGGATCGCGACATCGACCACGTTGGTGTCGGAATCGAAATTCATGTCCCACACCTGCGACGCGATCAGGGAACGCGACAGCACCTCGCCCTGGCGCCGCGCCAGCAGCTGCAGCAGCGCGTACTCCTTCGGCGTCAGGTCGATGCGCGTGCCGGCCCGCGTGACGCGGTGGCGCAGCAGGTCGACTTCGAGGTCGTCCGCGCGCAGGATCTCCGGTTCGCGCGCCGGCGCGCGCCGCAGCAGGGTGCGGATGCGGGCCAGCAGTTCGGCAAATGCGAAGGGCTTGACCAGGTAGTCGTCCGCGCCCAGTTCCAGCCCGCGCACGCGATCCGGGATTTCGTCGCGCGCGGTCAGGAACAGCACCGGCGTCTGCTTGAACTCGCGCAGCTTCTGCAGCACGGCCCAGCCGTCCATCTTCGGCAGCATGACGTCGAGCACCACCAGGTCGTAGTCATGTTCGAGGGCCAGGTGCAGGCCGTCCGGGCCGGTGCGCGCGAGGTCGGCGTTGAATCCTGATTCGCGCAGGCCCTTGTGCAAGTAATCGCCCGTCTTGGGCTCGTCTTCGACGATCAGTATTCGCATGGCTTTCTCCCGCTGCCATTGTGCCGCAATCCGCGCCGGCGGCGGGTGACAAATGTGTCAGCCGGCTGTCATCGAACTGTCATCTTAGGGTCATGCGGGCGTCAGCGCTCCGGCCGCAGAATGCAGCCATCCCAATTACGAAAGGAACTCATCATGCATGCCCGTCTCCACTCCCTCGCCCTTGTCCTCGTGGCCGCCGCCGGCGCGGCCCATGCCATGCCGAAGGCGTTCTCGCCGCTCGACGCGGGCATGCTGGTGCCCGGCGCCGACGGCGCTCGAACGGTCACGATCGGCGCCGATACCCGCTTTGTCAACGTCGTCAACGGCGAAACGGTCAACTTCACGGTGAGCGGAAAGAGCTTCACCTATGCCTTCAACGCCTGGAACAGCATCGGCGCGATCGACCTGTCGGCGATCGCCCCGAAAGATCTCAAGGCGCCGCCGGTACGCGTCTATATCGCTCCGAATCCCCTCGGCCAGGGCTGAACGATGCGCACCCGACTCCCGATGCTCGCGCTGTGCGCGTTCGGCCTCGCGACCGGCGCGCGGGCGCAGGAAACGCATCATCACGCCATGCCGCACGGCGCCACCCCTGCCGCCTTCGTGGCAAGCAGTGACCGCTCCTTCGCCCAATTGATGGACGACGCAATGGCGGTCATGGACCACGGCATGCGAATCGCGCCGATGAACGGGAGGCCGGATCACGACTTCGTGACCATGATGCTGCCGCACCACCAAGGCGCGATCGACATGGCGCGTGCGGTGCTGCTGCACACCAAGGACCCGGAACTGCGCAACCTGGCGCTCGGCATCATCGCCGAACAGCAGAACGAGATCAACGTGATGCGGGCCTGGCTCGCACGCCATCCAGACCACAAGGAAAAACCATGATACCTTTCGCACGCCTGCTGGCCCTGGCCGGCATCCTGGGCACGACGCACACCGCCTGGGCCCTCCCGGCGCCATCCGACCGTGTCTACACCGCCGATCAGAACACCAACACGGTCTCGGTATTCGACCCCGCCGCCAACCGGCTGCTGGGCCAGATCGTACTGGGCAACCAACGGCCGGACGTGCTGTCGCCGCTGTACCGTGGCGAGATCAACGTCCACGGACTGGGATTTTCGCCCGACCACAAGACCCTCGTGGCGATCTCGAACGGTTCCAACTCGGTCACCTTCATCGATACCGCGACCAACAAGGTCAAGGGCAAGACCTATGTCGGCCGCTCGCCGCACGAAGGCTTCTTCAGCGCCGACGGCAAGGAAGTGTGGGTGGTCGTGCGCGGCGAGGACTACATTTCGGTGATCGACCCGTCGACCTTCAAGGAAACGCGGCGCATCCCGACCGCGCCCGGCCCGGGCATGGTGCAGTTCATGCCGGACGGGAAACTGGCGTTCGCGGTCTCGAGCTTCACGCCGGAAGTCGACGTCATCGACGTCAAGTCGCACAAGGTCATCAAGCGGATCCCGGTCAGCAGCCCGTTCTCGCCCTTCCTGCAATTCACGCCCGACTTCAAGGAAATGTGGATGACCCACAAGGACATCGGCAGGGTCACGCGCATCGACACGCATACCCTGGCCGTGACCGGCACCATCGACACCGGCTTCATCACCAACCACCTGACCTTCGCCAGCGTCGGTGGAAAGACGCTGGCCTACGTGACCGTCGGCGGCGAAAACCTGGTCAAGGTCTACACCACCGGCAAGGACCCGCAGCTTGTCGCCAGCATTCCGACCGGCGCGCTGCCGCATGGAATCTGGAATGCGGATGACGGTTCACGGGTCTATGTGGGCCTGGAAAACGGCGACGGTGTCGAGGTCATCGACACCGCCAGCAACCGCGTGATCGCGCGCATGCCCGGCGGCCAGGCGCCGCAGGCGCTGGTCTACCTGTCGCACGCGGCGCCGCCGGGCAGCGCCGCCAACCTGGCGCCGCGCGTGAACCAGGATTCCTTGCCGCTGACGCTGAAGGCGCCCGCCGGACCCGGCCGCGGCCTGCTGGTGGCGCGTCAGCTGGGCGTGGTCGATGCGCTCGAGCTCACGGTGTTCAAGCTGAAGCCGGGCACCGAATACCGCGTCTACCTAGGTGGCCAGCAGGCCGGCTCCCTGCGTACCGATGCCAAGGGCATGGCCAGCGGCACCATGATCGGTCCGGTGCGCACCTTCGCACAGGCTGGCGCCGCGCAGTCCGCGCCTGCCGCCGAACGCGTGCTGGTGATGGAGGGCGCCGCGCCGCCTGACGCCGCCGCCGCGGTCCTCAGCAACTAGGCGCCGGCGCCGGAACGTCCAGCGCCGCCGCCGCGCTCGAACACATCGAAGTCCCACCGTTCGTACGCGACTGGCGGGAAGCGGCGGTCTTCCTGCTGGGCGTCCAGCGCCGCCGCTTCCCTCTTCGCCGGAATAGGTCCTATGCCCCGGCGCCCGCTACCGGCCCCGTGCCGCCGCCGGCATAGTTCGTCCTGTCGCAACACACTTTCAACCACACGACAGGAGCCACCATGCAAACCTTTGCCGTTCCCACTTCCGCCACCGTCACCCCGGCCAACCAGGCGCTGTTCGCCCAGCTCGAAAAAGGCCTGGGCAAGGTGCCCAACCTGTATGCCACGCTGGCCTGGTCCGAGCATGCCCTCGGCACCTATCTGGCGCTACAGAACGCCCGCAGCTCGCTCAATGCGAAGGAGCGCGAGGTCATCAACCTGGTGGTCAGCCAGGTCAACGACTGCGCCTACTGCCTGGCCGCGCACACCCTGCTGGGCGGGATGGTCGGCTTCACCCCGGAACAGATCCTGGCGATCCGCAAGGGCGAGGCCCCCTTCGATCCGAAGCTGGACGCCCTGGCCCGCTTCGTGAAAAGCACCGCCGAACAGCGCGGCCGCGCCGCGCCGGAACTGGTCGATGCATTCTTCGCCGCCGGCTACACCGAAGCGAACCTGGTCGACGCGACGGTCGTCATCGGCGACAAGATCATCACCAATTACCTGCACGCGCTGACCCGCGTACCGGTCGACTTCCCGGCCGCGCCGGTCCTGCCCCTGTAAGAAAGAGGAGAACGATCATGACACTGCAAGCCAGGCTCGATGCCTTCAAGGCCGACTTCAGGGACGGCAAGGCGCCCTATTTCGCGCCGTCGGAAATCCATGCGGTCATGGAGCGCGCCACCGCCGAACTGATCGCATCCGGTCAGGCCGGCCGTGCGCTGAAGGCCGGCGACCGCGCACCGGCTTTCACCCTGAGCGATCCGGAGGGACGGCCGGTATCGTCGGCCAGCCTGCT